>JBJOGJ010000224.1:0-6420 GCA_046048295.1 Pseudomonadota bacterium | reverse complement strand
ACCTGGACGCCAAGACGGTTGAGGTGAACGGTCAGCGGGTGCATCTGACCGGCAAGGAATACCAGATGCTCGAGCTGCTCTCGCTGCGCAAGGGCACGACGCTCACCAAGGAGATGTTCCTGAACCATCTCTATGGTGGCATGGACGAACCGGAATTGAAGATCATCGACGTCTTTATCTGCAAGCTCCGGAAGAAGCTGCAGACGGCAACGGGCGGCCAGCACTACATCGAGACAGTTTGGGGCCGCGGCTACGTGCTGCGCGATCCTGGCGACGAAGGCACTGACGCGGCCGCCTGAAGCCACGGCATCTCGACCATTGACGACTACGATCGCGGGGGCATTCTGCCCCCGCTCGCACGTCTCGCGCCTTGCGAATGGCCCTGCGCATTGCCACGCGCGGCTGCAAGTGTTTAATCCCCGCCAGAGGTTTCAGCCAAGGGGATGACGATGAGCGAACCAAATGCGCCCGCCAGTCCGTCAAAAGCGAACCGGCTCCGGGCGGCAATCGTCCCGGTCACGCCGCTCGAGCAGAACTGCACGCTGCTCTGGAACGCGGAAACGATGGAAGGGGCGGTGTTCGATCCGGGTGGCGACGTGGCCCGCATCGAGGAGGCGATCCAGAAAACCGGCGTGAAGGTGGGGCGGATCTACCTGACCCATGGTCACATCGATCATGCATCGGGTGCCACCGAGCTTGCCGGCAGGCTGGGTGTGGCTATCGAAGGCCCCCATCTTGGTGACAAGTTCCTTCTCGACAGCCTGGAGGAGCATGCGCCGCGTTATGGCATCTTCACCGCCCGCAACGTCTCGCCCTCGCGCTGGCTCGACGATGGCGACACCATTGACATCGCGGGCGACAGCTTCGAGATCTACCACTGTCCCGGGCATTCTCCGGGCTCCGTGGTTTACGTCAACAAGGCGCACCGCTTCGCCCTTGTCGGTGACGTGCTGTTCGCGGGCTCCGTTGGCCGGACCGATTTTCCCTATGGCGATCATGAGGCGTTGATCGGTGCCATCGTCACGAAGCTGCTGCCTTTGGGCGACGACATCACGTTCGTGCCCGGCCATGGCTCGGCCAGCACCTTCGGTCGCGAGCGACAGACGAATCCGTTCCTTGGTCCTGCGAGAGGCGAGGGCTAATATCCCCCAACCAGGAGGGTAACGTCCAAGCTCGGGCCTTCCCGAGTTGGGTACAATGCCCCCTAAGCTCGGGCCTGCTCGGGTGGCGGCAATGAGCTTCAGTAATTCAGTCGAAACTTGAGCCGGCACCCGATGAGACCGCAGCTCGTGTCGCCATCTCCGTGGCGCCCGTTCTGGCTCTCCCAGAAATCCACGGTGGCGAGGCGCAGCGTCTCGCTGCACGTGTGGTCGCAGAACATCCACGTACCGCCCGGCAGCTGTATCTGCGGTCCTTTGGACGTGTACCTTACCGGAGCAGAGATCCCGCCGTTGCCGAACTCGCTTTCGGCATGCACCCACTTCTGGCCCGGCGCCAGCCCGTAGTCATGACGTCCGAATGCGTCCGCCGGTCCGGCCAGGTAGCCGGCGAGGATGGCAATCATGGCAAACCACACGAGAAAACCGTTCGACTTCATGTCATCCATCCGATGTTACGGGCCTGCCGTTGGAGTGCTTGGTGCTAGCCCGGCGACAGGTTGATTGCGACTGCCGAAAAACCGGTGCCTTGCGTCGCAATGAGCACCGTATGACCACCCTTGCGCAAGGCCACCGACATCGTGCCTGACACACCGCCCGATATGTCCATCATGATGCGGTTGGCGGTTGCGGAGCCCTGCAGCTTGCCCGTTGCGTTGAAGGTGCGTTCTTCCCACTGGCCGGAGACGGTTCCGCGCTGGTATTGCAGCGACGACCGGAGTTCGATCTTGAAGCCGGTTTTCGATGCGCATCGGATCGCCAGCCCGAGTTGGCTGGCGGCTTCGCCTGACCGGTAATAGGCTCGGCATCCCATGCGTTCCCGTTTCCCGTTGGTCAGCGAAACCGTCGCAGTGCCCCGCCAGGCACCGCCCAGTTCTGCAAATGGATTGGCGGAGGATTGTGCCGACGGCGCGCCGGCAGCGAATATCGCCGCTACGCCCACCAGGCCCAGAGCCAGCCCCCGCCGCGTCCTTGAAGACAATAGTGTGCGCATATCCGAGATCATTGTCGTCTCCGCAATGAATATTGGCCCCCGAGGCCCGAATTTCTCTTACAGTTAGTGCTGATACAAAGCAGGCACGGCAAAGACAACGGAATTGGCCGCAATCTGCATCATTTTGCACGAAGCTGTGATCGTCAGGCGGCGATGCTGAGCGGCATCCTCGTCAGTACGGCTATTCCAGGAGGGCGGCCACATGCCGGGGCGGCGCCTCGCAGGTGAAGCCCACTTCCGCAAAGCCGAGCTTGAACACTCTCCAGCAGGCGAGTGTCCGCACCTCCGCTGCCCCCGATGCCGCACTGCCGCCGGTATCGATCAACCGGAGCTCTGGCCCCGAGCTGAGTGCCACGGCATATTGGCCCTGCTCAACCCCGGGCGCTTCGCCGGCTGGCCGCAACAGCGAAGCGCTCCCAACGGCGAGGCATACGACCACGGCTGCTGTCAACAGCCCATTTCTAGTCATCATTTGCATTTCCCCCAAATTCCGTCACCATTTTGCCGGTGATTCGGCAATTGTTACAAACGGCCATTGGTGCGGCAGCCGCGCCGTGTTGCAATTTGCAGCGAATTCGGGGCTCGAAAAGAAAAAGCGCTCCGGTCACCCGGAGCGCTCCGCCTAAGGCAACTGGTGTCGAGGGCTCAGGCCATCTCGATCTTGCCGGCCTGCTTGCCGCGGCCGCGACGGTCGTCTTCGAGCACGAACGTCACCCGGTCACCCTCGTTGAGGGGGCCGAGGCCCGCGCGCTCCAGAGCCGTTGCGTGCACGAATACATCGGCGCCGCCGTTCTCGGGCTTGATGAAGCCATAGCCTTTGGTGGAGTTGAAGAACTTTACAGTTCCAGCGATGCGATCCATTTCCGTATACCTTCCCAGGGTTTCAGTCGCTTGCTGGTCCTATCGACCTTAACGTTTCAGACAGCTCAGGAAGTCGGGAAAGGCAAACGGAGCCGGTCAAGGCGCGAGAGTTTCAGCCGAAAATCTTGAGTCGTAGTCGTAATCCGTCCATGTTGTGACCAGCGGCCGCAGTCTGCCCGAGCAATTTCGCCCGTGCAAGGGAAATTTTTTACGTGGTTTCCGAAAGGAAGCCGGCGACAACTGTCATGAATTCATCGAGCCGGTCATGGTGAACCCAGTGGCTCGCCCCTTCGATGCAGATTGAGCGGACATCGGCGAAGTGCGCCGTCCTGCCATCCTCGACCGGGTCGGTGTGCCAGCTCTTGTCGCCGCGCACCAGCAGAACCGGGCAGGTGATTGCGCGCCAGAGTTGTGCCACGTCCTCGAGCCTGAGGTCATAGGGCGGCCAGGCGCGGAGCAAAGGATCGAACTTCCAGTTGAACTTGCCGTTTTCCTTCTGGCGCAGCCCATGCGTCACCAGATGGTGCGCCTGCTCCGGCGTGAGCTGCGGATGCGCCTCAGTCATCCGGGCCAGCGCCCCCTCGAAGGTCTCGTAGTCGACTGCCGGATACCCGATGACCCCGCGCTTTTCTTCGATCCAGGATCTGAGCCGCGTCGGCATCGGCTTGCTCTCCCGCTCCGCCATGCGCTTGGGCGAGAAGCCGAGGCCCTCGATCGCCACGATCCGCGCAACGGTTTCGGGATAGGTGCCCGTATATCTCAGCGAGACATTGCCGCCCATCGAATGGCCGATGATGGTCACCGGAGCCTCAAGCTTCTGTACGATCAGCTCTGACAGGTCGTAGACGTGACCCGGCATCGTGTAGTGGCCGTTTGAGATCCAGGCGCTGTCGCCGTGTCCGGCGAGATCGAGCGCTACCACGTGCCACTCGCGCCTGAGCCGCTCCGCCACCCAGTCCCAGCTTCGCGCATGATCGCGCCCGCCGTGGACAAGGACCAGCGGCGGCGCATCCGGGTTGCCCCAGTCCACATAGCTCATCTGTTGGCGTTGGGAGACGAAGGTGTGGCGAGTCGGCAGGTCGTGGCTGGTGGTCATGCAACTTCTTCGATTGCGACGAGGAGAATCCAAACGACGCAACCGTAGAACCCCTGTGGCGCTCCGTAAACAGGGAACGCCGGCGGAGGCACCCGCCGGCGTTTGATAAAGTGGCTTTCCGCTAGGCTCAGCGGTTGATGATCTGCTTGGCCCGCGCCACGACTTCTTTCGGATAGGTGTACATCTCCTCGACGATCTTCTGCACTTCCTCGCCGCTTTTCGGGATGATGTCGATCTTGCGCTTTTCGGCCGCGGCAACGAACTCCTTGTCATTCGCCGTGTCCATGAACGCCTTGCGCAGCAGCTTGACCCGGTCAGCCGGCACGCCGGGCGGTGCCACGAAGGGACGCGCCACGTCCATCTGCGAGAAAATCAGCTTGAGTGCGTCCTTGTCGACCTGCGGCTTGTCCTTGATGAGGTCGCCGAGAAATGGAACGCCGCGCTTGTCGAGATCCGGATTTCGCCGGTTGCCGAGCTGCAGGATGATGTTGGCCTTGCCCTCGTTGACCGGGCCCATGTACTGCGCCTTGACGCTAGCCCACCAGAGACCGCACGTGCCATCCATCTCGCCGGCTTCCGCCGCCATGTATGCGCGCCGTGACCCCTTGAAGCCGACATGTACCTTGATGTCGAGGCCGAGCATTGCGTTGAGGATCAGCGCGTCGGAGGCGAGTGAGGATGTCGGGCCGGAAGCGCCGACGTTGGCAGTCTTCTTCTTGATGACGTCCTGGATCGTCTCCACGCCGCCGCGCTTGAACCAGATGCAGGTCGAGCTGTCCTGCGCCATGGTGATCAGCCAGTTGAACTTTGCCGGCTCGAACTGTACGCCGGATTGGCCCCACAGCGGCTCCTGTGCCAGCCACGGGCCGAGCAGCCCAAGCGCCGTGCCGTCCTTCGGGTCGCGCAGGTAGAGCAGGTTGGCATTCTTTCGCCCGCCTGCACCCGGACGGTTCACCGGCAGGATGCTCGGATTGCCCGGGATGTGCTTGGTCAGGAACTGGCCGACCGTTCGGCCGTAGGTGTCGAAGCCGCCACCGGCGCCCGAGCCGATGAAGATGTTGACGGTTTTGCCTTTGAAGAAGTCTTCCGCACCGGCCGGTGCGGTCAATGTGAGGCTGGCTGCGGCAACAGCGGCGACCCCGAGACGGACAGTTGAGCGTAGGTTCATTAAGAAACCTCCCTTATACGCTTTCGTGACCGGCTTCATGTACCGCAGCGGACGATGTATCTCGATCCGGGCTCTGCCCTAGCGGGGCCCCTGACGAAAAACGCCGGCGGAGGGCCGCCGGCGTTCCATAATGGCTGAAGAGAAGATGATCAGGGGTTGATCATCTTCTTGGCCCGCTCGACGGTCTGTTTCGGGTGCTTGTACATCGCTTCGACGATCTTCTGCACCTCTTCGCCGCCCTTCGGGTCGAGGTCGAGCTTCCGCTTCGTCGCCTCGGCGATGAACTCCGGATCCTTTGCCGTTGCCATGAACGCTTCGCGCAGCAGTTTCACGCGATCGGCGGGAACGCCTGGGGGTGCCACGAACGGGCGTGCGACGTCCATCATCGAGAAGATGATGGAAAGTGCGTCCCTGTCGATCTGCGGCTTGTCCTTGATCAAGTCGCCAAGAAACGGCACGCCGCGCTTGTCGAGTTCCGGATGCCGGCGGTTGCCGAGCTGCAGGATGATGTTGGCGCGGCCATTATCGATGGCCTCCATGTACTGCGACTTGACGCTGGCCCACCATAGACCGCATGCACCGTCGATCTCGCCTCGCTCGGAGGCCAGGTAGACGTCGCGCGTGCCCTTGAAACCGAGCAGGATCTTGATGTTGAGGTCGAGTACGTTGTTCAGGACATAGGCGTCGGAGGCCTGCGACGAAGTCGGGCCGGAAGCGCCGGTCGTCGCTGTCTTTTTCGCGATGAGCTCCTGGATCGTGCTCACGCCGCTCTTCTTCCACCACAGGCAGGTCGACGTCTCCTGAGACATCGTGATCAGCCAGTTGAATTTGGCCGGTTCGAATTGCACGCCCTTCTGGCCCCACAGCGGCTCGAGTGCCAGCCATGGGCCAAGAAGCCCGAGTGCTGTGCCGTCCTTCGGATCGCGGATGTAAAGCAGGTTCGCGTTACCGCGCCCGCCGGCACCGGGCCGGTTGACCGGCACGATGTTCGGCTTGCCCGGAATATGCTTGCCGAGAAACTGGCCGACCGTGCGCCCATAGGTATCGAAGCCGCCACCGGCTCCCGATCCTATGAAGATGCTGACGGATTTGCCCTTGTAGAAGTCATCCGCCAGCGCGGGTGCGGCCAGCGCCAGTCCCATGG
>JBJOGJ010000223.1:0-6423 GCA_046048295.1 Pseudomonadota bacterium | reverse complement strand
GAACGTCGCACGCACGCGCCCGTCATCGTCTGCATATCGCTCCGCATAAATCTCGATCATTCTCGACAGCACGCGACGGCTCGTCGGCAGCCTCGATCTGTCCTTGAGCGGATTTGCAGCGCCCATCGCCCTGAGGTCACGCATCAGGCCGAGCGGGCTGTCGTAGGTCACCACTACCGCCTCGGCGTCGGCAACCGGTAGAGCAAAGCCCGCTCTCTGCAGCAGTGCTCCCGCTTGCCGCACTTCGATGAACGGCGCCACCCGCGGGCTCACCCCGCCGAGTATCTCTGCCTCCGCATCGAGAAACGCCGCCCGCAACTCCTTCAGCGTATCCGGTCCGAGCACCGCCGCGAGGAACAGTCCATCTGGTTTCAATACCTGTCGCGCTTGGTGCAGCACCCCAGGCAGATCGTTCACGAACTGCAACTTGAGACCCGAGACGATCAGGTCGAAACACTGAGGCGCAAAAGGCAGCGTCTCCTCGTCCGCCACGACCTTGGGCATGTCGCATGCGACAAGAACTTCCGGCACGTCGTCCAGGTTGACGAAGGTCTGTATTCCCGCGCACCCGCTGAGCCGCCGAGAAACTAGCCCATGATGGGCGCCGAGGTTGAGACAGAGCGGAAATTCCCGCCGGATCATTTCCAGGCGCTGTCCGAAATCGTCGGCAACATGGGCCAGCAGGAAGTCCGCGGAAGCCATCTCCGGAGCCGCGCGACGGCGGCGCGCCCTGAGCAGGGCCCGATCGAAAACCTGATTGTCCCCTCCTGCTGCCATCGCCCTTTCACCGCTGCTCCCTGCCCGGCTCCACAACCTGGGTGACTACCTTGTCCCCCATTGCGCCGCTGCCGTCGATCATGTCCGCCGCTCGATATGGACAAGCGACGAGGCACACATGAGCGACGACAGCGAGGCGCCCGCACACGACCGGCGCTTTGGGCTGCGCGCCGCTGGCGCACTGATTGGACGCGGCGCCCGCGCCCTTTCGGATATCGTCATGCCACCGGTCTGCCTTTCCTGCCAGCGCCTCCTCGTCGACCACAACGTCCTCTGTGGAACCTGTTGGAGCCGGATCAGTTTCATCCGCCCACCTGTCTGCGACGTGCTCGGCCTGCCTCTTCCCTTCGATCCTGGCGGCCGGACAGTATCCGCCGCTGCCCTCGCCGCCCCCCCCGATTTCGACCGCGCGCGCGCCGTCGCCGCTTACGGCGACGTCATGGCACGTCTCATTCACGGCTTCAAATACGCGGATCGCCACGAATCCCGGCAGTTGTTCGTCCGCTGGCTCGTCACCGTCGGCAGTGAGCTGCTCGCGGACGCCGACCTCATCGTGCCGGTCCCATTGCACCGCTGGCGTCTGCTGACGCGCAAATTCAATCAGGCCGCTATTCTCGCCGGCGACATCAGCCGTGCGGCGTGCATTCGCTTCGAGCCGGGCCTGCTGCGCCGGACACGCAATACCCGGAGCCAGGTCGGCCTCACCAACGCTCAGCGGCGGCGGAACACATCCGGTGCCTTTGTCGTCGACCACATGAAGAAGGCACGGGTCGCCGGCCGGCATGTCGTCCTTGTCGACGATGTCATCACGACCGGTTCGACGGCAGGTGCCTGCGCCCGCGCCCTAAAGCGCGCCGGCGCCAGTCGTGTCGACGTCCTCGCCCTCGCCATGGTCGTGCATGACCTCGATTTCGATCTTTGACGGACGGCTACGCTCCGTTTCCATGCCGCCACATCCAGGCATATCAATCCCGGCTGGAATTTCCGACTGTGACAATCTATATCTAGCCGATGTCTGGCAAGCGCCGGAAAGCACCGGCTAACTTCATGGCTTTGAAGCCTTTTCTCGGATATCTGCGCAATGGCTGAGATTGTCATCTATAGCACTTCCATGTGCCCTTACTGCCACATGGCCAAGTCACTGCTGCAACGCAAGGGTGCGCAATACACCGAGATCGACGTCTCTCGGCGGCCTGATCTCCGCGCTGAGATGACCGAGAAGGCAGGCGGCCAGTATACCGTGCCGCAGATTTGGATCGGCGAACGTCATGTCGGCGGCTGCGACGACCTGTACGAACTCGACCGCAAGGGCGAGCTCGACCGGTTGCTTGCCGCCTGACCACGGCGACGATGGAATAGGGGACCAAGGTGGCAGATCGTTTCAAGGCGGCATTGATACAGATGCGCTCCGGCCGCGAGCCCGGACAGAACCTCGCCAGCGCAGAGGCGCTGGTGCGCGAGGCTGCCGGAGCGGGCGCAAGTTACGTCCAGACGCCCGAGACGACCAACATCATGGAACTCGACCGCAAGGCCCTGCTCGAGCGCACGGAACTGCAGGAAGGAAGCTCTGTCGTAGCACGTTTTTCCGCACTGGCCGCCGAGCTCGGTATCTGGTTGCATATCGGATCGATCGTCGTCCGCCTGCCGCAAAGCGACAAGACCGCCAACCGCAGCCTGCTCTTTAGCCCAGATGGCCGCCTTGCCGCCTGGTACGACAAGATCCACATGTTCGACGTCGATCTCCCCGGCGGTGAATCCTACCGCGAGAGCCGCTACTACGAACCAGGCACCAGGGGTGTCGTTGCGCGCCTGCCCTGGGGCGGCCTTGGCATGACCATCTGTTACGATCTCCGCTTCCCCTATCTCTATCGCGCACTTGCCAAGGCTGGCGCCAGGTTCATCGCCGTCCCCGCTGCATTCACGGTTCCGACTGGCCTTGCGCACTGGCACACACTGCTCAGGGCCCGGGCCATCGAGGCCCAGTGCTTTGTTTTTGCTGCCGCCCAGGGCGGCGCACACGAGAACGGGCGCAGCACGTTCGGCCACAGCCTCGTCATATCTCCGTGGGGCGATGTGATCGCCGAACGCAACGACGACGAGCCCGGCATTCTCTGCGCTGACATCGACCTTGCGATCCTCGATGAGGCCCGCACCCGGGTCCCGTCCCTGACCCATGACCGCACCTTCGAAGTCGACGTGGCCGACCATGCGAGGGACCGGAAGCCGGCATGATCCGCTACAGTCTCATTTGCAAGGAAGAGCACGAATTCGAGGGCTGGTTCCGCAATAGCGACGACTACGACCGCCAGAGGAAGCGCGGCCTTGTCCGCTGCCCGACCTGCAGCTCCAAGAAGATCTCGAAAGCGCTCATGGCGCCGAGCGTTGTGACCTCCCCGGAACGACGACGCAGGCCAACGGTGCCGGCGGTCTCCGATCCTGAACCACTGTCTGCCGTGTCATCGCCACCTGCGGGTGTGCCTCAGCCAGCCCTCTCGCCGGAGGCCACGGCTGAATTCCTCGCCGCTGTACGCCGCTTCCGCAAGAAGGTCGAAGCGGAAGCCGAATATGTCGGCCCTCGCTTTGCCGAGGAAGCGCGGCGTATCCATCACGAGGAAGCCGAAGAGCGTAGCATCTATGGCGAAGCCAGCATCACGGAAGCCAAGGAACTGCTGGATGAGGGCATCCCGCTGACCCCGCTCCCCCGCCTGCCGGAAGACGAGAACTGAGGCTGCCCACCATCAGCACTGCGCCCGGCCTCGGGCGTTAGCCGCCCAGGTTAAGAAAACTATGGCGTCTCGAGCGGCCTCGCCAGTTTGCCAGAGGCGCGCTCTGCAGGTGGTCGGGCCGGCAGTTCCGGCATCGCGACAGCCACGCTTTCGATCTCACAGCGCGCCGGCGGGAAACTCGCCAACCGCTTGCGCCCCTGTCGCCGGCCACGCTGGCGTACTGCCCGCACGGCCGATTGTTCGTATTTCGCCACCGCCTCGACCACATAGCGATCCTTGCAGACCGCAACCTTCGGCGGCACGCGCGTCTCGGCAAACGCATCGTAAGCTTGCTTCAGGTTGCCCCAGAAGCCGTACCACTGGTGGGATGCATAACCGGCAAGCCGCGAATTCGTGAGGTGGAACGGAAACGCATGCACGTAGATCTCCGGCTGCCCGGCTGCAAGCGCCCGGTTTGCCAGCAGGTAGATCTCGCGCACGGCCTCGTCGGTCATTGCATAGCAGCCGACCGACGTGCACCCTCCATGTATGAGGATGTACGATCCGGTCCGTTTCAGCGTGCGATCGAAGGCGTTCGGAAATCCGATGTTCAAGGAGCGTGGCCAGCGCCCGCTCCGATGCAGCTGCCGCCGCGTCACCGAGTAGAGGCCTTCGGGATTCTGCCGGTCCCCTTCCTCGAGCTTCGGACCGAGCGTCCCCGACCAATGGCAGATCGGGTAGGTCGCGAAGAGAACGAACCTCTCGCCCTTCTTCATCCACACCTCGGCTTCGCTCTCCTTCTTGAAGATGCGAATGAATATCGGCGCACCGAGTTTCAAGCCTTTCGCCTCGAGTCTCGCATCGAGGTCTTCTCCAGCCGGCTGGTTTGGAAGCTCGAGTCGCCCCGCCGCATGGCCGCGCTGCCGTTCGATGCGATCGGGAGCAACATCGTTCAGCACGATCTCGACCGCCTGGGCGGAATTGACGGTAGCCGCATTTGCTGCCAGCAGACCCAGGCCGAGAGCGAGCCCGAAAACGATATGCCACATCACTTTCATGGTCGGCTTGGGTGTACCGCGTTCCCTCAATTCATGCCTTGCATGCACACGTCGTATGTGCGCGGCCCAATCACTCTAGCAGAAATGCGACACGCAGGTGTTAATTGACGCTTCCGACCAGCCCCGGCTGTGTCGCCGTGGGCAGACCGCCCGTGGTGAGCCCCACGCCCACCGCCGCCGGTTGGCCGATATCCCCTTTGAAAGCCACGATTTCGGGCTTGTCGAAGCGCGGGCAGCTTCCCCGTGAATCGATGTTGCGCCGCTTGCCCCCTGGCCATGCGACATTCACCACGTAACGGCGTTCGCAGATCGCGATTTCCGGCAGCTTCCGCGTGATCTCGAAGTAGTCGTACCCTTCCTTGAGCGTCTGCCAGAACTTGATGTGCGGGCTGTGCATGTGGCGGGCCATGTTGGCGTCAGTCATCCTGAACGGGAACGCGTGCACGCTGAATTCCGACTGGCCGCCGATGAAAGACTCGCGTGCGAGCGCGTAAATCTCCTCCATCAACGCATCGGTCATCGCATAGCAGCCGGCCGACCGGCATTTGCCATGCACCATCAGGAAGTCGCCGGTCCGCCGGTTTGCCCGGTCGAATTGATTTGGAAAGCCGATGTTGAAAGCCAGATGGAAACTGGAGTTCGGGTTCATCTGGGTCTGCTTGACCTGATAGAAGCCCTCGGGCGACTGCTTGTCCCCCTGCTTGATCTTCGGTCCCAGAGTTCCCGACCAGTTGCAGATCGGATAGGTCTTGAAATGGTAGAAGTGGCCGTCCGACCGCTGCTTCCACACTTCCAATTCCGACTCTTCCTTGAATATTCGCACGAAAATCGGGTCGGCCGCGGTCATCTTGAGCTTGCCGAGCTGCATCACTGTCTGCTCCGGCAGCGGCTTCAGATGCGCCGGGAGCTCCAGCTTCGCGCATGCAGCGGCAGTGAGTGCGACGAATGCAAAAGCGAAAAACAGCGCACCGCGACGCCGCCCGCTTTCATACTCCCTGCTCCGCTCCGCCCCAATCATGCGCCCTGTCCCTGCCCCAGCGTCTCGAGCTAGCGAAAAATGCACGCATTACATATCCGCACGAATCAGCCTGCCTATGTGGCCGTGGCTTCTTGCGGCTGTCAATTGGCTTCAGACACTGGAATTGCGGCGTTCCGTTGACCGAAGATATTGATTTTCAAGTGATAAGGCCCGCAGGCAACACTGTTCGGCGAACGCCGCTCAGTATCGTCGACCGCCGCGCTCTTGACGCTGCAATGACCCGCTGCAACACCCGCCTAGGCTGCCTTCTCGCGGCCGATACGCAGGAAGCGCTGGTGCCTGTGTTCACGCAACTCCTCGGCACTCATGCCTTCGAACTCGCGCAACGCTCCGGCGATCGCCTTGCCCGTGGCAGCGATCGTCACGTCCGGCTCTCGATGGGCGCCGCCGATCGGCTCCGGAATGATGCCATCGATCACACCGAGTTTCTCGAGGTCCTGCGCCGTGATCTTCAGTGCCGTCGCCGCTTCTTCCTTCTTTTCGGAATCGCGCCAGATGATTGACGCCGCACCTTCCGGCGAAATCACACTGTATATCGCATGCTCCAGCATCAGGATCTTGTTCGCTGTCGCGATTGCGACTGCTCCGCCCGAGCCGCCCTCCCCGACGATTACCGAAATGAGCGGCACACCGACCTGCAGGCAACACTCCGTCGAGCGTGCGATCGCCTCGGCCTGTCCGCGCTCTTCGGCACCGATGCCCGGGTAGGCACCGGCTGTATCCACGAATGTGATGATCGGCGCACCGAACTTGTCCGCCATCTTCATCAGACGCACCGCCTTGCGGTAGCCATCCGGCATGGCCATGCCGAAGTTGTGCTTGATCCGGCTCTCAGTGTCGGAGC
>JBJOGJ010000222.1:0-6424 GCA_046048295.1 Pseudomonadota bacterium | reverse complement strand
AACCAACCAGTCGATGCTCGCAATGGAGCGCGGCGAGGTGCAGGGCGTCGGCGGCACCACCTGGAGCAGCCTCAAGGCCCAGAGCCGTCAGTTGCTGAGTGACAAGAAGATCCGCGTAATTGTCCAATACACGAAGAAGAAGCACGCGGAGCTTCCCGACGTGCCGACGATCTACGAATTCGCAAAGACCGATGAACACCGCAAGGTAATGGACGCAGCATTTGCGTATCAGTCCGTCGGACGCGCCTACATTACCCCGCCAGGCGTACCCGCCAACGTCCTCAAGACGTTCCGTGACGCCTTCGACGCGACGATCAAAGACCCGACGTTCCTTGGCGAAGCCAAGAAGCGCGGCATCGAACTCGACCCCGCCAAGGGATCCGAGATCGAGCAGGTCGTAGCGGATATCGCGGCGACCCCGGCAGACATCGTCGACAAGATCAACGGCATCAAGGGCGAGCAGCCGAAAAAGAAGAAATAGTACACCGAGGAAAGTTGCAGCCATGGCGGACCCAGCCACCCACATCAGGATCGGCGTCATCAAGCCGACCCTGACCTCGAACTCGCTGAAGGATCTCGAAGCCCTGCTTCCGGACGATATCGACCTCGTTCCCGAGTACATGGGCTTTGCATATCGCTCCCTCGACGAGTTCAGGAACGCCATGCCGACATATACGGAGAAGGTAGCGGCACTGGCCGCCAAGGGCTGCGACATGATCCATCCCGAAGGCGCACCGCCCTTCATGTTGCAGGGGCTCGCAGAGGAAACCCGCCTCATCAACGAATGGCAGGCACGCCATGGCGTGCCTGTGTTCACCACCGGCTCGACTCAGGTCGCTGCCATGAAGGCGCTCGGCGTAGGCCGCTTCGTCGGCCTGACGCCGTTCTCGGGCGAACTCGCGGACGCCTTTCGCCGCTACTTCGTCGATGCCGGCTTCGAGGTACTGGCCATGGGCAAGCCGGTCGCAGAAGACCAGGACGTCTACCAGATGACCATCGACGAGGTGATGGCAGGCATCGTCAGGACCTTCAAGGCGACGAGCGGCAATCCGGAGGCGCTCTACATTCTCGGCAGTGACTGGCGCATTCTCGACGTACTCGAGCCCCTCGAGAAGGAACTGGGAGTGCCGGTACTGCAGCCCGTCGTGGTGCGCTGCTGGTACATAATGCAGAAACTCGGCCGCCCCTC
The DNA here is from genome assembly GCA_046048295.1 of Pseudomonadota bacterium. Taxonomy (GTDB): domain Bacteria; phylum Pseudomonadota; class Alphaproteobacteria; order Rhizobiales; family Hyphomicrobiaceae; genus CBDCWA01. The sequence goes on along the minus strand of JBJOGJ010000222.1, from coordinate 5,235 downwards.
ACCCTACGCAGGCAAGGGCCGCCTGCTTGCCTCGATGCCGCCGCTCCCGGCCGCCGCTTAGGCGGCCTTTGCCTCGATGCTGATCGGCTCCAACTTCCAGTGGATCAGCACCCGCCACAACCACTCGAGCGGCCCCATGCGGAAGTACTGCAGCCACAGGTAGCTGGCCGCCATCAGCGCCAGCCAGATGCAGAACGCCAGCCCCCAGATCTGGATGTTGTTGAACTTCCCGAACAGGCCGAACCCAGTGAACAGGATCGCCGCAATGACCGATTGCCCCATGTAGTTGGTAAGCGGCATGCGTCCAACGTAGGTAAGCGGCTTCAGAACGACGGCGCCGACGCTTGTCCGCGCCGCTAGAATCAGCGTCGCCAGGAGCCCGATCGACGTAGCAGTCCGGCTGAACTGATAGGTGATGTCGTCCTGCCAGATTTCCGGTGCGTTGAACGTCGTCCACTTGAGCCAGGCTTCATGGAAGTTGATCGCGGTGCCAATGCCCAGCGCAACGAACATCAGAATCAGGAAGAATTTCGTCGACCGCGCGCCGGTGATGATCCCGAGCTTGAACAAGGCAATGCCGATCAGCATGAAAGTGAACGCCTCGAGCCACCATCCGAATGCCTCGAAATCGAGCCAGCTGATCCAGACCTTCGTCTGGTAGACGACAGATGAGAAATAGGACTGGCGCGCCTCGACCTCCTCGGCAACAGCATCGTAGTCGATCTTTCGGTCCTCGACGATTTTCTCCCAGTCCTCGATCGCCGTTTCCTCTTCCGCGCTCAGCTCTCCACCCGCAGCCTGCTTTGCCTCGGCCGCCTTCGCAGCCTGATGGACGAAGCTGTTCTTGATGTCATTCTCGGCCTCGATGACATTAAGGACGCATAGGAGGACGAACGCCAGAGCGAAGATCGCCCTGGGACTCCAGTTCCTGAACGGCAGGATTGCCATCGCGGGCAGTGCGTAGTGGAACAGGATGTCGCTCGGCCACAGTAGCAGAGTTGCGTGCACGAGCCCGAACAGCAGCATCCAGTGACACCGTCGGTAATAGAGATCGACGGGCCCCACTGGATCGCCTGGCGACATCGCCTTCGAAACGAGGATCATGAAGGAGGCGCCGAACAGCATCGTGAAGAGCGTGCGGTTGTTGCCCTCGAACAGCAACTCGCGGATCCAGAACAGGACCTGGTCGCTCTGGCTCCAACCCTCGTATGGCCCCGAGAACAGATCGTGGATGCTACGACCCATCTCCGGAAGATTAATGATCAACATGCCGAGAATGGCGTAGCCCCTGAGGAGATCGAGGGAGACTATTCGCGGCTTTGTAGTCGACGCATCGCGCTCGGCCAGCTGATCCACGTTCCTGCACCTTCCGCAGTCGATGACTTGTTGACGCCCTCACAATCCGGCAGAGGGTTGAGTCTGTAACCACGCGGTTCTTCCTGGCGCAACTGTTTCGTTACCCCATGCGACAAGCCAGCCGCAGCGACGCTACCCAAAGCGTTACCCAAGCTCTACAGCTGGCGCGGTGGAAAACTCAGGAGGTGTCAGAAGATCTGTGCGTCGACCGAAGGAACACTAAGACGAAGCCCTTGGCGCACCTCTATTTACGGGTAAGATCCGGCCACTTCTTGTCAGCGGTCCTGATGTAGCCTGCAGGATCCTTCGCCCAGTCTGCCTGCACTTCCGCATCATAGTTCAGGTAGAGCTTGCCATTTCGGATGGTCCACTGGTCCGGCTCAATCTTGGCGAGCGCGCCTTTTGCCACGCCGTAGGCGCAGTATCCGCCGTAGGCCGGCATATATTTCTCAGGGTCCGCCTCGAACCGCGACTTGTTCTCGCCAGTCGCAAAGCGCCACTCGACGCCGCGGTGCTTGACAGAAAACTTCGGCGAACCCTTGCGCGGTCCGGCGTCGACGAAATATGCCACGGGATCGTATCCCTTGATCGCCACTCCCGGCGAGCCAATCGTATTGATCTTCGTCCCGTCCGCCGCAAGAGCCGGGCGACCACCGCCGCCGCTCGCGACCAGCGAAGTTACGGTAGCGGCCGCAGCCATGCCGACGATGAATGTGCGACGTTTCATGATTTCACTCCGGCGTTGTGTATTGAGTACCGGAACAATGAAGTCGCGACATCGCAACGACCAATGAATTTCGATCACGATCGCGCGACCCCGAGGGTGATGTGATCTCGACCCTCAGGTCTTGCAGCAACCATTCGTTCGCTTGCTACGTCACGCGCACATGCGCGCCTGGCCGCAGCCGCTCGAGGACCCGGATGAGATGCCCCGCACGCAGCGCAATGCATCCCTCAGTCGGCGAATAGTCCTGTCGGGCGACGTGCATGAAGATCGCGCTCCCCCGGCCCTGCGACCGGGGACGGAGATTGTATCCGAGCACAACGACAATGTCGTAGAGCACATCCTCGCGCCAAAGAACCTCTGAGCGCGCAGCATAAGGCAGCTTCACCTGCCTGTTGTAGTTGCGATCGCCGGCCGCATCGCACCAGCCGTCGTCGAAGTTGATCTGCTTCACCGGTAGCCCAGTCTTCGGCCGGTTGCACCGATCGGCACGGTAGAACACACGCTCGATCGAGAACCGCCCCCGGGGCGTCGCACCGTCACCTTCTCGTTTGCGGGCGGCACTCCCGCCGCGCCCGAGCGCACACGGGAATCGTAGCGCACCCAGCTCGATCACGCCCCTGATGGAACACGGGGACACCCGCCTGACGACCAGATCGGGATCACCGCCCGACACCGACATTGCGCTCCTCCTGACAGGACCCCATATGAGCATTCGGACCCTATGCCCGACACCAAGTTAGTGCTAATTTTCCCCACACAACCATATACATGGCCATGGAGCGACAAATGAGCACCGCTCGCAAGCTCTTGATCGTGGACGACGACGACGATCTCCGCGACTCCCTGAGCGAGCAGCTTTCGCTGTATGACGAATTCGACATTGCCGCTGCCGCCACCGCATCGGTGGGCGTCGAGCTCGCGAAGACCGGACATTTCGACCTCCTGATCATGGACGTCGGCCTGCCTGACATGGACGGGCGCGAGGCCTGCAAGTCCCTGCGCAAGAGCGGTTTCAAGGCGCCGATCATTCTGCTTACGGGCAACACGTCGGACGCAGACGTCATCCTCGGCCTCGACGCCGGCGCCAACGACTACGTCACGAAGCCATTCAAGTTTGCCGTACTGCTGGCCCGCATCCGCGCACAGCTCCGCCAGCACGAGCAGAGCGAGGACGCGGTCTTCACTATCGGACCGTACACCTTCAAACCGGCCTCGAAGATCCTCGTCGATGAAAAGGGCGCCAAGGTCCGCCTTACCGAAAAGGAAACCTCGATCCTGAAGTACCTGTATCGCGCCGGCGAGCGGGTCGTGACGCGGGATGTGCTGTTGCACGAGGTGTGGGGATACAACGCCGGCGTCACAACCCACACGCTCGAAACGCACATCTACAGGCTGCGCCAGAAAATCGAAACCGATCCGTCGAATGCCGAGATTCTGGTAACGGAAACCGGCGGCTACAAGCTGGTTCCCTGAGCCCGGAACCGTCCCAATCCCCAGTTCTTCCACTGGCGGCAAACGTCCCCAACGCCGGGCTCGACGCGCCGCCCGAATCAGCACACCTTTCCTGGCTGAGATCGAGCGTGCCCTTGCGCCAAGGTGCCAGAGCGCGTCATCAGCAATGCCAGTCCAGGTAAGAGTTCATGCCAGTTTCCGAACTAGCCGCCCCGCTTCTGGAGCAGGAGCTGTTTCAGGGCCTAAGCCCGCTCCAGATCACTGAGATCGCACGCCGGGCCGAGAAGATCATCTATCGCCCGGGCCAGGTCTTGATAGAACAGGGCGAAATCGGGGACGCCGCCATCCTGGTGGTATCCGGCGAAGTCGCACGGATCGCTGGCCCAGATGAAGCGGAAGCAGACGAGCTCATCGAGCCAGGCTCCCTGATCGGCGAAATGGCCATGCTCGTCGATCGTGAGCACACCTCGACGTTCGTGGCCCGCTCATCCGTCAAGGGACTGCGAATAACCCGGGAAACCCTCTTCGAGCAGATGCACGATGATCCCCGTTTGGCGGAGCATATAGCCGACAAGATCGGCAGCCGATTGAATGGCCTGCTCCGCCAGTTGAAGGCCATTGAGGCAGCCCTGCAAGATGTATCCACCGCCAACGAGGACTTGCCGGACACCAGTGACAGGGTGCAGAGCCAGTCGGGCGGATTTACACCGACGCTACATCATTGAAACGCAAGGGATTTTGGGGCTTCAAAAAGTAAATGCGCCCAACTCCGGGGGGAGGAGTTGGGCGCTAGGGCGCTAGTGCGCTCTGCGCTGGGAGGGATTCCAGCGCGACAGATGATGTCTTTCGGCTAGACGGGGGCACTACCGATACAGGACGACATCACCTGCATAGGCCAAACGTAGTTTCAAAAGGCCGTGGTATAAAGGCCCCACACCTGTCATTCACGAAATTGTTACCGATAACCCACCGGTTATCCTCAGCCTAGGTATTGCTGGATACCGAACAGCCACACCGTGTTTGCCTTGCCACACATCGTTGGCGTAGCGTTGAAAATGGCTGGAAATTCCTACATCACAGGCGCTTCTTGAACAACTGCTCGCGCTTGAAGAGTTCGGGGTCCAGTTTTTCAGGCCGGCTCACCTCTGCCAAGTCAACAGTTGTTTCAAGACCTTGCGCATCGATGATCTTCCACCCGGTGAGCTCGAGCGTTGGCTGCTTGTTCATGAACAGTTGGATGATGCCGGGAGCGTCCGGATCCTTGTCCTTCAGCTTCAGCATGATCTTGTCTTCGCTTTCCAGGACATCGAGGACGCTGGAATCGCGTGTCAGGTCAACGTCCTTGCGCAGCAGGATCCGGAACGGCGTTCGATCGAGCTCGTAGGTATCGTCGCTGTTGAGGTCGAGATCCTGGATCGCAAGGTAGGTACCGTCTGAAACCACGACCTTCTTCATGCCGTAGCCATAGTCGAAGCGGAACCGACCTGGCCGCATGACGAAGAATTTGCCCCGCGATTGCTTCTTTTCTGCGTCGAGCTGCGTGAACTTGCCCTGCAGCCGTTCCAAAGCGACAAAATAATCGTTGACCTTCTTGATGGTCTCCGCGTGCGCCGTTGTCACGACCTGCGGGTCCCCTCCGGCGGCAGGTTGCCCGGGAACAACCGAAGTCGACCATTTGGGATCGCTCGCTCCGACAGGAT
>JBJOGJ010000221.1:0-6481 GCA_046048295.1 Pseudomonadota bacterium | reverse complement strand
GTTCGTTCCGGAAGGACCGGGAAGGCTTCCGCGGCGGCCGGCGGGACGCGTCGGGCGGTGAGGCCGGCCACAAGGGCGGTTCGTTCCGGAAGGGTCGGGAAGGCTTCGGCGGCGGCCGGCGGGACGCGTCGGGCGGTGAGGCCGGCGACAAGGGCGGTTCGTTCCGGAAGGACCGGGAAGGCTTCCGCGGGGGCCGGCGGGACGCGTCGGGCGGTGAGGCCGGCGACAAGCGCGGTTCGTTCCGGAAGGACCGGGAAGGCTTCCGCGGTGAACGTCGTGATGCGTCAACCACGCCGCGGAAGGGATTTGGGGGTGACAGGAAAAAGCCAGCCGTAGATGGGCGACGTTCCGAGCGTTCCGGGCCACGCGATGCGCGTCCCGCACGTCCGGCCCCTTCTACGGGTGAGCGCGACGACCTGCGCATCGCCAAGGTGATCTCCCGTGCCGGTTTATGTTCGCGACGCGATGCGGAGCGCTGGATTGCCGAAGGCCGGGTGAAGGTCAATGGCAAGACGTTGGAGACGCCCGCTTTCACCGTGAAGGCCGATGACAAGGTACTCGTCGACGATCAGCCGCTGCCGGATGCCCGTGAGATCACGCTCTGGCGGTATCACAAGCCGAAGGGGCGTGTGACGACGCATAAGGATCCCGAGGGTCGGCCGACCGTTTTCGAGGCACTGCCGCCGTGGATGGGGCGCGTCATTTCAGTCGGGCGTTTGGACTTCAACACGGAAGGCTTGTTGTTGCTGACGACCAGTGGAGCGCTTGCACGCCATCTGGAACTGCCGGCAACCGGTCTCCTCCGCCGCTACCGGGTCCGGGCTCGCGGGACGGTGACGCAGCAACAGCTCGATGCGCTGAAGGACGGCGTCGAAATCGAAGGCGTGGTCTATGGGCCGGTCGAGGCAACGCTTAACGATAGTGGTGGCAGCAACTTGTGGCTGACGGTCGGGCTGAGGGAGGGCAAGAACCGCGAAGTGCGCCGTATCCTGCAGCATCTGGGCCTGGAGGTCGGCCGTTTGATCCGCGTTTCCTACGGCCCGTTTCAACTACGGGAGCTGAAGCCTGGCGACGTCGAGCAGGTTAAGCGACGGGTGCTGGCGGAACAACTGGGCCCCAAGGTCGCCGCCGATTTGGGGCTGGATTCCGAGGATGAGGATCCAGGCTCCGAGCGCCGCGGCCCTGTTCGGCGCAGCGGTGAGCCTGCCGCATCCCGCACAACAGAAGCTGACAAAGCCTCTGCACGATCGTCGCGCAACAAGCTGGCGGCGCCGCGTGCCGCCGTCGACCGCTACAAGGAAGAATCGAAATCCCGGCTCGTTCGCCGCGGCGGGCGCTGGGTGCGGAAGAATGTGAAGGCAGATGCGGCAGTAGTGGCTCCCGACGATCAGAAGCGGCGTGGACGCGACAGGCCGGTTCAGGATGCAAGGCCGAAGAACAGCAGACCACGGCGTGACGGGCCGGGGGGAAAGAAGCGCCAATGAGGATCGTGGGCGGAGCGCTCAGGGGCAGGGCGATCAGGGGACCGGATCATCCCGGTCTCAGACCGACCGCCGATCGGGTCCGCGAGTCCGTGTTCAACATCCTGATGCACGGGCTCGGTGACTTCACTCTGGAAGGCACCGACGTTCTCGACCTTTTCGCCGGCACCGGGGCGCTCGGGCTTGAAGCACTTTCGCGCGGCGCCCGCTATTGTCTGTTCGTCGACAACGCAGCGGAAGCCCGCGGCGTTATCCGGGAGAATATCGAGCAACTGGGGCTTTCGGGTGCGACCCGCATATTCCGCCGTGATGCGTGCGATCTCGGGCCGGCTGGAAAAAGGGACCGCTACGGGTTGGTTTTTGCCGATCCGCCCTATGGCGAGTCGCGCGGAGAGGAAGCGCTCCGCTCTGCTGCCTTGGGTGGTTGGCTGGCGCCCGGCGCGGTCGCCGTTTTGGAGGAGCGCAAGGGAGTCGAGATCGTCCTATCCGAGCACTTCGAGGAGTTCGACCGGCGTACCTATGGCGACACGCAGGTGATCTTCCTCCGCTATGCAGGTGGCGTGTCGACGTAGACCGCCTTTTCACCGAGTGCCAGCAGGTCAGGATCCGATTTGTCGAGGGCCATTGCCGGGCCGGCGTAGTGGAACAGCCAGTTCACGGCGCTGTAGCGATGGCGAAAATATATCCACGAGCGTTTCAGATTGCAGCCGAGCCTCACTTTGAGCAGGTAGGTCGTCTGCCCGGTCTGCAGTTCTCCAATTCCGCGTTGAGTGCAGTAGCGAACCATATTCATCCAGTTCACGAAGTAGAGGTTGTGGTCGCGCGAGAGCGCATAACGCAGGCCGATGAACTTGCCGATCACGCGGTCACGCTCCTCGAGGAATAGATTGAACGAGCCAATCTCGCCATTTATCCGGCAGAGCATGATGCGCGCCGAGGCATTCGCCGCCATGATCTCGCGAAAGTAGCCGTCCGGGATCTGGTCGAAGCCGTCGTAGCTGGCTTTTCGGTGCGAGCGCGTTTCCGCATAGAGTGAAACGATCTCGTCATGGATATCTTCGATGTCGTCGCGGAACTCCACGACGACGTCTTGCGCCTGGCGCAGCTTGCGACGAATGTCGGTCCGGACCTTGGGGCGCAGGCTGGCGAGATAGCCCTCCTCGTCGGCATACGGGAGTTTCAGTGTGGCGACCGGTAGTGAGGCCATTCTCGTGTAGCCGGCCGCGACGAGGCTGTCGTGCATCCATGCCGCGCTGGCATCCGGCAGGTCCTTGAGTGCGAGCACTCTTGCGCCCGCAGACTTCGCTGCCTGGTCGAGTCCTGAGAGTATCGAACCGAGTGCTGCACTTCGTTGAGTCCGGGAAAGACCTTGTGCGAAGCCGATGATGCATTCTTCCGTCATTGGAGAGCCGAGCCCCATCAGGGGGATGCGAAAAGCTTCGGGATAGCGTTGCACCATCCATTCGGCCCACGCCTTGGCTTGCGGCGAGAGCGCGATCTCCGGGCGGTAGCCGGTGTGGAAGACGGGAGCGGCTGCAATGATCCGATCACTGTCGTAGACGGCGATCGCTGCATAGGAGAAGTCGCTGCCGGTCGATTCCATAGCGTGGAAATAGGACCAGTCCTCCGCCTTGCCGGGGAAGAGCGCGTTCCAGGCATCCGCTGGTATCTCGCTGATGCTGTTGTGGAACCGGGGGATGAATGTCGCCGGGATAATCGTTTGCGCTCCGGCTAGCAGGTTCTGGGAAAGGTCATGAAGATCCGTGCTTATCGTCGTGGCCATTGTTGCCTTCTCTCGCCGAGCCAGTTTGACACTGTCGAAGCATGGCGGGTTGGCCGATGACGGGAAGTTCCCCGAGGAACAGCGCGCCATCCCACGTTGTTCCAGTCTCGAGCATAGATGGGTTGTAGTCAGGGGAACCGCCATGAGCATGGCAGTTGCAATTGCAGTGCTGGAGCAACATGCCCGGACACGGGCGAGGGAGAATGCGTCCTGCTCGAGCTACTGGATGGATAGCGCCGGCGTGGCTGATTTCACTTCGGATGGCCGGCCTCCCTCTGAGCTGGATTTCGCGATCGTCGGCGGCGGTCTTGCCGGGCTTTCCACGGCGATCCGTCTCAAGGAGGCGGAACCAGGAGCCCGCGTTGCAGTCATCGAGGCCTATCATGTGGGCTTCGGGGCCAGCGGGCGCAATGGCGGGCTCATGTCGCCCCTGCCCGCACCGGTCTGGCTCGTGAGCGCAGAAGAGAACATCGAGCATGCCTGGGCACTCGGCTGGCTCCATCGCAAGGTTGCGGAAACGGCGGGTTGGCTGTCGACAATTGCAACGAGCGCGGATGTTCGGCCTGAAACTCTACGCCTGCAGGCAAGCGGTCCGGTCACAGCCTGCGCGCTCGCTGAGATATCGAGGACACTGTCCGCGTCTGGAATAGAACATGCACTCGTCGATGGCGAAGGCAGACGGTGTGCCATAGAATTGGCCGCCCACACCGTGCACCCCATGCGGCTTGTTCGGGCCCTCGCCAGGTACGCGCAGGAGCTCGGCGTAACCGTCCACGAAAATGTTGCGGTGGAGCAGATCGCGCCCGAAGCCGAGCGTGCGCGGCTCGTGCTTGCCGGCGGCGACAGTGTTATCGCAGGCAGGGCAATCGTGGCCAGCAACGCGTATACGACGAGAGCGCTTGCCGGCGAGAAGGTGGCGGCAAGCGTCGTGCACAACTACATGATGGCGACATCAGTGGAGCGCACAAGAACGTTGCAGCCATTCGTTGTCGAGCTCAATCACGCCTATGCGTTCTACCGTGAGCATGCTGGAAGTGTCGTCTATGGTGGCATCGAGCGTTTCAGGGAGGCAGAGGGCGGGCCATATGCTGTGCCTCGGGATGTACTCGCCGGACTCGGCCGGCTAATGGAGAAGAGCCTCGGCCGCAGACCCGGTGCCGTATCCCACGCCTGGGGCGGACGCTACCATCAGACGGCCAATGATCTGCCTGTAATCAGGTCGTCTCGGCACAGTCCGGCGATCATCCTCAATGTTGGCTATGGGGGAACGGGCGTTGCGATGACGACCGTGTGCGCTTCCGTCACGGCGGCCGTTGCGCTAGGGGGGCGGTACCGTGACGAGGAGGAGCGGCGGTTCCACGATGTCATGACCCGGACCAGAGTGCCGGTCCGGGCCGGTGCCAAGTTTGCAGCGCGTGTTGCTGGCGCTCTCGTGATGAAGACCGTCGGCGGGCGGCGGTGAAGGGAAGCAGGCTCGGGTGGCATGCACCTGACGTCTGCGCGACACCGGGCGGGGCGGGTCGGACGTATCCTTTTCGGAGAGCTAGTTCGGCTTGCTTCCCTCCTGTTTTTTCGGTTCGAGAATGTCGTCGCGCTTCTTGATGACCTGATCGTACTTGGAATCCGGGATGCGATATTCCCAGCCCTTGGCGTCCGCGTTGATCTTGTCGGCGCGTGCCTTTGCTTTCTCGCCCTCGCTCCTGGCGCTGAGCGTGAGCCAGTGCTGCTTGCCGACGGTGCGTACGAGGAACGTCACGATCAAGCCGTCCTTCTCCTCGAGCGTCGCCTTGATAAGATCGGGGCCGGAGGGCGGCTCCGTGATCGGACGCACATCTTCCAGATTGATGCGGGTGAAGCCGTTGGCGATGCTGTCGAGAGGTTGGTCGATTTTGATCTGCTTGTCGGCAGGCATATCGACGAGCAGCCACGCGCGGTCATCCGTGCGCTTTGGTTCCGCCTCGATGACGAGCGGGGGCTTCACACCGGGGATCTCGACAGTGATGCGCTGGATGCGTTCGCGTTCTGAATCATAGACGATCTGCGAGTGCGCCCAATACGCTACTGTCGCCTCGCTGTCGAGCGTGGCATTGACGAGCCAGGTCTGCGGATCACCGGGCTTGCGCACGTAGGTCCCCGACTTGCCCGTGCCGAATGCGTCGTAGCGCTGCTTGCCCATGACGAGTTCCGCGAGCGTGCTTCCGCTGGCATCGGCGATGTGCAGCAGCCGGGACTTGGCGTCCTTGCCGGTCGGGTTCTCGAGTTCGAGCAGCTTGTAGCGGTCCGGCAGCTTGGTCTTCGGCTCGATCAGTTCGGTGCCGGCGAGCTTCACCATCAGGCGGCGGATCTTCTCGTCATCGACGGCGAAGCTGCCGCGATCCTTCATGATCCACTTGCCGCCTTCGTTGGTCATCGTGACCACCGTTTCGCCCTTGGTCAACTTGATCGTCTTGGCGTTCTTGGCGGCAGTTGCGAGGTTGGGAAAGAGCCTGACGCCGGTGACGGAGCCGCTCGTCCAGCGCTCGGTCGCGCCATGTGAGACAATGGCGAGAATGAGCGAGGCGACGGCTCCGGCAGCCAGTCCGGTAAAGAGTCGCGGATTCATCTCGTGTACCTCCGTCCGGATCAGTTGGTCTTACGCCGCCGACGGCGGAATAGCCCCATTGCCAGTGCGCCCGCACCGATCAGCAGCGGCACCGCGCCGATGTTGGCGAACTTCAGCCAGGCGTCGAGACTGTCGATGTCCTGGCGCATTGCAAGCTTGACGTTTCGCAGTTCGCGGCGGATTGAAAGCATCTCGACCCGGAACTTCTCGATCGTCTCCTTGTCCTTCTCGGAGAGTATGACCTGGCCTCCGGCGCTCTTCTTTTCGAGACCGGCCAGCTTTTCCTCGGTCTCCTTGAGCTTCTGGACGAGGTCCTCTTCCTTCTGCCGGAAGTTCTGCTCTGCCTCGCGCCTGATGTTGTTGACGTAGGCGAATGGACGGTCCTTTACGCCACGGCCGCGCAATCCCGTGAGCGCTTCGCCGCCGGACAGGTTTTGGAGCGCATTCATCATGAAGGAGACATTGTGCGCGTTCGGGATCTGGATCTCCTGGCCGAGGAAGTTCGACACGTCGACCCAGAAGCGGTCATGCAGCATGTCGCTGTCGGTGACGATGATGGCGTTGATCTTGCCGGTCTTGACGTGCGGGAGCGGTTTTGCCGGTTCCGCTGGCAGA
>JBJOGJ010000220.1:0-6501 GCA_046048295.1 Pseudomonadota bacterium | reverse complement strand
GTTGAAGCCGTCCTCGCCCACGAGGTGGCTCACGTTGCCAACGGCGACATGGTCACGATGGCTCTCGTCCAGGGCGTCGTGAACACCTTCGTCGTCTTCCTGTCGCGCATTGTCGGCTATCTCGTCGACAAACAGCTCAACAAGGACGGCGACGGCCAGGGCATCGGTTACTTCGTGACTTCGCTCGTATGCCAGATCGTGTTCGGCATCCTCGCTTCCGTCATCGTCGCGTGGTTCTCGCGCCAGCGCGAGTTCCGGGCCGATGCGGGCGCGGCGGCTTACATGGGCCAGCCGAACAGCATGATCAGCGCGCTCGCCACTCTTGGCAAGGTCGAGACCGGCGATCTGCCGAAGTCGATCCAGACCGCCGGCATCAGCCCTTCACATGGGCTGATGTCGCTGTTCTCGACGCACCCGCCCATTGAGGCCCGCATCGAGGCTTTGAAGCGCGGCGGCCACTGATCTTTTGCGAGCCCCTCTCCCTGCTGCACCGCCGGGAGAGGGGCCAATTCGCTCACGTCTGCCGGCTCTCGCTCGGCCGCGACCAGTCGACGTCCTTGGTTGCGAACATCGCTACCGCGAGCAGCGCGAAGGCGGCGAGCGACCCGATGAGCATGGCGTAGTCCTCGACGCGCAGGAGCAGGTACAATAGTGCGTAGATCACGGCGACCACGCCGAAGATCGTAGCGCCACGCTGCATCGAGCGCATCACCGCCCCGACATAAGTGCCGATCAGTGCGCTGGTGGCTACGGCGGCACAGAGATACCCGAGGTCGAACCCGATGTGCTCTGCTGTCCCGATCAGCACCAGGTAGAACACGATCAGCGACAGCCCGACGAACATGTACTGGATCCAGTGCACGCGCTTCCTGTTCTGGATCTCCATCACGAACACCGAAAGAAAAATGACCGCGATGAACCCGACCGCGTATTTGAGTGCGCGCTCGGCGAGACTATAGAACTTCACTGGCTGGTAGAAGTCGACACCGAAGTTCTTTGTGCCCATCATGTTGCCGATCCGCGAAAAGCGCATGGTCTGCCCCTCGCCGCGTGCCAGCCTCGGAATGCGCCAGGTTGCGGTGAAGCCCGCATCCGAGATTTCGCGTTCGTCGGGCAGGAAGGCTCCCGAGAAACTCGGGTGGGGCCAGTCGGAAGCGATCTTCACCTCCGTCTCGCCGCCGGCCGGGACGAACTGGAGTTTGCTGGACCCGTTGAGTGCCAACTCGAATGAGAACGGGAAGCCGTCTTTGGCCTCGCTTTCGCTTACCGGCACGTGGATTCCCGGCGTCTGACCGAACCCATCCGACCCGGTGCCGGCGCGGAACTGGCGCGTTGCCCCTCCGCCCATCGTGAGCGCAGCCGTCCGTTTGATGCCGCGCACGTCGTCGAGTGTCAGAACCAGCACCGCTTCACCCCATTTGACCGTGATGTCGGACTGCTCGAAGACCGTCGTGATCGGCTTTATGAAGCGGCCTTCGAACCGGATCGTGCTTCGGTACACGGGCACCTCGAATATTCCGCGTTGGCGGATTTCCGATTTCACCTCGCTCTTGACCTTGAGATCCTCGGGCAGGAAGACCGCATACTCGCGGATGGCGCGCTTCTCCACGCCGTCCTTGGTGCGGATATCCTCGGTCCGCGTCGTCGGTGTTACGATGAATGGTCCACGGATGGTCTGGGATCGGCCCCACATCTGTCCAACCGATCCCTGGGCCTGGTTGGCGTAGCTCTGGCGCTCGGCAACCATCAGGTAGGCGAACAGAAGCGGAATGGTGAGCAGGAGGATGAGTATGCCGATCAGAACGAACTTGAAGGCCGGCGAGTTTGTAAGGCGTCGGAGGCTGTCGAAAATGGTGTCCACTTCCTGGTTCCTTTAATTTGCAATGCAAAGTAAATGTCGTTGCAAATAACTGGCCGATTGTGGCGACAAGGTGCCCGTCTGCGGAGCCCGTGGAGAATTAATGGTAATTGCCGGCAAGCATTCAGCTCCGGAAACGTCGGAAAGCGGCTGTCAGCGGATCGTGAACACCAGTTTTCCCTGCAGGTGCCGGCTCTCGCTCACGCTGTGCGCGGTTCCGGCCTCGCAAAGCTGGTACGTGGCTATTGTCGGTGCGCGCACCGCGCCTTTGGCGACGAGTTCGGTGATCCGCTCGAGATGGGCCCGGCTCCGACCGACCTTCGGCCGCAGGTACGTGAGATCGGGTCGCGGCGGCTGCAGGGGGGCCCGCCCGGCGGCGACGGAGGCGAGCCTGCCGCCAGGCTTCAGCACATCGAAGGAGCGCATGGCAACGTCGCGCCCGACGGTATCGAACACTGCGTCGCACGGACCGGCAGCGTTGCGGAAGTCGCAGCTGTGGTAGTCGATGACGTCGTCGGCGCCGAGACTCTGCACATAGGCATGGTTGCCCGGGCTTGCGGTCGTGATCACCCGTGCCCCGATATGCTTGGCAAGCTGGATCGCAAATCCTGCTACTCCGCCTGCGCCCCCCTGGATGAGAATGGTCTCGCCGGGTGCCAGCCTGAGAGTGTCCTCTATAGCGACGATGGCGGTAAGGCCGGTCAGCGAGAGCGCCGCCGCTTCGGCATGAGTGATCCCGTCCGGCTTCCGTGCCACGATGGCCTGGTTGATCGCCACGCGCTCCGCATAGGTCCCTTCGTGCCCCTCGTCGAGGACGCCATACACCTCGTCCCCGGGGGCGAAGTCTCCGGCACCTGGACCGATACCATGGACGACGCCCGAGAAGTCGCGTCCCATCACATAGGGAAACGATTTGTCCGGCAGGTTCTGTCCCTTGCGGACCTTCCAGTCCGCCGCGTTCACGCTGGCCGCATGAATATCGACCACGATCTCCCTATCGCCGGCTGTCGGGTCTGGGAACTCGCCATACTCGAAGACCTCGGGCCCGCCATGTCGGTTGATATATGCTGCTTTCATCGCCTGCCTCCGATTGTCTTGCGCCGCTGGTTCTTCGGCCAGTATCGGCCCAAAGCTTTCGGCAAGCTAGATGCCATCGTTGGCGACGCCCGGCAGCTTTTCGGCGATCTTGGTCAACTTCGCCGCAGGCCACTTCGTGTCCTCGCTCAGATCGGGATTACAAGCGGCCCGAGCGTCAAGGCGATCGCGAACACCACCAGTATCGAGATAACGTCGAGCAATGCGCCTGCGCGCAGCATTTGTCGTGCTGTGACGGCGCCAGATCCGTATACAATGGCATTGGGCGGCGTTGCGACCGGAAGCATGAAGCCCAGCGATGCAGCGAGCGCGACCGGCAGCAGGAGTTCGAGCGGCGCTACTCCAAGGCCCGCCGCACCGGCCGCAGCGACTGGCAGGAACACGGCAGCCATGGCGGTATTGCTGGCAAGCTCTCCGAGGTAGACGACTACTGTCATGGTTATGAGCACGAGAAGCGGCAACGGCATTCCCCTGAATTGGCTGATCGCAGCGCCGATCCATTCGGCCAACCCGCTGACGCGGATCCCATCGGCCAGCGCCAGTCCGCCGCCGAACAGGATCAAGACATCCCACCGGATGGTCTTGACATCGTCCCAGTCCAGGAGCGCCTGCCGCCCTTCGCCTCTGGCCGGCAGCAGGAACAGGGCGAGCGCTCCTGCCATGGCGATGCCAGAATCACTTAGCCCCGGCATGGCAAACCGATCGGCGATGAGTGGCCGTGTGACCCAGGAAAGCGCCGTCGCGCAGAGTACAATTGCTACGACTTTTTGGTCGCGCGAAAGAGCCGGCAGTTTTCGGTCGGCGCCCGCTGCGGAATGAATGGAGGCAGGCATTGTAAATGAAACACGGGTCAGCATCAGCCATGTCATCGGGATGAGCACCAGAACGAGCGGAATGCCGACCAGCATCCATTGCGCGAAGCCGATCGTCACCCCGTAGTTGTTCTGGACGAAGGCTGCAAAGAAGGCATTCGGTGGCGTGCCGATAAGACTGCCCATTCCCCCGATCGTCGCTGCGAACGCGATGCCGAGCATGAGGGCGCTTCCGAACTGAGAAGAGTTCGGTGTGCTGTCCGGGATGTCATGACTTTCCGCATCGCCGCCTTCATTTGCGGGCAACCCTTCTTCTGCGGCGGCGATCATGGACAGCCCGATTGGCATCATCACCATCGCGGTCGCGGTGTTACTGATCCAAAGGCTGAGAAATGCTGCTGCCGACATGATCGCGAGGATTTGCAGGTCAGGCCTGGAGCCCGACCAGCGCAATGCAATCAGCGCGGCGTAGTTGTGCAACTGCCATTTCTTCATGCCGGCTGCGAGAATGAATCCGCCGAGAAATAGAAATATCAGCGGATGGGCATAGGATTGCGCCACCGCCTCCATTTCCGCCACTCCGGCAAGCGGAAACATGACAAGAGGAATGAGTGCGGTCGCGGCAAGTGGAAGCGTTTCGGTCATCCACAGGGATGCCATCAGAATTGCCAGGACGCCGGCGCGCCAACCCGTTGTCGATAGGCCCTCCGGTGCAGGAGCGAACATCGCGAGTACGGCCGCGGCGATGAGCAGAGCGGACAGGTAGGGTCTCGATGGCGTCATTGCTGGATCCGGACCTGTGACATGGGAGTGCAGGGACCTCGCACAAGCTTCATTTGCCCCGCCTTGATTCCGGTCAACAGGCACCCACATCCATTACATGACGATTGCCGCGCTCTCTCCTGCCAGGGTCCGATCCTTGCTACTTTTCGTAAGCGGCGATGCGTTCCAGTGCGGTGTCGATCGAAATCACGTCCGCGTACTTCTGGTGCATATCGAAAAGGTTGATGGCGTGGCATGCCTCGTGGCGATCGAACACACATTCCTCGACGACTTGCACCTTGAAGCGAAAGCTTGCTGCATCGATGACACTTGCTCGAACGCAGCCACTTGTGCTTTCGCCGGCAACCAACAGCGTGTCGATGCCGAGGCGGTTCAACTCGCCCAGCAGCGGTGTGCCGTTGAACGCACTCGGTGCCGTCTTCCTGAGTACGACCTCGCCGGGGATCGGTGCGACCTCATCAATGATATCATATCGCCGCGTATGGCGCTGGCGTGCACCGGCGTCGGTCGGTTGCTTGCGCGCAGTGCCGTGGATCGCTTCACTCCATCCGGGAACGCCGGATTCTTCCAGCGAGAGGCCCGTCACATGGATGACGGGAATGCCCACGGCCCGGGCGGCTGCGTGGAGTTTCTGAATGTGCGGAACGGACTGCCAACTGGCGGGCCCGCAGTAGCCCGGCCATAGTTTCGTTCCTTCCATGATCGGCAGGTTCTCGTCACCGAACACGCCCCGGTATAGGTCGATGTTGAGGACGGCGGGCCGCCGTCCGAACCCGATCCTGCGATCGCCCCGGGTCCCGACGTGTTCCCTGTCCTGTTCCGTGAGAAACCGATCCCATACGCGTTCCATGCCCTACATCTCTCCTGTTCGATGGGTTCGCTTGTAAATGTGGTTGCGGAAATCAGCCTATCAAATTTGCGCGGCTGCAAAAGTCGAAAACAGCTGGAATGAGAGACGGAAATCTCCAGGTCAAATCCGGGGCTCGGGAGCATGCTGGTCATCCCATTTTCGGCAAAGCCCCGCGGGTAAACGGGCGTGGACCGGAAAATTGCCGCTACGGATAATGTCGAATTCCGACGGTTGTTCCGAGACCGTAGCCATGCTTTCATGGGAAATCGAGATGTTGGCGCAGTCATGGAGTCTGCCGGTTCTACGTCGGTGCCAGCATGCCGACACTCTGCGCGGAAGGTCGGGCAATGCGAACATTCAAGATCGGAGTATGCGCTCTGGCATTCGTTGCGTGCGCAGCAGTGCCGCGGCCGGCTGTCGCTTGCGGTATGGACGGCGGTGGCCTGATCGGGCTTGCGGTACAGCGCGCTTACATCAGTTGGCTGTACCCCGAAACGCGAAAACTTCATGGCTCCATCCAGGCTGCGAAGAGCGCCGGCCGGCTAGATGCGATCGAGGAGAAGGCTTCCGGCCCACTCGCATTCCACCGGACCAGCGCCGAACTCACGCAGTTTGCAAGAACGCTCGTCGGCGACACGCCTGCGCCCCTTGGTGTAACTATCCTTTATCAGGGACCGATGCTGTGGACCAATGTCACGTCCACGGAGAAGGGCGCCAAGGTCACAGTGCACGCAGCAGCGCAGGCAAGCGGAACAGTACTGCTTGTCACGGAACGCCCGGTCGTCCGCGCGCTTGTCTCCGGGCGCATTTCCGGCGTGGATGCCGTGGAGCTGGGTCTTGTCACGCTGCATGCACCCGCCGGCCAGGTGGATATGCTGAAGGCGGCTATCCACTCGAAGTTCCCTGGCTCGGATACCCAAGTGTCAGAACTCGCCGGTGAGTAATACTGCTGGCGGCGCCGGAATAACGGGAAAGCTCAGGAGATAATGGCAATTTTGGCGGAGAGGGGGGTGTCTGTCCATCGTCAGAGTTTTTCGGACAGTTGAGGTCCTGATCTAAGAGAGTCTCCGATCCATCAAGTTTTTATTCAGGCTGCCGCTTTG
>JBJOGJ010000219.1:0-6650 GCA_046048295.1 Pseudomonadota bacterium | reverse complement strand
TCCACTGTTCCGCTACGCTCCACAGCTCCGGTCCAGGCCGGCGCAACGAGCACGGACAGAAGGGGTCAAGATTGCAGTTCGATCAGGGGTCAAAGTTCGACGCCGATTGACATGGCCGTTTCGGCATCGAGCAGAAACATCGGGTCCATGACCCTGATATCCGCGAACCTCGTCGCCTGAGGCCGCCACTCCTCATCAAAGGCAATTACTCCGACAACAGGTCCATGCATACCAGCAAACATCACGTAGCCGGGAAGCTGTAAACCGTATCCTTTGCACAGTCCGCGAAACGCCTCGTAGTTTGCAGTGCCCGCCGGAACGATGACGATGAGCTTCGACGGCCGCTCGAGCTTCCGGCACTGTTCGATCACCCAAGCGAGGCCGGGTGTGCTTCCGGCGACGAGCAGAATGAGCCGCGCCCGGACCATGCGATCGAGTACGACGTCCTTCCAGTCGTCCTCAGGCAGGAAATCTCGCGCAGCAGCAAGTGACGGCAGCGGCTTGTGCGGATCTCCGATGGCCAGAAATGGTCCCTCCGTTGCGAGAAGCCGGGCAAGCGCCTCCTCGTCTGCATCGAGCTTCTGATCGACCTGGAACGACCGCAGATACAGGAAGGGCGCACGCTTGTCGTGGGCTTCCATCTCTGCGGCAGTGGGCACAAAATGGCGGTGGCCCTGACGGTAGAGGAGCAGAGGCCCGACAATGAGCCCGAGCGCCATGGGCCCGAAGGCTGGTATTTCCTTGGGCCACGTCAACAGGATGCCGACGGCAACGGCGACAGCCGCAAGGTGCCACCCCCAGCCGATGAAAGGCCGCCGTTTTCGGCCGGTCGGGAGCTTGAAGGTCGCGCTCACCCCTAGCACCTGAGTTCGTTGCTGAAGGAGTATATTCGAGTGCAAAGGGTCGTCGTGGCGAAGAAAATGGCTACGAGCTATCGCCGCCAACTTCATCGCTACCGTGTTACGAAGACAATCACAGATTGGGAGGGCTAGAGCGATCGCATCGACCAATGACGCGACCGCTTCCATTCTCTAGCAGAGCAGCTACCACGCACACAGATCACTGCAATATGGCGCGCTGTATCCCCTCGCACGACAGCTGTTGTAGCATGCATTGTAGTTGCCGAAGTAGAGGTATCCACCAACCCATGGTGCCCAGACATACCAGCGAGAACCACGCCGATAGCGACGACCACGTGGCCCCCACCTACGAACCACGGTCCGTCTGCTGACTGCGCCTCGCCGAACGACTCCAGGCCCTCGGCGTACGACGCCGCGCCTGACCACCGGTGCTCTGCCCCTCATTGCTGGACCGCGCCTGATCGCGCCCCCTCTGACACCGGCACCGCGGCCGCGCCTCTGAACGCGTATCACGTTGCCGTTCGATTCAAGGCTCGGCGATATCAAGGACTGGCTTATGGCAGCGGCGTTGACATTCGCTGATCCAAACGTAACCAAGGCCAATACGACAATTGCCCCAGTAAGATTTCTCAAAAGACTCTTCTTGTTCATCGGAGAGGCTCCGTCACTGTAGGTAGGAGTGCTGCACCATGCAGCCCGCCCGATACAGTAGTTACAAGGCTGCGCCGCACAGCCCTTGATCCAGATTAAGGGAGACTTCGTATGTTAGCCCTGGTTTCGCTGCCTCCGTCCATTCCCAATGGGGTGCTCGGGTTGCTGATCGACAAGACGTCCAGGCCCGCAATCCATCGGTGTCGGCAGGCAACGCAAAGGCAGGCGGTTCGCAGAGAGCCCCTAGATCGCGATTTCCGGGCCGTACAGCGGCATTGATGCACTTGCCTGCGGTCACCACCGGCCCAGCAAGGAATGGCCTGTAGAGTCCATTTTGGAGTCAGCGCCGCCTCCCGCCCTTATCGTCGTCGTAATCGTTCCTGAACCCGGTGCAGATCTCGCGGACGCGGTTGTCATGACCGACGAGCTGGCAGGTCTCCTGTTTCGTGGCGAAGCTCCGGCGCAAGGCACGTCCGCTGACCCGCATGCCATACTGGCGCGCCACCTTGGCAAGATGTTCGTCACCGCAGAACGGTGAAGCAATGTGGCGTCCATCGACGATCTGCCAGGGCCCGCTGCAGCTAATGCGCGCTTCGGCTGGCGCGGAGAAAGCGACGGTGATCGGCGCCAGGGCAATCATCCAGATCGAGTTGAGCCTACGCATGGGGTGTGTCTCCAGGTTTGGTGCTGCGGATTGTTCGTCCTCATTGCCCCAGATTGCTCGGAGCTTCGCGGGGGTGCTGTTTCGACGGTGACAGCACTGAAGTTCCCTGGGCACAGGAGGGGGATGTACTGTTGTATTGTCGGTAGGAAGTTCCGACGGTGAACTCCGCTGTGGATGACCCACCCGGGCTCTGGTCATGCGAAGCACCTGCTCGCATTCTTCTCGGCAACCAAGAAGCTGTTCGGGAGGAAAGCAAATGGAGCTCAAGGAGGACTGCGTGGCGGAAATCTGGCTTGCGATCAACAAGCGGATAGAGAGGCTTGAGCAGGAAGTTGCGATGCTGACCCGAAAGGTCGCCCTGCAGCCGTCGTGTGCACGGGCTCTGGAAGACGCGTCGAAACGCCTGGAGCGATGCCGATCTATAGAGGCGGCATTGGACGGCAGCCACGAGGTGCGGGTCGCCATCGAGAAGGCGGACACGTCCAGAATGCGCAGGGGCTCGAACCGCGCGAAAGGAGCGACCGTGCTCCAGTTCCGGTCGCCAAATTCACGCCAGCCAGAGGTCTTCGATCAACCGGCCCGATGACGCTCTGATCCGATGTAGCCGAGCTTCAGAGCGATGAATTTCCCTACCCGAGCACTGGCTTCTCGGCACTGTCTGCTCTGTCAGCCGCAGGGCGGTTGCGCGGCGGATTGGCCCGACCTTTTTTCGGGATTTCACCACTTGCAAAACAAGGCGGTCGAGAGCCACTGACACTGGGAGTCCGGAGCCCACACTTGCGCGCACTAGAGGCCACCGAGAACGGCAATCTTGCCTTCGGGTGACATGCGCAGCACGACGATTTCACCGGATCTCGGATAGACGCCGGTAAGCGCGGTGATGTTGACTTGGTGCGTTACCAGCACGAGGGGTTCGCCTGGTTGCTTCGACAGCCACTTCCTCAGGCTGCTGGTCCGCATCTCTGATCAGCCACAGTTTGAGCCTTGGCCGACGAGCTCTGCTCGGTATCATGGTCAGCCACGTCTCAGTATGGAACCTGCTCAGGTGAGAGCCGCAAACCCAAAAAACCGTACTCGTCAGCGAACAGAACCGGCCTGATATTGCTCGCCGACGCACGCAATGGCGTCAGCGCCAGGGCATGCTCGACCTGACGCGGCTCGTGTGCATGACGAATGCGCAAACCATATCCTCACCTCCGGATATGCGTCCGTTCAACATGAACGCGATCTAGAACGCCCCGACGACGGTCCCCTTTCCGTCGGGCACAATGCAGCGATCTGTCTCGACCGTGCATAGCCATTATTTCATTGCTACGTGGAACTTGCCGGTGGTGCAGGTGGAGGTTGTTTCAACGCGGGTCGAAGCCAGCCTCCACTGACTGCCTTTGCCAATAAAGCCCCACATCTCCCAAGGCATTGATAAGAGGGCCATTTTTTTGTGGGAGATGGAAGATGAAAAATAGTAGCATCCTATTAGCCAGTCCCACTGGAGGATGTGGAGCTTCGATCAGGCATCACGACTGCGTCAGGTAACGCTCCCAGGCCTCCTCGAAGTCGGCCCGCCGGTAGACGTTATGGTCACGCTGCTTGCGCGGGGATATGCCGAAAGGCCTTAGCAGCTGGGCAATGCCACGCGTCGACAGTCCACGGCCCTCGCGCTGTGTCCTCCAGACGGACTGTTCATCGCTGTTAAGCTTCGCGCTGAGACCTTTTGAACCAATCTCGTCAAAACCACCCGAGTCGAACACCTTACGGATATCGGCCAGAAGCCGCTCGCCATCTGAAAGTTTTGCGTCCGCAGAGCTAGCCGTGATTATCGTTGCGGCGGCCTTGGCCCGCTCGATCCACTTATCGCCAGCCAGCGTTGCGATCTTGAACATGAGCTCCCAGTTGTCTGCCGCGCGGTCATCCAAGTCGTGGTCTTCGCAAGGCTCCATAGCGGTCAGTTCGATCTCGTGGTCTTGGATGTAGCGCATAGCCTTGGCCATGAGCTCCCGCCCTTTGGCGCGTGCTCCGTCATTGAACTTCGCCACCAAATCCGTCTTCAGCTTCCTTTCCAATCTGATCACAATCGAACGGTCTTCCAACGTCGACGGCAACTTACCAATCAGAGCGACGACCTTTGGGCACCATGTCGAAAACGGCTTTGGGTCGTGTCCCTCACCAGTCAGACGGATGACGCGGGCTCCGTGTTTTGTATGGCCAGAGTTCAAGATTCCCCACATGTCCGTCGAGGTGTGAATGAAGGTATCAGCTTCGTCGATCAGCAGGGTGGGGTGGTATTTCTCCACAGTCCTGAATATCGCTGCTGGGGTTATGTGAGAAGTGGACAGCGCTCTCGGAAGAAGGCATTCGAGTACACCAAGAAGGGTTGTCTTTCCGCACCGCTTTTCCGGGCTCTGTATTGTTAATATGGGAGAAATTCTTGCAGCGGAATGCGCGTGAGCAGCAAGTACCCAAAGCGCCATAGTGTAGGCCTGCGCCTGGGTGACCACCACGTGCATTCGGATGTATGAAACTATCTCATCGAGAAGCTCTTGGAGTTGGACAGGCTCCCGCCACGGGTCAGGATCATTGAAGAGACCGGACGACGATGAGGTACCATCCTCGTCCCCCTTGCCGCGGTTGCCATCTGACTCTTGCTCTGGCTCTTGTCTCTCGGGCGTGGAACGCTCCTCGACATCGATGCGCTCGTCAGCTTGTGAGCTTCCACCTATCGTGACTACATTTGCCGCCTCCGGCTGCTCCGCGGATACGCCACTCTCTGGCAGGCTACCTTCATATTCGTCCTGATTTTCGAAGCCGCTCATATCAATGTTTTTCCTCAATCCAGTTCTCGACATCGGATGCACGCCACGCCACCCGCCCCTTGGAGATCTTCCTTGCGCGAGGGAACAAGCCCTCGGCCTGCATCCGATAGAGAGTGCTTTTTGACAGCCCCGTCACGACAACCACCTCACGAATAGTCAAAAGGCGATCCACGATCGTACCCGACATACCCTTGGCTGAAATGTTCATTTGTCTCGTTCCATGCTTTTCGGATTTAAAATATCTCTTTACTGATGAAACTTCGCGAGGCTATGGTTTTTGGTCGTCATAGGGCGTAGTCCCCCTGTCCAAACTCATGAGAAAAACCTCCATTGGCCTTGAGGCCTCCAGTTCGCTTTCGACGACTGTCCTAAGCACCTCCGAGTCCATGGACGATGCTTTCCAGAATGAAATGTTCGTTTCGCGCACCTGCCGCAGAGCCACATAATGCGAAGTTCGGTCACTCAACTGCGACTGCACGGTGTCTTGCCAACGTCTAAGGGCATCGGAGATGGAGAACAGGTTGGCGCGGGTGAAGCCATAGGCATGAAGGCGCCCCAGCAAATTTGCGATCTGCACTTCTTTCTTCGAGAAGAACTTCGTAGAACCACGCCCTTTCGAGCGGGAATCCTTGGTCGCATGCACCATTCCGGAATCGACAAACGTTCGGAAGGTCCGCGCATCGAGTTTTGCTTTTGCTGCTGCCTCAGATTGGTTCCAACGTTCCATTTCGCTACCTCGCGCGTTGTTGCGATCTTTACATGGCCTCTTTGACGCCCTTCTTCAAGAGGGCCGACACGCGCTCTATGGGCGCTTTAGTTGGAAGTTTCGAAATGACAATCAGAGGGCGAAAACAGAAAGCCAAACGGACCAATTATAGACCAATTCAACAAGAAGCTTCTCGAACACTTGCCAAGAAAATCACCTAAACTGTTGAATTTATTGGTGCGGACGGCGGGACTCGAACCCGCACGGCTGTGAGGCCTCAGGATTTTAAGTCCTGTGTGTCTACCGGTTCCACCACGTCCGCTTGGATCGTGCGGCGAATGCCGCGAAATTCGACTTTATGCGCGCGCATCAGCGCCTGCGCAATCCCGCGCTTGTGAAAACGTCAATTGCCCCCTAGCCCCACCGCGCCTCAATTGGCCGGCCGAACATGGGTGAAGTGGGCGACCTCGATCCGTTGCCAGCTTGACCGGTCACCCGCCAGAGGTCATATGTTATTTCAATCGCCGGGTCAGGGATCGTCCATGCGAATGCAGGGGCTAAAACTTAACATCGTTTTCGCTGCCATCCTGGCTGCGCTGGCGACGATATTGTTGTGATCGGCTTCGTTCGCGCATGGTCATGACGCTCATCACGGCCATCACGCTTCCGCCTCATCGGCCAGCGGAGCGGATGAGCTGGCAGAGCTGCCTGAAGGCGCCGGACCCGTTTCCCGCGCCGGCTTGCTCACGCAGTTTCCGGAAGTGAAGCGCCCGACGCGGCAGACGAAGATGATGTCTGGCCTGCATCGCCACTGCTCAGATTGCCCGGACGAGCCAGCCCTGGAGCGAGCGGTACTGCCGCAACGCCCATCGGTCGATCTGCGGATCGCGACTGCAGTGGCGAAGATCGTCTTCACCGTAGCCTTTTTCGACAGAAGCGGTCTCGAGCCACGGGACTTC
>JBJOGJ010000218.1:0-6700 GCA_046048295.1 Pseudomonadota bacterium | reverse complement strand
AAGACGTGAGGACGTACGCGGCTTCATCAAGCATGAACCGATCTGGATGGTCCGCCCACTCGGCCTCGACAAGGTCCGCCAGCAGGCAGAAACAATCGAATACGAAACGCGGCATTTCTACGAACGGGCGCTCGCAAAGTCGACGGATGTCGAAATGCGAAAACTGCTCGGCGACCTGGCAGCGGCGGAACGGCGCCATGAAAGTTTGGCCGTAAGGCTTGGCGAAACGCATCTGACCAAGGACGCACGAAACGCAGAAAGTGAAACCCAGCGCAGGGTCTTCGTGCTGCAGGTCGTCCAACCGGGCCTCGCCGGCTTGATGGATGGCTCCGTCTCGACGCTCGCCCCATTGTTCGCAGCCGCCTTCGCCACACACAATAGCTGGGAAACTTTTCTCGTCGGCATGGCGGCGTCGGTTGGCGCCGGAATCTCCATGGGCTTCGCAGAAGCACTTTCCGATGACGGCGAATTGACCGGCCGGGGTCGCCCATTGGTACGTGGCATAATCACCGGTCTTATGACGACGATCGGCGGCGTCGGTCACACGTTGCCGTATCTGATTACCGACTTCTGGACGGCGACCTCGCTCGCGATAGTCGTGGTGTTGGTCGAGCTTTGGATCATCGCCTGGATCAGGGCACGCTATTTGGACACCAAGTTCCTGCGCGCTGCCTTCGAAGTCGTTATCGGGGGATTGATCGTATTTGCCGCAGGCGTCCTCATAGGAAGTGCCTAGACTCTAGGCAAGACAGCATTCCCGCCATGAAAAGAATTACAACTTAAACTTGATAAACCATACCAAATTCCCGTTTTCCGGCTCGTTGCAATTCCAGGTTGCTGGTGGCATGTGCATTTGAAACTGATGATTGCCTCATTAGGGAAGGCACTCCTCGAGCGGGATCCTCGACAATGGCCATCGCCACCCCAACCGGCACACGCACATTTTTCGCCAGGCGCCTCAGGGAGCTGCGCATTCCTCGCGGCTTCAGGACCGCGCGTAGCCTGGCCCAGGAATTGGGAATAGACGAGAACCGTTACACACGCTACGAGCGCGCAGAGGTCGAACCCGACCTGGACCTGCTCGTTCGAATTTCCGAAGTGCTGGAGATCACGCCGAACGATCTGCTGGGGGTCTTCTCGCAACCGGACACGGAAACCGGATTTGCAGAAGTTGATACCCGCACCATGGCGAAGAGCAATCACGGGATCATAGAAATTGGTTCGGCAGGAGACCACCCGGAACCATCGGCAGAAACCGAACGTTGGCGTCGACAGTCCCAGGCATGGGCCCTCGCACGCGAAATGGTGCTCACTGCCGACTCTGCCGCCCTGGACACCACGTACCACTTCAACATCCGGACCAGCGGAACGCTGGCGCAACTGCAGAGGATCACGCACCTCTTCCAGCTGATCGAGGCGAACCCCTTCGCCTTCGTTGCGGACCTCAGCACATCGCCCCTACTTGCCGAACTGTCGATCGAACATCAGGAACGGTTCGCGAAGCTCGCAGAGCGTGTCGTCACATCACAGTTGCCGAAATGAGTTGGTTGTGAACCACCAACACGCCCTACTCCAAGACGTCCAGAGCCAATACGCTTCAGGTCGAATCACTTGCAGAACCCGGCGGCTGGCCGGGCAAGCACCTGAGCAAATTCCGGACGGACTATTGCAGCTCAAGTCGGCACTGGTCTAGGCACGAACCTTCCCACCCGTCGCCTTCCCGACCGCAGCAACGACGCGCTCCATCACAGCATCGATCTCGGCCTGGGTCAGCACGCTGTCCTTCGGCTGAAGCGTGATCTCAATGGCAAGCGACTTGTAGCCCTGCTCGAGCGACCCACCGGCAAATACGTCGAACAGCTCGACATTCGTCACCAGCGCGCGATCGGCACCGCCCGCAGCGCGCACGACATCACCCGCATTGATCTTGTCATCGACGATGAAAGCAAGGTCGCGCTTGACCGGCAGCAGATCCGACACTGCGAACTGTCCCTTTGCCCTCGACTTGCGACGTTGGGTGGGCAAATCGTTGAGAAACACCTCGAAAGCGACAACCGGTGCATCCACATCGAGTGCACGAAGCGTCGAAGGATGCACTTCGCCGAAGTGCGCCATCACATTCTTGGGTCCCATCCGCAGAGTACCCGACTTTCCGGGATGGAACCACCCGGGAGCATCGGTCGTGATTTGCAGTTTGGCAGCGTCGATGCCGAGAGCCGCAATAAGCGCCATGGCATCGGCCTTGGCGTCGTAGACGTCGACTTCCGCCACGCTACGTGCCCAGTATCGCCCGCTGATCTCGAGGTGCGCCGTACCGCATCGCACCCCCGAGGCGAGTAACAGTTGGTCGGACGCACCAAAGCCGCGATACGCCTGCCCAACCTCGAAGATTGCGGCATCACCAAAACCACGATTGCGGTTCCGCTGTGCAGCCGAGAGAAGTCCAGGCAACAGACTTGGGCGCATCGACGACATTTCTACGGAGATGGGATTTTCAAGTTCCAGACAATCGTCACCGCCACCGAACATTGACGCCTGCGCGCGCGGAATGAACGACCATGTGATCGCCTCCACGAGGCCACGCCCCGCCAAGACCCTCCGCGCGCGCCGCGACCGCTGCTGTGCCTCCGTCATTACCGCACGCGCCACACCCGATACGCGTGGCATCGGCGTCGACGGTATTCGGTCGAGGCCTGCAATGCGAACGACTTCCTCCACAAGATCGGCCGCACCATGAATATCCGGCCGCCAGGTCGGCACACGCGCTTTCAATACCGGACCATCGCCCGTCGTCTCGAAACCCAGACCATGAAGGATACGGTGCACTTCATCGAGCGTCAGCTCCAGGCCGGCAAGCGTGGCGATGCGGCCGGTATCGAATTCTATCCAGCGGCTCTCGACGGGCGCGGTCCCTGCCACCTTGGATTTCGACGGCTCGCCACCGGCAAACCGCAGGATCATGTCCGTCGCCAGATCGAGGCCGTGCTCGACGGCAGCAGGATCGACCCCCCGCTCGAAACGATAACGCGCATCAGTCACGACGGACAACTTGCGCCCCGTTGCAGCCGTCCGTTTCGGATCGAAATAGGCACTTTCGATGAGGACATTCTGCGTAGCCTCGGTACAGCTGCTCTCCTCGCCGCCGACTATGCCCCCAAGACCGAGCGGACCGCTGTCGTCCGCGATCACGCACATCGTGTCATCCACCTCGTGGATCTTCCCATCGAGGCCGCGGAATTTTTCGCCGCTCCTGCCAAGCCTGGCCCTGATTGCCCCGGTAAGCTTGTCGGCGTCATAGACATGCAACGGCCGTCCTCGGTCGAGCGAAATGTAATTCGTGATATCGACCAGCGCACTGATCGGGCGCAGGCCTGCCGACACGAGACGACGCTGCATCCACTCCGGGGCCGGACCGTTCCTGATGCCTTTGACAAAACGGGCGGCGAAAATGGGACAGGCATCGGCCACGGATGGATCGAACTCGAGAAGGACATCGATTGGGCAATCGTATGTGCCTTCGACCGACCCGAGTTCAGGTTCAGGCTTGAGCGTGCCGAGGCCGGCAGCAGCAAGATCACGCGCGATGCCGCGAACGCCTGTGCAGTCGGGACGGTTTGGCGTCAAACCCACCTCGATGACGGGATCGTTGATGCCCATGACGTCGATGTAGCGCTCGCCGACGCGCACCGAAAGATCCGCCTCGAGGTCGATGATCCCTTCGTGATCCTCCGATAGCTGGAGTTCGCGCTCGGAAACCATCATGCCATTGGAAACCACCCCGCGAACCGGGCGCTTCTCGAGCGTGATGCCGGTGCCGGGAATATAGGTACCCAGCGGCGCGAAGACGCCGACCAGCCCAGCGCGGGCATTCGGCGCCCCGCACACCACCTCAACCGGCGCCGTGCCCTTTGCGATTTCCACCTGGCATACCTGCAGGCGGTCGGCATCCGGATGCCGCTTCGCCTCTAGAATCCGGGCGATCACGAATGCACCCAGCTTCTCCCCCGGGTCGTCGATCCCATCGACCTCGAGGCCGATCGACGACAGCTTTTCCGAAATGGCCTCGAGCGAGGCATCGGTATCGAGATGGTCTTTGAGCCAGGCAAGGGTGAACTTCATGATTTCAGCGATCGGTGGTTAGAGCATTCGGTTTTCGAACGAAGGGTGATAACGCTTTTCCCTGCCTCGTGATAGGGGCCGCGTCAGTCGAATAGGTGCAGCTGGCTCTGTCCATCGACGTGCGCCTTCCTGGCCAGACGGATTTTCCCATAGATCCAGGCGAAAGAGATGAAGATCTTGATCAGTGTGAGCCCATAGAACATCCGGAATATGAACGAGTAGATCCAGAACCAGATCGAGCCCTTGTTTATGTATAGGCTCGCAAGCCTCAGGTCGAAGTGTTCCATTACATCGAAGAATCCCCCGCGCAGGACGAGATCCAGCGCAAAGAACGAGACCGCGATCGGCCCCCCGACGACCGGCCGTTCACCATTTGAGAAGATGACGTGCCCATCCGCCTGCAACAGCAGGCAGCTGCAGGTAAACAGGATATAAAAGAACAGCATCGAGACCGCCATGAACCTGTAGTAGGCGAGTGCCTGCCTGAGCGTGCTGCCATTGAACGAGTAGTCGATGTAGCGGTCGAGCTGTTCATGCTTGTTGTCGTGGTAGAAGAGGATGAATACCGACGTCGCGACCATCGCCACCGCTATCGCGAGCGCAACGATGACTGCAACGGACAGATTCTGAAGCACGAGCATTGGGCTTGCGTCTCCCCTTCGGACGATGGTCGGGTGGCAGGTCAGCCGCCGCCAGACCGTCGCGCATCGACGCTACCTCACGATGACAAGCCGCCCGCAAGCGTTGGAACGTCGAAGGGCAGAAACCCATAGTGACGCATCCACCGGAGATCGGCGGAGAACATGTCCCTGAGGTCCGCGATCCCATACTTGAGCATGGTAATACGATCGAGGCCCATGCCGAAGGCAAAGCCCTGGTAGCGATCCGGATCGAGTCCGCAGTTGCGGATGACATTGGGATGCACCATCCCGCTGCCCAGGATCTCGAGCCACTGGCCCGGCTTTCCGATCGCGGCAGCGTCGATGTCGACCTCCATGCTCGGCTCGGTGAACGGAAAGTGCGACGCCCGGAAGCGCATCGCAACACTGTCCACTTCGAAGAAAGCCTTGCAGAACTCTTCGAGACACCACTTGAGGTGCCCCATGTGGGTTTCCTCGTCGATCACCAGGGCTTCGACCTGATGGAACATCGGCGTATGCGTCTGGTCGCTGTCGCAGCGATAGACACGACCCGGCGCAATGATGCGAATGGGAGGCTTCTGCGACATCATCGTCCGGATCTGAACCGGACTGGTATGCGTCCTGAGCAGCATTCGTCCCGTATTCGCTGCAGTCTTGCCGGCCGCTCGTTCTTCGCTTGGCCTATGCAGGTAGAAGGTGTCGTGATCCTGTCGGGAAGGATGCTCTTCGGGGATGTTGAGCTTGGTGAAATTGAGCTCGTCACTCTCGATGTCGGGCCCTTCCGCTACCGAGAACCCCATATCGGCAAAGATTTCGACTACCTCGTCGAACACCTGCGACACCGGATGAATTCGCCCGACCGCCAATGGCCCCGGCGCCACCGGCAACGTAACGTCGGCCCGCTCGGTCTGGAGGCGCCGGGCCAATGCCTCATCCTCCAAGGCGGCGCGCCGCACATCGAGCGCGTCGGAAACACGCGTCTTAAGTTGGTTGACCGACTGGCCAAAAGCCTTGCGTTGGTCGCCAGGAAGTCCCGCAAGCTTGTGCATGAGACCGGCGATCTGGCCCTTCTTGCCGAGCGCACGAATGCGCACCTGCTCCAGCACCTGCAGCTCGCCGGCACTGGAGATCTCGCCAATCAGTTCATTCTCGAGGCTCTGCAGCTCGCCCAATTCGGACATCGCTAATCGCCTTCCCTTCTCGGGTTTCGGACCGCATGCATTCCTGCTGCGATTTGAGCCGCCCGTCAAAGGTGAGATCAGGCTCCGGCAGCTTCTGCCTGAGCGACGAGCGACTTGAAGGCCGCAGCATCTTGCACTGCAAGATCGGCGAGCACCTTGCGATCCACCTCGATGCCGGCTTTCGACAGCCCGTGGATGAACTGCCCGTAGGTCATGCCGTTTTCGCGTGCCGCGGCATTGATACGCTGGATCCAAAGCGAACGGAAGTTGCGCTTCTTTGCCTTGCGGTCGCGATAGGCGTACTGCATCGCCTTCTCGACCGCCTGCTTGGCGACGCGGATCGTGTTTTTCCGTCGCCCGTAATAACCTTTGGCGGCCTTCAGGACTTTCTTATGCTTGGCATGTGCGGTCACACCGCGCTTCACACGGGACATGGCTTGGCTCCGTCAGATCGGTTCTTGTTCGGGTCAGGCGATGGCAGCTCTCGGAGAAGCTGCTCAGCGGTGGTACGGCATATACTTCTTGACGATGGTCGCATCGCAGTCAGCGAGTACCATTGTGCCACGCGCCTGCCGGATGAACTTCGCGGTCCGCTTGATCATCCCATGTCGCTTGCCGGCGGCGGCGGCCATGACCTTGCCCGTGCCGGTAACTTTGAAGCGCTTCTTGGCGCCAGCTTTTGTCTTCATCTTGGGCATTTTGCTTTCCTTGCATTAATCGTTTTGGCCGGAAGCTCGCCGACCATCAACTCCCGCGGAA
>JBJOGJ010000217.1:0-6710 GCA_046048295.1 Pseudomonadota bacterium | reverse complement strand
TGCTCTCCGCGAATGTGCCGATCGTGGCGGGCAGTCCGGTGCCGCGAGCGTCCTGCCGCATAACCGGCCCGCCCGTCGCGGAGACGTGTCGTAGGCGGCCGCCTCCGCGGCCGTGACGGCGGTGGTGACGGCTGCCGTTGCGGGCGATGGTACCCGGAACCCCAGGCGGAACCCGCCATGCTTGTCGTGCGCCCAGGCTTTGCGCCCATCACCATCACCATCACCACCCCCCGTCATGGCCGCATCACGGCGAAGCCGTGCTCCGCACGGACGGCGGCCATCCACGTTGCTCTCCGCGAACAATCCGCTCTTGGCGGGCAATCCGTTGCCGCGAGCGAAGACCTGGTGCCCGAGGCTCTCCTTCAGCCGCGCTCCCGGTCAGTGTCGGCGGGACCGAACAAGATCTCTCCAGTCGCTTCATCGAACAGGTCGATCCATTCGGGGTTCATTGACTGAATGAGCCGTACCTTCCAGGCGCGCTTCCATTTCTTCAATTGGGTCTCGCGCCTGATCGCATCCTCCATCGTCTCATGCAGTTCGTAGTACACCAACGCATGAACGCCGTGTTTCTTCGTGAACCCGTCGATCAGGTCCTGTTTGTGGATGGCGATGCGATCTGCAAGCGCGCTGGTCACGCCGATATAGATGACGCCGTCTCGCCGGCTGGCCATGATGTAGACGCAGGGCTCTTTCCGTCTCTTGTCGAACATGCGCCTCTCACGCGGCGGTAACGTGTGGACTGATGCGGCAGATTTTCATCCGCATGGCGAAGGTAAACCGGCGAGGCAAGGCGGGGCAGCACCACCCTGTGCAAAACCCCTGAACCACCTTTCCCTGTGACGCACTGGCAACAACCTACCCCCTTGTTCCGCCATTCCTTTTCACGCATCCGGCAAAATCTGATGCACGCTGGCATCAACGGCTTGGGAACCTTCCTTCTGTAACGATGTTTTCAACAAACGTGTGCGGCCGGGCGGTTGGCCCGTGCGCCTGCACACCCTAGGTTGCCGCTCAATGGTTGCGCTTTGAGGAGTTCAACGGGATGTCCGTCATGGGTTCGAACGAAGATGTGTCCGTGCCGCCGCTCACGGCCCAGGAGAAGGTGGTGGTCGGCGAGATCAAGCAGCTCCTCGACGAGCTCGAGGAACTCGGCGTCGACCAGCAGGTCAACCTGCTCTATCTGACCGCCGACATTCTCCGCCAGACGGTGTCCGACCGCTCCGTCTCGCTGCTCGTGGCGCGGGACCGGTACGCGCAGCAGCTCCGCCGCATCAAGATGAGCCGCGGCGGCGCGCTCGTCGGCTGAGCATTCGCTTTCCGGAGGGGACGGTGGCCGATACCGGTGCCGTCCCTTTGCCGTTCTGGATTTGCATGCCGCCCGCCGCACGGGCTATAGGCTTCCCCTTCCGAATTCCACCACGCCGGGAGCCTCGCCATGGCCGTCACCGTCCGCTTCGCACCGAGCCCGACCGGACGCCTGCACGTCGGCAACATCCGCACCGCACTGTTCAACTGGATGTACGCGCGCCGGAATGGCGGGCAATTCATCCTGCGCCTCGACGACACCGATCTTGAGCGCTCGACGGAGGCGTTCGCCCAGGGCATCCGTGAAGATCTCATGTGGCTCGGCCTCGTGTGGGACCGCGAGGAACGCCAGACCGCCAGGCTCGCCCGCTATGACGAGGTGGTGGCACGCCTCAAGGCGTCGGGCCGGCTCTATCCCTGTTACGAGACCGAGGACGAACTCGACCGCCGGCGCAAGCGGCTCCGCGCCATGGGCCGCCCGCCCATGTACGACCGCGCCGCCCTCAGGCTGACCGCCGACGACCGCGCCAAACTCGAGGCCGAAGGACGCCAGCCGCACTGGCGGTTCCGGCTCGCCAACACGGAGGCCGCCGATCCGCTCCGGCCGGTGCCGACCCTTGCGGAATGGCTGGATCTCGTGCGCGGCGACCAGTCGATCGACGTCGGCTCGCTCTCCGATCCGGTCCTGATCCGCGCCGACGGCACTTACCTCTACACGTTGACCAGCGTCATCGACGATATCGACATGGGCATCACGGACGTCATCCGCGGTGAGGATCACGTCACCAACACCGGCGTACAGATCCAGCTCTTCGAGGCGCTTTCTACCGAGCCGCCGCGCTTTGGCCATCACAACCTGCTCGTCGGCGCCGACGGGCAGGCGCTCTCGAAGCGTGCCGGTGCACTGTCCATCGAGGCGATCCGCGCCGAGGGCCTGGAGCCGATGGCCGTCGCGAGCCACGCGGCCCTCATCGGCACGTCGGACGCCATCGAGCCGTTCCTCGATCTGGCAACCCTCGCCGGCACCTTCGACTTCGCCCGCATATCGCGTGCGCCGGCCCGCTTCGACATGGACGAACTGCGCCAGCTCAACGCCAGGTACCTGCACCATCTTCCCTATGACGCGGTCGCGAACCGGCTCGCCGCACTTGGGGTCGGCATCGGTGCGCCGTTCTGGGAAGCGGTGAAGGGCAACATCCTGGTCCTGTCCGACGTAACCGGGTGGTGGCAGGTGGTTGATGGCCAAATCGCCCCCGTCATCGAGGACGCCGCTTTCCTTGCAACGGCTGCCGGTTTGCTGCCCGAAGAGCCGTTCGACGAGACGACTTGGAAGACCTGGACCGACGCGGTGAAGGCTGCGACCGGAGCCAAGGGGCGGGCGCTCTTCCATCCGCTGCGTCTGGCGCTCACGGGGCGGGAGCAGGGCCCTGAACTCAAGCTGCTGCTGCCGTTGATCGGTCGCCAGAAGGCGCTCTCACGGCTCGCCGGCAACGCCACCTAGATGCGGGGATCGCCGCTTAGCGGCGTGGCGAGAAGTTCTCCCGGCCGGAGGTGAAACCCGGTGCTTCGGCGCGCTTGTTTGCCGGCTGCTGGTTCAACTGGTCCTGCGGGATGTACTCGGCGCTCTTGCAGGAGCAGCCCTGGACGAATTCCTTGCGATACTTGAATGCCGTCCTGAGTGTCGAATAGGGCTGCTTGGTGACGTGCGAAACCGCCTGGTCGACACCGGCGCCGGGGTTCTGGTGAAAATAGAGCTCGGACGGCGCCGCGCACTTCGATTGGCAGACCTGGGCGTCGCGCTCGAAATGGTTGGGCAGCGTCGAGAAGCTCACCGGGAAATAGTAGCCGTCGCAGAGCCTGACGCAGATCGTCCGGTAGGTCGCGAACGGCAACTCGCCGAACCGGTTGCCGCCTTCGACATTGCCGCCTTCGTCCTGCCAGATCGACGAGAACGGATTGGAGAACCGCCGCGCTTCGCGCGTGTAGGTATCGCCGCAGTTGTTGCGCGCAAGCTCGCGCACGATCTCGTCGCGATACGAGCGGCTGGAGGTCGAGAAGATCTGCTGGCGGCGCCCTTCCAGGCCCGAGAGGGTTTCCTTTGCCTGCTCGACGTCGTTGTGGAGCTGGACGCAACGCCGGTTGGAGCGGCGCAGGCTCTTCGAGAACAGGAAATATTCGTAGCACTGCATCCGCTCGAGTTGCGCCTCGCCGGTGCGTACGGTGCGCGCCGCATCGCGTATGCCCTGCTCGATCTGGGGCAGGTTGGCGCGGTCCTGCGAGCCGCGGTTCGCCTCCTGCGCCAGCCGTTGTTCCAGTTGCAGGCAGATGCCGCCCCGGTTGGACTGCTGTTGCGGGCCGAACTGCGGGTTGCCGTATTGCGGCGCTCCATAGGGCGGTGGCTGCTGGCGCTCGCGGCGCATCGGTTCGCGCGGGCGGGGCGGCGCGCTATCCGTTTCCCATGGCCACTGCCAGCCCTGGGCGCTGGCGCTTTCACCGACGAAGACGCCGGCGCCGGCGAGCGTCAAGGCGATCACCGCCAGGGTGAGCCAGCGTCTGCCCGCCGCTCTGGTGCTGTCGCCTGCCATTTATCGTCGCCCGCCAGTGATTTAGTCCATGCTGTCCGGGCATCCGCATGAACCCGTGCTGGCCCGGAACGCAGACATTAGGAGCTTGGCAGTTAGCCGGTCAATGCAGCGCAAATGCGGCGGATGGGCTATGCACAGGTGAGGCTGCTTGACGCCGCTGGCCCAACCGCGCATATGTGCGCCATGAAATGCGCCACACGAAAACCAGCCGTAAAGACTTCTTGCGGCATTATTATCACCTGCTAGCAGAACCGCTGGTGCGTTGGCCGCCCCTCTTCGCCTCATAGTCGAGAAAAGCGCCTCCGCCCGG
This sequence comes from Pseudomonadota bacterium, assembly GCA_046048295.1. GTDB lineage: Bacteria > Pseudomonadota > Alphaproteobacteria > Rhizobiales > Hyphomicrobiaceae > CBDCWA01. Next base: position 2,510 of record JBJOGJ010000217.1, on the reverse strand, counting down.
TGCATAGGGGCTGGATGTGCCACTTACGCTTTACAACACGCTGACGCGGCGGAAGGAACCGTTCGAGCCGCTCGACCCCGCCAACGTGCGCATGTACGTCTGCGGGCCGACGGTCTACGACTACGCGCACATCGGCAACGCCCGCCCGGTCATCGTGTTCGACGTGCTGTTCCGCCTGTTGCGCCACATCTATGGGCCCGATCACGTCACCTACGCCCGCAACATCACCGACGTCGACGACAAGATCAACGCCCGGGCCGCTGCCGAAGGCATCTCGATCCGCGACCTCACCGAGAAGACCGCGCGCCAGTTCCACGAGGACATCGCCGCGCTGGGCGTCCTGCCGCCGACCGTCGAGCCGCGCGCTACCGAGCACATCGATGAGATGAAGGCGCTCTGCGAGACGCTGGTTGCGAAAGGCCACGCCTATGTCGCCGACGGCCATGTCCTGTTCGACGTCGCGTCGATGCCGGACTATGGCCGCCTCGCCAACCGCAGCCTCGAGGAGATGGAGGCCGGCGCCCGCGTCGACGTCGCGCCCTACAAGAAGGGGGCGATGGACTTCGTGCTCTGGAAGCCGTCGAAGGAGGGAGAGCCCGGCTGGCCGTCACCGTGCGGCATCGAAGGCCCCGGACGGCCAGGCTGGCACATCGAGTGCTCGGCGATGTCCGGCAAGCACCTCGGCCAGGTGTTCGACATCCACGGCGGCGGCATCGACCTCGTCTTCCCGCACCACGAGAACGAGGTCGCGCAATCGCGCTGCGCGCACGGCACGCCCGTCATGGCGCGCTACTGGATGCACAACGGCTTCCTGCAGGTCGAAGGCGAGAAGATGTCGAAGTCCCTCGGCAACTTCATCACGATCAATGAACTGCTTCAGGACTGGCCGGGCGAGGCTCTGCGCTTCAACATGCTGTCGACCCACTATCGCCAACCGATCAATTGGACCGAGAAGGGGCTCCAGGAAGCCAAGCGGACGCTCGACAACTGGTATGCCTTGACGGCAGATGTTGATGCGAGCGGTCCGGTTTGCGCAGATGTGCTGGAAGCGCTTGAGGACGATCTCAATACACCTAGAGCCGTTGCGGCCTTGCACGAACTGCGTACTTCAGCGGCACATGGCTCCAGAGGGGCTGCTGCGTGCCTCAAGGCATCGGCACATATGATGGGGCTGCTGCAGGGCAGCTCTGCGGCGTGGGCGTCATGGCGCCCTTCATCGGTGTCGGTCGACGAGGGGCGCATCAACACCCTCATCGCCGCCCGCCTCGAAGCGCGCAAGGCCAAGAACTGGGCCGAGTCGGACCGTATCCGCGACGAGCTTGCGGCCATGGGCATCCAGCTCAAGGATTCCAAGGACCCCGCCTCCGGCGAGATCGTCACCACCTGGGAAGTGAAGAAGTAGGAACACGACAATGGCAGATGACCCCAACAAGAAGACCTCGCTCGCCGAGCACATGCAGACCTTCGTCCTGATTCTTGTCGTCACAGTCGGCGGGCTTTTGCTGCTGCGTTATTTCGGGATCAGGTAGAGAAGTGGATACCCAGCCGATGGCAGATCATCCCGAAGAGCCGCCCTTCCAGAAGTCCAAGCTCACCTACATCGCGATCAAGATCGCGGTGATCGTGGCGGCCGTGTATCTCGCCGTCCGCCTGTTTCCGCTCTGGTGGACGCCATGACCAAGGAGCGCCTCTATCTCTTCGACACCCCGCGGCGCGACGGCGCGCAGACGACCGGCGTCGACTTTTCGGCGGAGGACAAGCGCCGCGTCGCCGTCGTGCTCGACAGCCTCGGCATCGATTACATCGAGGGCGGATATCCCGGCGCAAATCCAACCGATACGGAGTTCTTCGGCAATAGACCGTCGTTCTCCTGCGCCAAGTTCACCGCCTTTGGCATGACCAAGCGAGCCGGCCGCTCGGTATCGAACGACCCTGGTTTCCAGCAGCTCCTGCAGTGCTCTGCCGACGCTGTCTGTCTGGTTGCCAAGAGCTGGGACTATCATGTCCGCGTCGCCCTCGGCATCAGCAACGAGGAGAACGTCGAATGCGTGCGCCAGTCCGTCGAGGCGGTCGTCGCCTCGGGGCGCGAGGCCATGATCGACTGCGAGCACTTCTTCGACGGCTACAAGGGCAACCGCGACTACGCATTGAAGATCGTGCAGACTGCCTATGATGCCGGCGCGCGCTGGATCGTGCTGTGCGACACCAACGGCGGTACGCTGCCGCATGAGATCGAGCGCATCGTGCGTGACGTCGTCGAGATGGTGCCCGGCGAACGGCTCGGCATCCACACCCACAACGACACCGAGAACGCGGTTGCCAATTCTCTCGCCGCCATTCGTGCCGGCGTGCGCCAGGTGCAGGGCACGCTGAACGGCCTGGGCGAGCGGTGCGGCAATGCCAACCTCACCTCGATCATTCAGACGCTCCTCCTGAAGAGCGAGTTCGCCGAACACTTCGAGACCGGCGTCACGCCTGCGCGTCTCGCCACGCTGACGCATGCGAGCCGC
>JBJOGJ010000216.1:0-6823 GCA_046048295.1 Pseudomonadota bacterium | reverse complement strand
AGGATGACTCCAACCTTCTAGATACCTGCGCGGCATTCCATGAAGCCGCTGCCGCGCTTCATGCTGCTGAAGGCAACACCGCTGAGCGCGACGAAGCTGCTGCCAAGGCGGCGTTGTTGCGCACATGCATTCAGGACCTGACCGATCAGTAGTTTGGCCAGTTGTGCTGAGCGTCCATCGCCGGGGATCGACCACGACAACCGCCAAGTCGCCCCCCGGGACTCCAGACGTACTGTGACAACGCACGTGCCACGCAACGCAACCTAACTCCCGGGACAGCCTGCTGCTCGCCTGATGCGAGCCGCCCAGGCGATCTGGGGCGCATTATCATCGCCGTCCGGTGATCCGGATGCCGCAGGATGACCGGGGAAGCGCATCGCACCGCGCGGCAGGAGGATGATGACGATGAATGTCTTCGACCTGCGCAACGAACTCGTCCGCGAGTACGGCGCATACACGCAGAGCTTCATCAACATCAGGCACGACCGGCTGCGCGAGATCGTGACCTCCCAGATCGACGGCGGCGCCCTCTGGCCGCGGCCGCTGCTCCAGCTGAATCCCGCCTACGAGCCCGGCGGCAGCGTCGAGGAGCTCGTCAAGGCGGGGGCCCTTCATCCTGAGTGCGCCAAGGTCTTCAGGCGCAAGCGCGACGATGCCGATCCCGGTACGCCGCTCCTGCTGTACCGCCACCAGGTGGAAGCCATCGAGCGGGCTGGCCGGGGCGAACCGTACGTCGTGACCACCGGCACGGGCTCCGGCAAGAGCCTGACCTACATCATCCCCATCGTCGATCATGTGCTGCGCCGTGGCTCCGGCAGGGGCATCCAGGCCATCGTGATCTACCCGATGAATGCCCTGGCCAATTCGCAGTTCGACGAGCTGGAGAAGTTCCTCCAGCGTGGGTACGCGGCAGGGGGGCAGCCCGTCACCTACGCCCGGTACACCGGCCAGGAGTCGAACGAGGAGCGCAATCGGATCATCTCCACGCCCCCCGACATCCTCCTGACGAACTACGTCATGCTCGAGTTGCTGCTCACCCGCCGTCATGAGCAGCGGCTGATCGGCGCCGCACGCGACCTGCGCTTCCTGGTGCTTGATGAACTGCACACCTATCGAGGCCGCCAGGGTGCCGATGTGGCCATGCTCGTCCGCCGCTGCCGCCAGGCCTTCAGCGGCGAGCGCATGACGTGCGTGGGTACGAGTGCCACCATGGCCACCGACGGCGCACGGCACGAGCGACGCGCCGCCATCGCCACCGTCGCGTCGAACATGTTCGGCCAGCAGGTTGGACCGGACCAGGTGATCGACGAGACGCTGACCAGGATGACACCGGCGCGGGACAAGCCCACCGACGCCGATCGCCGGGCGCTGGCCAAGGCCGTGAGCGAGGCAGCGACCGCAACCGAGGCCCCGGCCCCCTCGTTCGACATGCTGGTGTCGAATCCCCTTGCATCGTGGATCGAGACGACCTTCGGGCTCGCCACGGAAACGGATTCCAGCCGGCTCCGGCGCGCCAAGCCCAGGGCTGCAGAGGGGCCCAATGGTGCCGCGAACCAGCTCGCCGACCTGACCGGATGCCCCCTCGAGCTGTGTGAACGCGCGATTCGGCAGATCCTCGAGATCGGCGCCCGAGTCCGCAATCCCGCCACCGGTCTGCCGACCTTCGCCTTCAGGCTGCACCAGTTCGTCACGCGCGGCGACACCGTCTGGGCATCCCTCGAGCGTCCGGAGGACTGGCATGTCACGCTTCGCGGGCAGCAGTACGTGCCGGGTGACCGCTCGCGGATCCTGCTGCCGATGTGCTTCTGCAAGGACTGCGGCCACCACTTCTTCCGCGTCGACCGAGTCACGGAGGGCGATGCATGGCACATCGCTCCGCGCGCCCGATTCGAGAGGACGAAGGACGAGCACACCGAATCGGGCTACCTGTTCCAGCCCGAGGATCCGGCCCGGGCCTGGCCCGAGGATCCCGCAGCCGCCCTGACGCGCCTGCCGCCCGATTGGATCGACACCACCGGTGCAGCCCCGAGCATCCGGAACAACCGCGCGCATGATCGCCCGGAACTCATGAACCTGGACTCCGAAGGCAAGCCTTCGCTCCGCGGCACGCGCTTCCTCTTCCTGAAGGCTCCCTTCGCGTTCTGCCCGAACTGCGACACGGCCTATCCCAAGAAGGAGCGCAACGACGTCGCGAAGCTGCGCACCCTCGGCGTGGACAGCAGGTCGACGGCAACCACGATCCTCGCGCTGAACGTCCTGCAGAAGCTCAAGCTCTCGTCTGACCTCGAACCCGAGGCCAAGAAGCTGCTGAGCTTCACCGACAACCGGCAGGATGCCTCGCTGCAGGCCGGGCACTTCAACGACTTCGTCGAGGTCAGCCTCGTCCGGTCCGGTCTCGTCCGCGCCCTGGCGCATGCCGGTGCCGAGGGGCTGCGTTTCGGCACGCTCTCCCAGGCCGTGTTCAACGCGCTCGGGCTCCCATTCGAGCAGTACTCGGCACACCCCGAAGCGCGCTTCGCGAAACGCCACAACATCGAGTTCGTCTTCCGCAAGACCTTGGCATTCAGGCTGTACCGGGACCTCCTGCGTGGCTGGCGCGTGGCGTCGCCCAACCTCGAACAATGCGGCCTCCTGAGCTTTTCCTACCAGTCGCTGGCGGAGTTCTGCGAGGACCAGACGGTCTGGGCAGGAACCCACGATGCCCTCCGATCCGCATCGAGCGCCACGCGGCTGGCGATCTGCACCGTGCTCCTTGATTCCTTCCGCCGATCCTTGGCGATCAAGGCGGAGGAACTCGACCACCAATGGATCGAGTCGACGGTCAAGGAGGCGGACGAGTACCTGGTGGACGATTGGACGCTGGGGGAATCGACCCACAAGTCCCACAGCACCCCGGTCGTCTGGCCGCGATCGATGACCGATGCAGACTCCGGCGACGACATCCCCGTGTCGAGCTCGAGCAAGTTCGGCAGCTACCTCCGGAGGCAGTCCACCTTCGGGCGGGGCGCTGCCCTCTCGATGCAGGAGACGGATGCCATCATCCTTGACCTGTTCCGAGTGCTCGAGGGCCAGTACATCGAGCCGGTTCGGGAGCCCCGCACTCCCGGTGGTCCGAAGGGCTATCGGCTTGGGCGCGAGGCGATGATCTGGCTGCTCGGCGACGGGAAGCCCGCGTTCGACCCGCTTCGTCAGGAGCGTGAGTCGCGTGAAGGCACCCGCCCGAACCAGTTCTTCACGGCCTTCTACCGCTCCTTCGCGGGGGTCGGTGAATTCATCAATGCGCGGGAACACACCGCACAGGTTGGTTCCGAGGAACGCCAACGCCGGGAAGCCGCCTTCAAGTCTGCGGACCTGCCCGTGCTCTTCTGCTCGCCGACCATGGAGCTGGGCGTGGACATCGCACAGCTCAACGTGGTCAACATGCGCAACATGCCCCCGACCCCGGCGAACTACGCGCAGCGCAGCGGGCGCGCCGGGCGCGGTGGCCAGCCGGCATTGGTCTACACCTACTGCTCGGGCTTCAGCCCACACGACCAGTACTTCTTCGCACGACCCGAGTCCATGGTCGCAGGAAGCGTCCAGCCGCCGCGCATCGACCTGGCCAACGAGGCCTTGGTGCGGGCCCACGTCCATGCGGTCTGGTTGGGCGAGACCGGCGTGGATCTCGGGACCACGCTGGCCGACATCCTGGTGGTCTCCGAGGACGATCTCAAACTGCCGCTGAAGCAGGAGCTCCGGGAGCAGCTGGGCGGCACCGATGCGCGCACCTCAGCACTCGGCAAGGTGCAGAAGCTCATCGAACTGGTTGGGGCATCCCTCACGTCGGCGCCATGGTTCCACCCCGAGTGGGTCAAGCAGACACTGGATCAAGCCACCACCTCGCTTGACCAGGCATGCCAGCGCTGGCGCGAGCTCTACATCGCCGCCGTCAAGCAGCGTCGTGCGCAGAACCTGCTCATCGGCGACCATGGCCGTTCCGAATGGGATCGCAAACTCGCCAAGAGCCTGCGCCAGCAGGCAGAGGCCCAGATCGAACTGCTGACCAAGTCCAGCGGTGCGGCCGAGGGCGACTTCTACTCCTATCGCTACTTCGCGAGCGAAGGATTCCTGCCGGGCTACAGCTTCCCCCGTCTCCCGGTCAGTGCGTTCGTGCCGGCACGCCGCGGCTCGGTCGGTGAGCACGAGTACCTCAACCGCCCCAGGTTCCTTGCGATCAGCGAGTTCGGCCCCAACGCGATCATCTATCACGAGGGTGCCCGCTACCGGATCCACCGCGCGAACGTGGCCCTCGACAGCGACGGAACCGGTCCGCAGATGGCGACGATCAAGACCTGCGGCGAGTGCGGCTACGGGCATGCGGGCGTGGATCTTGCCCATGTGCAGACCTGCGCCCGATGCAACAAGCCGCTCGAGGCACAGTTCGAGTATGCCAGCCTCGTGCGCATGCAGAACGTGAGCGCGAGACGGCTCGAGCGCATCACCTCCGATGAGGAGGAGCGGCAGCGGCAGGGGTTCGACGTCCGTTCCTACTTCGCGTTCCCCCAGCTCGGCGGCCAGCCGAACCGCAGGCGTGCGGCGGCTCGCCTCGATGGGGCCTCGCTCGCGCTGATGGAGTACGGCGACGCATGCGCCCTCTGGCGCGTGAACCTGGGCTGGGCCCGACGCCAGCACCAGGCCGAACACGGATTCTTCCTGGACATCGAGAAGGGCGACTGGGTTTCCCAGGATGCAGCCGAGGTGCAGGAAGGCATCGCCCCGGCGCGTCCCAATGCACGCCGCGTGATTCCCTACGTCGACGACACCAAGAACGCGCTTTTCCTCTCACCGAACGTGCCGTCGACCGACCCTGCCTTCATGCCATCGCTCGACGCTGCGCTCAGGCGGGGCATCCAGCATGTATTCCAGGTCGAGGGAAGCGAGATCTCGGTTGAGCCGTTGCCCTCGCGGCAACGACGCAATCACCTGCTGTTCTACGAGGCGACCGAAGGGGGAGCCGGGGTCCTGCGCCAGCTGGTCGACGACCCCACGGCGCTTGCCCGGGTCGCACGGGCGGCACTGGAGCTCTGTCACTTCGATCCCGAGACGGGCGAGGATCGTGGTCACCTTCACAAGGATGGCTGCGAAGCCGGGTGCTACGACTGCCTTCTGGACTTCGGGAACCAGCCGGACCACGCCTTCATCGATCGCAAGAAGATCGTGGACTACCTGCGGCAGCTTGCACGCTCGACGTCCTCGCTGACGGATGCAGCGCCGGCGGTCGGCGACCAATGGCACCCGTTGTACGCGGCCTGCGATTCACAGCTCGAGAAGCGGTTCCTCGACCTGCTCCGGCAGCACGGCTTCACGCCGCCGACCCACGCCCAGTACTGGATTCCCGAGCGCTACTCGCGGCCGGACTTCTACTACGGCGAGGGCGCGGTGTGCGTCTTCGTCGATGGGCCACCGCACGACACCCCCGAACAGGCCGAGGAGGACCGCGCAGTGCGTGCCCGCCTGATCGACGATGGCTACCGGGTGATCGTTTTCCACCATGCCACGACGGACTGGATGGCCCTGATCAGGCAGACACCCGGCGTCTTCGGCCCCGGGTCATCGACCGGAGTCCTGCCATGACGACCTTTGCAGCTGGTTCGATCGTTCGTGTCCGCGATCGGGAGTGGATCGTGCAGCCCGGCTCGACGGCGCCGGTCTACACCTTGGCGCCGCTGGGCAGCACGTCCGACGAGACCACCGTCGTGCATGCGCTGCTGGAGCCTCTCGAGTCAGCTTCCTTCGCGCCACCGGATCCGGAACGGCGCGGCGATGCCAACTCATGCCGGCTCTTGCGCGATGCCGCCCGGCTCGCCACGCGCCATGCGGCCGGTCCATACCGGTCCTTCGCGAGGCTCGGCTTCCAGCCCCGGCCGTACCAGTTGGTGCCGCTCATCATGGCGCTTCGGCTGGATCCGGTCCGCCTGCTGATCGCAGACGACGTCGGGATCGGCAAGACCATCGAAGCCCTGCTCATCGCCCGCGAACTCTTCGATCGGCGCGAGATCCGTGGATTCAGCGTGCTCTGCCCTCCGCACCTGGCTGAGCAGTGGCAGCGGGAACTGCGCGACAAGTTCCACATCGAGGCTGAGCTGGTGCTCGCCTCCACGACGCAGCAGCTTGAGCGCCGCATCAGCGGCACCCAGACCATCTTCTCACGGTTCCCGTTCACGGTCGTCAGCCTGGATTACGTCAAGAGCCCGCGCCGCAGCCGCGAGTTCCTGCAGACCTGCCCCGACCTGGTCATCGTCGACGAGGCCCACACCTGCACGCCGTCGGGTGGGGGGCGGGGGGCAACCCGCCAGATGCGGCACGACCTGCTCAAGGGCCTGGCCGCCAAGCCCGGACAGCACATGATCCTGACCACGGCGACCCCGCACAGCGGCAACGCCGACGCCTACGACGCGCTCCTCGGCCTCCTGGATGAAAGGTTCCTGCCCGACGGGGAGCTCGGCCGCGACTGCAGCGACCAGAAAGCGAGGGACAAGGAACTGGCTCGGCGCTTCGTGCAGCGGCGTCGACCCGACATCGTCGAGTACCTCGGAGACACCCGCTTCCCCGAGCGCGTCGAGACCACGGAACGATACGAGCTGAGCCCAGCCATGCAGGCGCTCATCGAGGATGTCGCCGGTTTCGCGAATCGCTACCGGTCGGCGAAGGCCTCCGCACAGGTCCAGCGCACGCGCGCCTGGGCGATCCTCACGCTCTTCCAGGCCATGGCGTCGAGCCCCGCCGCCGCCGCGGCGACGCTCGCGAATCGGTCCGGTGATGGCGACGACGGTGCCGGTGCCGC
>JBJOGJ010000215.1:0-6834 GCA_046048295.1 Pseudomonadota bacterium | reverse complement strand
GGCTCGAATGGCATCAATTTCTGCGTCGCAGGGCGGAGCAGGACACGAACCTCGTGGCCAAACTTCTCTGCAGCCGGAACCCTGAAGAGTACTGGTCTGCCTATGCCAGCTTTTGGCAGCAGGCGGCAGAGGATTACGGGCAGGAAATGTCGACTGTCGCCCGGATCTGACAAAGCGCGATAACGCAGAACACGGAGGCGTTGCAGGAAGCAGCGCGGAAATCCGCACTCGAGCGCTGGTGCGCGAGGGACAGCGTGCAACACTAACCTGGAACCAGATCGCCATCGCGCGGGCGGAACCACTTCAACCCATGCCGGAGTTTGTCCGATGACAATCAAGACCCTGCTCGTTTTTCTCGACGACGGTGGCGATTCCACAGTCCGATTCGACGCCGCGTGTTCACTTGCAAGCACATTCGGTGCACACGTCAGCGCGGTTGGCACTTCGCTACAGGTCTACACCCACTTCGTTGCCGGTCCGGAAGGCGCCGACATGACGTTTGACGTCGAACAGATCGAGACAGCACGGGCGAAAGCCGCTGCGGTCGCGTCAGAGGCCAAGACCAGGCTCATCGAGCAAAAGCTATCGGCCGATGCTCGATGGATCAGCCACGAGGCGATCGGGCTCACGGAGGCGGCCGGCAGGCAGGCACGACATGCCGATCTTTCGATCGTCGGACAGCCCACGGCCGACGAGAATGCCAGTCTGCGCGAAGCGATCCTTGACGGCGCGTTATTCAGTTCAGGCCGTCCCGTTCTCATCATCCCGACAGGCTGGAGCGCCAACGCGGTCGGCAAGAAAATTGTCGTCGCCTGGGACGCTTCACGGGAGGCTGCGCGCGCTGTCAACGATGCTTTGCCGCTGATCGAGCGGGCGGACAGCACGACCGTAGTCGTCGTAGATCCCGTGGCAGGCGGCCGGGGATGGGGTGAGGAGCCAGGCGCCGACATCTCGGCATCGCTCGCCCGTCACGGACAAAAGGTAACTCTCGAGCGGGTTCCGAGCAGCGGGCGCAGCATATCCGAGACCCTGCAGATGTGTGCCGTGGACGCCGCGGCCGATCTCGTCGTGATGGGAGGATACGGGCATTCGCAATTCCGCGAATCCATCTTCGGCGGCGTGTCCCGTGACATGATCCACGGCTCGAAAGTTCCACTGCTTCTGTCTCACTGATTTTCAGTTTCTTGATGGTTGATCGATGCAATCCGGAGCCGGATTGCAAGAAATCGAATGGCGAGGGCGGGGTGATGATGTATCCAGGCCAAACGGTAACGGCCCGGCGGGTTTATCCCGGGCTGGCAGCAGTGGTCCTTGCCGCGGTGGCAAGCGCTTCAGCCCCCGCGCAATCGGTTACGCCCCTTCTCGGATCGTGGTCCGGTATGGGCAAGATCGATCTGCAGGCGGGAAAATCCGAAAGGATCCGCTGCAACGCCTACAACAGCAGCAGCAGCGGTGAACTGCGCCTCGTCATCAGGTGCGCTTCTACGAGCTACAAGGTGGAGGTTCGCAGCAGGCTGCAGCAGCAGGGTGCAAAGCTTTCGGGAGAGTGGGAAGAGCGAACCTACAACGCAACCGGTCGCGCGTCTGGCACAATTGGCAACGGCACGCTCTCGCTCTCGATTACAGGAGGCGGCTTCACGGGCTCTATGGCGGTCAAGTTTGCCGGCAACAGTCAGACAGTAACGGTCACAACGGAGGGCATCGACATGCGCTCGCTCACAATGAGCCTCACGAAGAGCGGTAGCTGATCGCTGTATTGCTAGCTGGCCAACCCGTCGGTCCGTTGCGAGGAACGCGGGGGCGAGATCCCAAAGTGTTGGCGCTCAAAAGGCAATTCGATCGGCGATGATGGCGATGCCCGCCTTGGCGCAGACGTCGTCTTCACTTGGGGATGGAGCGCCCGAAACGCCGATCGCGCCGACCAGATCGCCATCGCCCGCCAATATCCGCACACCGCCTCCAAGCGGCAGGACCTGGGACACATTGCGTATAGCCCAGGCGTCACCCTGCTCCGTGGTCTTGGAGAGCTCGAGGGTGTCGGTGCGGAAACTCGCCGAGGTCCACGCCTTGCGAAATGCTGTCTCGGGCGTATGGGCGCCTGCAAACTGATCGCGGAGGGTGACCTGCACAACGCCGAAGCGGTCGGTAACGGAAACGGCGACCTGATAGCCCCGCTTGCGGCAATCGGCGAGAGCACCCTGGGCAGCAGCGAGAGCCAATTCAGGTTTGAGCGCTCTGAAACTCGTGAAGTTTGCATCCTGGCTGGCAACCTTCCCTGGCGCCAACGTCAAGAGCACTGCCGCAGTTGCCACGATTGCTCCAGTCGGTTTCATGCCCGATCCTCCCTGCGTTTCAAGCGTTCGCCTATTCGATCGCACCCTTGCCAGCCGCGTTGTCCTTGTCGTCGCCTTTTGGCGTAACATCCAGTATGCGAGCGCGCATGATGATCTTGGCGGTGCCCGGCTTGCAGTTCTTCATGCAGGGCTCAGAAGGCTTCGCGAATGGTTCCTTAGCGCGATCATCCTCAACGAAGTTCGCCTCGTTGGGCAGGCGCACGCTCGTAAAGTTCTTGTCGGAAAGTTCGAACTTCTCGTCAGTAACCACGTCGTTAAGGAAAAGAAGGTAAGCGACGACGGCATAGACTTGGTCATCAGTCAGCGACTGGGCATCGCCGAACGGCATTGCGCGGTGGACGTAGTCCCAGACAGTGGAGAGATAGGGCCAGTAGGAGCCGATGGTCTTTTCAGGGCGATCCGACTTCAGACTGTCCTTGCCGCCAGCAAGTACCGGCCAACGTCCCGTGCCCTCGCCGAAGTCGCCATGGCAGCTGGCACAGCGCTCGGCATAAATGGTTTCGCCCTGCTTGACCGTGCCTTTGCCCTTCGGCAGCCCCTGTCCGTCAGGGCGCACATCGATATCCCAGGCGGCAATCTCCTGCTGGGTTGCCTGGCGACCGAGATTAAAGCGCCCATGGCGCGGGGCGTTCGGATCCCTGCGAACGGCGGTGGATTTCGAAGCCGCGGTTGCCGTTCTGACTGGAGCGGCAGGAGCAGGCACGGCAGCCGGAGCTGCCGACTTCTTGTCGACCGCGGAAGCTGTTCCGGCAGGCTTCTGCGGTGCGGCCGACACATCCTTCGAGTACTGTTTCAGGTAGGCGATGACGTCGTCGCGCTCAGTGACTTTCTTCAAGCCCGGAAACGCCATCCGCGTGCCCCGAATGAGGCCGCGAGGGTTCTCGAGGTACTTGTGCATCTGCTCGTCGTTCCAGACGAGACCATCAGCCCCGGCCTTCTTCATGTTGGGCGAGAAGCTCTTGAAATCGGAGAGCGTTCCCGCCTTGCGGCCAAAGACGTCATTGAGATGCGGGCCGATGCCGCTCTTGGCGCCAGCGCCAACCTTGTGGCAGGACGCGCAACGCTTGAATACCTGCGCGCCTTTGGCTGCATCGCCGGCCATGGCGGCAACGGGCGTGAGGACAAAAGCGGCAGCTGCCGCAAGCGCGGCAAGACCGCGCACGAAATCAGCTGATCTCGACATTCTCAACCACTCCGTCCGCGTTCACCGCCCAGGTCTGGATACCATTGTTGTGATAGATCGAGTTCTCGCCACGAGACTTGCGCAACTCATCCTTCGTCGGCTGCACATAGCCCGTCTCATCGATTGCGCGAGACTGCAGGTAGAGAGGTCTGCCATCCCACTCGAACTCGTAATAGAAGCGATGCACGGCCTTCGAAAGGCTTGGCCCATCGATGCGGGCGACGTGCCAGTTGCGACCGCCGTCGATCGTAACGTCGACGCGCTTGATCGTTCCGTGACCGGACCAGGCAAGGCCGGTGAGCACGGTCGCTCCCTTGCCGTGGGTGATCGGCATCTGCGGCGATGGGCTCGTGATGACCGATTTGGTATCCATTGCCCAGGTGAAGCGGCGCGCTTTTCCGTTGGCCAGAAGGTCCGTGTACTTGGAGGTTTCCTCGCGCGCCTGCCACGGCCTGTCGCCCACCTCCAGACGCCGGATCCACTTGACCCAGAGATTTCCTTCCCAGCCTGGGACAACGAGACGAACGGGATAGCCTTGCTCGGGACGCAGCGCCTCGCCGTTCATCTTGAACGCGAGGAGACAATCATCGAGCGCCTTTTCCATCGGAAGCGAGCGGTTCATGGCGGAGGAATCGCCACCTTCCGGCATCACCCAGTTGGCGCCGGGCTTCAGACCCGCCTCCTCGAGCAAGAGCTTCAGCGGCACGCCGGTATACATGACGCAGTGGACCATACCGTGCGTAAACTGACAGCCATTGAGCTGCGCACCACGCCATTCCATGCCCGAGTTCGCCGCGCACTCGAGGAAATAGACACGGTTGACGCGCGGGAAACGCATCAGATCTTCAAGCGTGAAGACCAGCGGCTTGTTGACGAGACCGTTGATCATCAGACGGTACTGCGCCGGATCAATCTCCGCGATACCGGAATGATGGCGCTCGAAACACAATCCGTTGGGCGTGATGATACCATCCAGCGCGTGCAGTGGCGTGAAGTTGACCGACGACTCGCGGGAGGCAGTCAGCCATTCGACGTGTCGGCGAACCACGTCAGCTTCGTACTTGGAGGGCACTCCATAGGGCTTGGCATCGACGCCGGGACCGAGCACCTTGCTCCAGTCCGGAAGATTGGTGATTGCCGGGTCGCTCTGACCCTGAGCCAGTGCCTGTCCTGCGAGACCGGTCGCCAAGAGCCCACCACCTGCAAGCCCAGCCTTCAATAATGACCGCCTCGTCGGCGTCGGGCCGTGTCGCCCGTCAGAACCATCCCTTGCGCTCATCGTCTCCTCCACCTCACCTCATGGTTCGCCCATGGGCCTCGATGCATCTTGCACGCATTCACGCATTCACGCATTCACGCATTCATGCAGAAATATTCGATTTTATGAATGTGTTTTCAACTCGCCATTGCGCCGTCCAAAGACATTAGCCAGCCTGTCACGCCTTGATCTTCACGGAACGATTGGGTTCGAGACGAACAACAGGATTCTTCTTGAGGTGGCTCTCGACGACATCCCAGATCGGCGGCCCTTGCGTATCCCTGTTGATCGACGCCCAGCCGGCTATGTTGTAGCTGCGGTTTGGCTCGATCGCCTTGCCGGTTTTCAGGAGGATCATGTCGCTAACGCGGTTGCCGATATTCGCATTGACATCGATCGTGTAACCGAGGCCGCCGAGGCGAACCATGTCACCGCCCTGCTGATAGTAGGGATCCTTGTTGAAGAGGTTGTCAGCGACATCCTCAAGAACGCCCTTCAGCATCTTGCCTGTCATGGAGATGCGATAGGTCGCCGGATAAGACATGGAGGTCGCGTTGTGCAGATCCTCTACGGTGATGTCCTGGCCCGGCATGAGCGTTGTGCCCCAGCGGAAGCCTGGCGAAAGCGCGATTTCGGCATCCCGCTCAGCCAGCATGGCATCACAAATCAGGTCGTCGAAGGTGCCGTTGAAGTTGCCACGGCGGAAAAGCAGGCTCTCGGTCCTGCCGAGGACACGGCCCAGTTCCTTCTCGTGGGGCGCTCGCACCTTCGCGATGATATCGGCCATTTCGCCATCGGGCTTTATGACGTCGGAGAAGATCGGAATAAGGCGGTAGCGGTAGCCCTTCATCTTGCCGCCCTGAACGTCCAGGTCGATGCGGGAGATGAATTTTCCGTTCGAGCCCGAGGCAACGACCAGCGTCTTGCCGACGAGTACGGGTTCAGGCAGCGCATCATGCGTATGCCCAGTCAGGATGACGTCAATGCCTTCGACACGCTGCGCCACCTTGCGGTCGACATCGAAGCCATTGTGCGAAAGCAGCACGACCAGATCGGCGCCTTTGTCGCGGGCCTCCTTGACGTTCTTGACGATCTCCTCCTCGCGGATGCCGAATGACCAACTGGGGAACATCCAGCGCGGATTGGCAATCGGCGTATAGGGAAATGCTTGACCGATAACGGCGATCTTGGCGCCACCGCGCTCGAACACCTTGGTAGACGGGAACGCGCGCTCCCCCCACTCGTTGTCGAAGATGTTTCCGCCGAGGAACGCGAAAGGAAGGCTCCCGACAATCTCCTTGACGCGGTCAGCGCCGAGCGTGAACTCCCAGTGCCCCGTCATCGCGTCGGGCTTCAGGGCGTTCATGACGGTGACCATATCTCCGCCCTTGGTCTTCTCCGCCGTGTAGCTGCCCTGCCAGGTATCGCCGCCATCCAGCAACAGCATATTCTTCTCACGCTCGGAGCGAATACGCTTTACGACAGTCGCCACGCGATCCAGGCCGCCCATGCGCCCATAGGACTTCGCGAGTCGCTCGAAATCCTCGGACGTCAACGCATAAGCCGAAGCGCTGCCCGGCTTGATGTTGTAGAGCTTGAGAAAGTCCGCACCCGTCACGTGTGGCGGGAGGCCAGCCACCTCTCCGATGCCGAGATTGATCGATGGCTCGCGGAAGTAGATCGGCTTGAGTTGCGCGTGAATGTCCGTGATGTGGACCAGTGTCACGTTACCGTAGGGAGCAAAGTCGAGAAGCTGGTTTTCGGTGAGCGCCTGCTGCGCGGCAAGCTGTCCAAGCGTGCCGCTGCCAAGGATGCCAGCAGCGGCAAGACCGGCTGCAGTGAATTCGCGACGGTTCAGCGTGGTAGCCATCTTCCGAGCCCTATTGACGAAAAGCCAATATCAACTGACGCACGCCTGGACTTGCGGAATCTCCCGCTGCCTGCTTGCGGTGCCAACTCTGAAAAACGGGGACTGACGCCCCCGTCTCAAACTCCCCGCGCCATGCGCGGCGCCAAGAGCACTGACGCACGGACGGCGC
>JBJOGJ010000214.1:0-6850 GCA_046048295.1 Pseudomonadota bacterium | reverse complement strand
GCGACCGCGGTGCCGATGTGGCCGCAGAAAGTGTGCATCGAGAAGGACTTCGCCATATGCTGCTCGGGAACCGAGCTGTTGAGGATGGAGTAGTCGGTCGGGTGGAAGACCGAGTTTGCGGCGCCAAATGCAATAATCACAATTCCGAGCAGTATTGGCGAGCTGATGAAGCCCAGCAAGCCGATGCACACGGAGCAGGCGACCAAGCCGAAGAGCAACATGGAGCGCGCCCCGATGCGATCGACGGCGACGCCAGCCGGCAGCTGGCACAAGCCTGAAACGGTCTTATTGGCGGCCAACAGGATGCCAAGGACAGTGTAAGAGATGCCAAGGTCTGCATTCAGGAATGGAAACAATGGTGGCAGAACCATGCCGTAGAAGTGACTCATGAAATGCGCCGCGCTGATGAGCCCAAGTGCTCGGACATAGGGTTCTCTGATGGCGACGGCGAGTGTCATGGGCGGTTCCTATTCAGTGCAACGGCATTGTTCTTGTTCGCTGGCTAGCCAGCGTCAGTTGTGGCCAAAATGTGGCAACGCGGCTCATGAGCCGGCTCAGGCCGCATGTCAAGAGGCCAGAAGAAAGCCCCGCGACCGCGGGGCTTGGGGAGAAGCGAGTTACTTCTGAGGGGGGCCGAAGATCTGACCTTCGAGCGGGATAACCTCGACCTGACCATTGCCTTTTGCTTCGGCCGGCAGGGGTTCACCATAGATATTGAAGCGCTTGGCGCCCTCCTGCTTCTTGTTCCAGCAACCGACACGGAGCAGGACGAGTGGTTCTTCGCTGGTGGCATGAAAGCGGTAGTAGGCGCCGGCGGGCAGCATGACGCCCTCATAGGGGCCACAGTGGCGCTCTTCACCGCGCGGACCGAAGAAGCAGGCACTACCCTGCATCACGATATGTGCATGATCCTCGTCGGTGTGATTGTGGAGGCCATTCTCGCCTCCTCCGGCGTAGACCTTAAGGTTGAGCCAGAGCGTCCCGGTATCAGCTAGGATCTTGTTGGAGCGACCTTGCTTGAGGAGTTGAGCCTCGAGCTTGAAGAACTGCGGCGGCGGGGTCTTGGCGAGGATCTCCTCCCGCTTCTTGCGCATCTCTTCAGTTTCATCCTGAACCTGGCCCTTGTCCACATACACATCGAGCGGCATGGCGTATCCTCCTGGCTAGCGGTTGGCCCCTCTTGGGGACGTGACGCAGAGTATACCTCAGTTCGGGGTGTTGGGGAGAGGGGCACGCGAAACGTTGCGATCCGGCGGCAAGTGTGGAAAAGACCTTCAATGATGGGACTTCCCGGCAGGCTTGGCCTCCCCCTGTAGGGGAGGAAAGAACAGGCCGCGATTTGCGGCATCTTGTCCGACCGGATGGCGTGCCCGGGTTGTCGGATCGCGGCCAGGGACCACTCCCCCGTTTGTACGTTGGAGCATGATGCATGGACTTGGTGAGATCAGGTGTGTGCGGATTCTTCCTTGTGACCCATCTGCGGACCGATTTTGGTGGATTCGGCTGTTTAACGCCGTAAGATGCGTGGATTGCGAACACCTAGTTTAATCAAGCCACCGGCCGGCTAGGGCGGAATTCGACTGGAGCGCCAAGACATGGTTACTGGAAGCGGGAGCTGCGAAGCCAGGCTTGGTGAACGTCTGCTCGGCTACCTTTCTGAAGTAGAGGATATCGAGAGCTCCTACGAGGTGCTGAACCGCCTCCATAATATCACGAACTCCGAAATCGACCTTCCGGTGCTCGGCGCCCTGCTGCTTCCCCGGAAGCTCGGCGATTGGGATGCCATCGTGGAAGGCAAGACGCTTTTCCTCCACGAGAGCGCACCCAAGGGATGGTGGGAAGACTATGTCGAGCATAGCAAGAAGACCCCCGGTCCGAGCCTGATGACCGCATATCTCGCTCTGGTCCCCTTCACGCTCTCCGAAACGTTGAGGGCGCTCGAGCCGATCGGAATCGACCGCTGGGCCCTGGAGTTCACATATCGGTACGGCATCCGCGACACGCTGGCCTGCCCGATCGGGGGGCGCTGGGTGATCGCGTTCTGGTCAAGGACCGTCCTTAGCAAGAGTTTGACGCAGGAGAGGAGGGCGCTGGTTTTCATCGGGGCGACCTTCGCTGTGAACAGACTGCAGAAACTGTTATCTGCGCCAGCACGAAGACTTGGCAGGGGCACCCAACTGACGGCGCGGGAACTTTCCGTCCTGCGGATGCTTTCGTTTGGAAAGCGGGTCAAGGAAATTGCGGAAGAGCTTGAGCTTGGTGAAGAAACTATTCGCACACATATCAAAAAGGCACAGGGCAAGCTCGAGGCGAACTCGCAGTCCCATGCCGTCGCGCAAGCCATGCGCGAGCACCTGATTGCCTGACAAAAGGCAAACCATCCCCTGAAACGGGGATGTGCTTTTTGCGACAGTTCTGTGAAAAGTCCGTCAAGTGAACGTCGCCTGCGGGATCGACGGACTGTGCGGCCGATACGCTGCACAAATCCGAAACGGGGGCGGTGACGGATAAGGTGGGCGTCTGCGGATGAGCACCTTTCACCAGCGTCGCTTCCTCGGGCCAACATCTGGCTGGTATTCGAAGCGCGCGGAGCGCCGCCACGGTACCGCTGCCCGCTGCCGGTATGCGATTGCGGCGCTCCCACTGGCTTTGTCACGGGACATTTCGGCCCGCTGGCGTCAGGGCCGCGAACGGGCTGGCAGCTCGCTTCGGACCTGAGAATTTCGAAATCAGAAACAAGAGTAGACGGAGATCGAGAATGAGAAAAACTGGCCCCCATGGTGAAGTGAAACTGGACCGATCGGTCCTGCATTTGCTGCATCGTGCCGGACAATGCGCCGACGTGGTCTTTACCGATGCGGCGATCAAGATGGACATCACGCCGCGTCAGCTGGTGGTGCTGTCGGCGATCGCAGCGAATCCACGCTCGAGCCAGACGGCCATCGTGAATGCCACCGGCATCGACCGGTCGACGCTGGCGGAGATGGTCCGCCGGCTCGAGAGCAGGAAGCTGATCCAGCGTAAACGTTCGAAGACGGACGCCCGCGCCTATGTCGTCGATCTGACGGAACAGGGGCACCGGATCCTGAGGGATGCCGGTCCCATGGCAGAGCAGGTGGACGCCGTGGTCCTCAATGTGCTCGGGCGGAAGCGCCGGGACGAACTCGTTCGTGCGCTCGAGAAGATGATCAGCGGAATGACCGCGGAATAAGCTGGGCGCGACCTGGTGGCGTGAGCCTCCATCGAACTGTTTTTTGCGGCCCGGGGTCATCTCGTCCCCGGGCCGTTTTGGCGACTACTCGACACTTCCGCCCCCGTTGCCCTAAAAGACTTCCCTGACACAAAGCTCCGAAACGAAAGCCGATCACCGGGAGAAGCGCGACCATGGCCGATCTGAAGCTTCATGCCGTCAGCCGCACGCAGGGCAACAACAAGGCGGTAAAGGACGGGACCGTAAAACCGAAATCCTTCGAATTCGACTGGGAGGAAGTCAATCCGCTGATTGCTGCCTTCCGCCGGATGGTGCGCGAGAGCGCCTACGACATCACGGAGATGGCGATCACGACGTACATTTGCGCCAAGGCCCACGGTAAGCGCATGACCGCGTTGCCGATATTCCTGGTCAGGGCGTTCCACCATGGCGCCATACTGGTCAACAAGAACGCCGGCATCAGTTCGCCCAAGGATCTCGAGGGCAGGAAAGTGGGCGTCAACCGCGGCTACACGGTGACGACGGGCGTCTGGGCGCGCTCGATTCTCCAGGACGAGCATGGCGTCGATCTTTCGAATGTGCACTGGGTGCTGTCCGGTGACGAGCACGTGGCGGAATACAAGGCGCCGTCCAACGTGACGCCCATCGAGAAGGGCAAGAAGATGGAGGATCTGCTGATGTCCGGCGAACTCGCAGGCGCCATCGGTGTCGAGATCGACCATCCGGACGTGGTGCCGCTGATCCCCAACGCTCTCGACGCGGGGCTGGCGGCGCTGAAGTCTCGTGGGCACTATCCGATCAATCACCTGGTGGTCGTCAATGACGATACACTCGCCAAGTATCCGTTCGTCGCCGAAGAGACATTCAATGCGTTTGCCGAGTCGAAGCATCTCTACGTCGAGCGGCTCAAGGCTGGCAAGCTCGAGAAGAAGTCGGACGTTGATGAGGTGCACGAGAAGGTGATGGCGATCACGGGTGAGCCGCTGCCGTATGGGATCGAGCCGAACCGGAAGGTCATCGAGAACCTCATCGAGCATGCGCTGACGCAGAAGATCATCACCGAGCGCGTCAAGGTCGAGGACCTGTTCGTGCCATCGACGCACGGGCTCGTCGGCTGAGCAGGGGCCGGGAAGACCGGCGATCCCTGCGCGAAGGGCGGTATGCGGTCCGAGGTTGCGGAGTGGAGAAGACGACGTGCCTGTGACGAGATCCCTGGCCGCGGCGATCTGCATCGCGATGGTGGCGACCTCTGCCGCTGCACAGGATGCGGCGCCGGTCCTGATAAGGGAGCCCGCGCCAGCAAACCGGCAGATGCCTTCGCTTTCGATTCCGGCGCAGGCCGCGGAGAAGGTGGGCCGGCAGGTCTGGCTCAACGAAACGGGCGGCAACCGCGACATGATCACCGCCTGGAACCGGGGCGAGGACTTCGCCTCGGTCGGCATCGGGCACTTCATCTGGTTTCCGGCCGGCCTCGAGACGCCCTTTGCCGAGAGTTTCCCGAAGGTGGCGAAGTTCCTGCGCCAGCGCGGGGCCAAACTGCCAGGCTGGATCGACAAGCCTGAAATTCCGGCCCTTCCCTGGCGTACGCGGGCAGAGTTCATGCGCGAGTTCCGGTCGCACCGCATGGTGGAGTTGCGCACTTTCCTGCTCGCGACGGTTGGCCTGCAGGCGCAGTACCTCGCACAGCGCATGCAGGAGGCGCTGCCGAAGATGCTCGCCACGCTTTCCGATGCGCGGGAGCGCGCGCACGTCAGGAACCAGTTCATCCGCGTTGCCAAGGCCTCGCCCGATCTCTACCCGCTGATAGATTACGTCAACTTCAAGGGGGAGGGGATTGCGCCAACGGAAACGTTTCCCGACAAGAAGACGGGGAAGGCAGAGGGCTGGGGGCTGAAACACGTGCTGCTGGCGATGAAGGGCGATCCGGGCGACACGAAGGGGGCGCTCGACGAGTTCTCCGAGGCGACCAATTTCGTGCTGACCCGCAGGGCAATAAACAATCCGCCAAGCCGGCGCTGGCTCAACGGCTGGCGCAAGCGCTGCGAGACCTACCGCCGACCGCTTCGCTAGTGGCGGGAGCGCAATTGGCTTGACGCCCGAGGCCTCGCATGGCGATCCTTCGGGGTAAACCAGAAATCGACCGGAGGACGCAGCATGGCGGTAGTCGGCTTCACCAGGCGCGAGGGGCAGGTGCTGGGCCTCGTCTGCACGGCCCATATGCTGAGCCACCTCTATCTCCTCGCCTGGGCGCCGCTCTTGCCGCTCATCACGCGCGACCTCAACATTTCGTACGCCGAGTTCGGCCTCGCACTTTCCGTTTTCGCCGTCGTCACCGGCATCTGCCAGACGCCCATGGGACTGCTTGTCGAGCGCATCGGCGGCAGGCTGGTGCTGATGGGCGGGCTCTGCGTCAATGCGCTGTGCATCGTGCTGATCGGGCTTTATGCCGACAACTTCTGGACGCTCGCGCTGTTGATGGCGGTGGCCGGTGTCGGAAACGCCGTCTTCCATCCGGCCGACTACTCGCTGCTCTCCTCCTCGATCGGCGAGGGGCGGATGGGGAAGGCGTTCTCCATTCACACCTTCGTCGGCAACATCGGCTTCATCATCGGACCGATCGTCACCGCCGCGCTCGAGCCTGTCATGGGTTGGCGCGGGGCGGTCGTGGCCATCGGCGGGGCGGGGCTGGTGACGGCGCTGGCGCTGATCGCGGCGGCAAGTCTTCTGGCGGACGGCAGCCAGGTGAAGAAGAGCAGGCCCATATCGGACAGCCTGCGGGAGCTGCTTTCGTCCCCCGCGGTGCTGCTGTTCTTCGTTTTCTATCTGTGCACTTCTTTCGGCAACGTCGGCATCACGCAGTTTTCGATCGTGGCGTTGCAGGACATGTACGGCATCGACCGCGCGCTCGCCGTCGTGGCGCTCACCGCCTACCAGGTCGGTGCGCTGGCGCTGGTGCTGCCGGGCGGCGTGCTGGCCGACAAGGTGACGCGCTACGACCTCATCATCCTCGTCGGCTTTGCGATCACGGCGCTGGCGATCCTGCTGGCGGGATCGGCACTCTTCCCGTTCTTCATGGTGCCGGTATTCCTCTGCCTTGCGGGGGCCATACGCGGTGGCGTCAACACGACCCGCGACGTCGCCGTGCGCCGCATCGCGGACAAGATCCCGGTCGGCACGGTGTTCGGCTTCGTCTCGACGGGCTTCCTTGCCGGTCAGGCGCTCGGGGGGCCATTCTACGGCTGGCTGTTCGACCACTATCCGCCCCACTACGTGTTCTATGTCTCGGCCCTCGTGCATTTGCTCGCCATCGCGACGGTGGTGCTCAATCCCGGCAGCCGGCGGGAGCGAGCGGCGGCGGAATAGCGATCGGCATGAGGGGCCATTCCGTTTCGGGTATATACAAGCCATCGTGCAGGCGAATCCGGACGCGAAGGTGCAATGGGTGAAGGGTGCGGGGCGGAGTTCTCGTCCGCATCGCGGTTGGAAATCGTATGGCGGATGAGGTCCGCCCCGCGCAGAGATTTTGTCCATCGGCATACCCACGGCGTTCAACGATCCTCGACTTCGGACTTGCACCGAAGCGGCCGTGGCGAGCCCCGACGCGGCCGGATGTGTCTTCCGTGCGCGCCGCTCCGCCGT
>JBJOGJ010000213.1:0-6855 GCA_046048295.1 Pseudomonadota bacterium | reverse complement strand
GACAATTCTAACCGGAATTTCGCGACAATCGGTAAACGGAAAGCGGTGGCTGGGCCGTTGGGTGCGGCCTAGCCGTTGCAGGTCACTTGGCGAGTGGGTTCGGCCGGAGCTGGAAATGAACAACGAGAGGCTTCGTCCCCTTGCCGCCTTCCATGTGCCATGGTGTGCGGTCGCCGCTGGTCGTCCATAGGCCGCGACCCTTCCAGCCGGCATTGGGATCGTCGATGCGCCCGTCGAAGCCCTTGGCATAGAAGCCGAGTGGATATGGCACCCTGAGCGTAATCATCTTGCCGTCTTTCAGGGCGATCAGGCCATCGTTGAGATTGCCGGTCGACATCGGAACATCCTCGCCGAGACCGAATGTGTTGTGCTGGTCGACCCACGAGTAGTAGCTCGACTCGGCGGAGTTCTCGCCGATGCCCTTGAAGCCCGGGCCCGGGTACTGGTGGAATGCCCAGCCCTCGGGACAGTGGTTGCCGGTGGCCTTGGGACCGTTCAATGGGCCCTTGCACTTGCGACGGTCGAAGCTGCCAAGGTGCCCCGAGGCGAGCGAGACCCACACCACGCCCTGCTTGTCGATGTCTGCGCCGCGCACGCCGAATCCGGGTTTCGGCACCTTGAAGATTTCGGCAAGGGCAGTCTCGGGTGGATTGGATCCTGGTACGAGGCGGATGACGGCGCCGGGGTTGGAGCGGTACGAGCCCCAGATGGAGCCGTCGGCAGGGCTCGGCATCACGGCGTACCAACCGGCGCGGATGACCTTGTCCTTCGTTGGATCGACGGGGTCTTTCGGGCCCACCGCCTGGTCACGCTTGCCATTGCCGTTCGTGTCGAGCACGAGCTCTGTCCAGCCCTGGGAGGCTGCGGCGTCGCCCGTCTCGAGGAATTTTTTCGTATTGAGCCAGCCGACGACGGTGCGCCCACCGCTGGTCCACAGCGTGTCGTCCTTGTCGAATCCGAACTGCAGGTGGTGCGTCGAGAAGCACGTGTCGACCATCACGTACTTCTTCGTCTTCGGATCGAGATAGGTGAGTTGTCGGGTCGAGCGGGACTGTGGCGCGAGCTTTGCCGAAGGATGGCTGGAGCCCTTCTTGCAGAAGTCGGGGTTGTCCTCGTTGCGGAAGCGGGCGGCGAACCAGACTCGACCTTCCTTGTCGAACATCGGGTTGTGGTTCGAGGTCTTGGCACTCCAGATCGCCTCGTTGCCCCAGTAGGGTGACGGCTGAGTAGGTTCTGCGAGCGCCATCGAGGCACGTGCCGGCTCAGTGCCCTCCCGCGCGGGAGCAAGGAAGGAAGACGTCGTGTTCTTCACGGGGTCGAGGATCGGGATGATATCCGTAGAGTATTCGGCGGAGCCGTAGAGCAGCCCGTAGGGATTGACGGTAGGATGACGTTTGTCGGTCGAGATCGTGTCGTGCAGGTAGTGCTTCTCATTGAGCCAGTCGCGCACCGTGACGACGATATTGCGCTCGACGCCGTCAGGGCGCTTCGGCTTGGTGTGCGGCAACTCACCCTTGGCAATCCTGTCCGTCCAGTCGGCAAAGTACTTGAATGGGACGCTGCCGAGCTTGCCGGCAAGTGCATTTACCATCGACACGCCGGCCTGACCGGATTGCACGCGGCGGATCCAGGCCTCCTCTGAATTGGCGAACTTGCCGAGTGCCTCGGGAATCGTGCGCGTGGCCTTGTTGCCGAGCTGGTGGCAGCCGATGCAGCCGTTGTTCTTCATGCCGTTGAGCCACTCGGCAAGATCGATCTTCGCGGGGATATCGGACTTGCCGCCGAAGTCGCTCGCCGGCGGGATCTTCAGCATCGCGTACCAATAGATGGCAGGGTAGTACTCTGCCGCTGCGGTCTCGCTCGGTGCCTGTACCGCCTTGAGGTCGAGGGTTCTGCCCCGCTCGGAGCGCACCTTGGGTGAATCGACCAAGCCGTAGCCGCGCACCCAGACGTCATAGTTGGCTTTTGGCAGATCCGGGATGACGTAGCGGCCCTGGTCGTCGGTGACGACAATCCTGGTGAAACGGGTGCGAAGTTCCCGCGTCTCGGCGATGACCCAGACGCCGGCCTCGGGACCTGCAGGGCCTGTCACCACGCCGCCGATGTCGTCCGGGTCGATGGCGACGGACTGGGCTATTGCGGGTGGGGCGAACGAAGCCAGAGAGGCGGCAAGCGCTAATCCGGGTGCGTGCAGGCTCGATGAAGAGTGGACGCGTGACATTGGGCGGTTCCTCGAACGGTATTTGGACCATTGGCCGCACCGAGTGTCGCCCAATTCCCGCGGATTGGATAGGGGCATGACGTAAGGAGGCATGAAAGCAACCTGTGCAGGCGTGGGGTGCTGCGGCGCTA
Source organism: Pseudomonadota bacterium (assembly GCA_046048295.1). Taxonomy (GTDB): domain Bacteria; phylum Pseudomonadota; class Alphaproteobacteria; order Rhizobiales; family Hyphomicrobiaceae; genus CBDCWA01. The sequence goes on along the minus strand of JBJOGJ010000213.1, from coordinate 4,503 downwards.
AGCGAAACAAATTCAATGTGATACTCGCCGTTACGGCTTGGTGTGTCCTGCGCTGAAGCCAAAATATCACATGAAAGTGACAATCGCCGAATGCTTCTGCGAGTTGTCGAGATTCCTGTGGACAATTTGTCAGTTGTCATATGGTCTAGCGTTTAGGGCAGATGCCGCTTAGTTTTTGGTCATTGGTGAGGATGAATTTCTTGTTTTCGTACAGGCAGTTCATGCGTCTTTTTTCAGAGTGCCCAACCACGAGAACTATCGTTAGCTCGATCGTCTGGTTGCTTGTAGCGATGATTTTTGCCGTGATGGGCATGCTGGCCCCCGCATATGCCTACGATGCCAACTTGAGGTCCGACTGGCTCGCCAGCCAGAATGTGCGTGGCGATTCCTACAATCATACGCTTGAAGCCACTGAATTGCAGAAGCGGTTGACCAGGGTTGGTTGCCTCAAGCGAAGTCGTCAGGATGGCCGGTGGGGCTGGAACGCGTCGCTGGATTTCCAGGACTTCCTCTCGGCTTCCGGCAAGGCAAGCAGCTATCAATCGAACTTACCTCTCAGGCAGGTTCTTGGGCTGTTCAATGGGCTTACTGCAGGTCAGTATGCTGCGGATTGCGACAAGCTCTACGTGACCAAACAATCCGGCAGGCGCAACGGATGGGATGACTTCAACACGTCCGAGGGGGAAGCCGAACGGCCAAGCTCGAAGAGTTCCCGCGAGAGGGTGGAGTACACGAAAGCGGTTCAGCGCCAGCTCAAGCGCATGACTTGCTACGACGCTGAAATTGATGGGTGGTGGTATTCTGAATCGGCTGCTGCACTGGATCTGGCGCTCTATCGTGTCGGCAACAGTTTCCCGGCCAGTTCTTTTGCGACACGCGACAGCTTCCAGAAATTCCTGGCCACGCTTCCTGCCAAGTATTGTGCTGTGGCCAAGGAATATTGCGACATGCCAGCTGTCGGCAAGAAATGGCTGGACTCCTTGCAATACGGCACCAAAGGCCAATTGAAGCTCGGCACGATCCTCGACCAGCTTGGCGACGGCTACAATACATTTCTGAGGGCGGTCCCCGAGCCCGATCCAGCGCAGGCAGACTGGAACTCCAACTATAAGGAAATCCGCGACGCGCGACGCGATCTTCTTTTTCGCATCAACGATGTCCTGAAATTGCGCCGTACACTGGCCAAGAACTGGGCAATGAACAATTCGGACGTCTGCGCCCAGTGTCTGCTCATTGCCGATTACGATCAGCTCAGCGCTCTGGTGAAGAGGACGAGCGCCGGAGGGCGCCGCATAGAAGGACGTACGGTCACTGGCAAGCCCGTTACGATTGATCTGGACACGCTCACGTTTGAAACGCTGAAGCAGGCCAGGTCGGAGGCGCGCGCATGGGTGGCAGCTGCCAAGGTCTTGGAGGACGCTCAACAGAAGCTCTTGAATGTCACGACGAATGACGGACCAGAAGCTGCGACACATGCGGCAGCATTGCGCGCGGCCGAAAAGGCCAAGGCTCTGATGTTCGAGAAACTTGACGCGAACTTGAAGAAGTCGAGCCGGCTCAACGTTCTCTTGCCTGCAGTATTTGCTCAGGAGCGCAGAAAGCATTGCGGCAACATGGATTGGAACCGTGAATGAAGTTGGCCCACTACGAGTTCCTGGGCACTTGCCAGAACGCATGTTGGGACGACTGAGGTGAAAAAGAGGAACTTTCTATGGATAAGAAGCTGAACAACTCCATGAAATTCAAGGCCATCGCCGGTGGTGCCTTGGGTGTCGTGTTCCTCGGACTGGCCGCACTTCTCTTTTCACCTGTCACGGCACTCGCTCAATCCTGCAAGGCGACTGACAAAGATCTGACGATCGCTGCGCCGGAGCTGAAGGACCAGATCGAATACTATTGTTTTACGGCCTTCTCCAAGTGTGCGGATGGGACCGAGAAGCAGGACCAGATCGTCGCTTGCAAGACGGTGGAAGAGGCACGCATCGTTTCCAATCGCCAACCTCCCCAAGTCACTGGCGTTTGCACACAAAAGACACTTAATGACCAGTACCATTTCTACAGGGCACTCGCTCCCTTCAAGGCGATCAGGGAAAACCTCGACATAGCGATCGCCGGCCTGCACCCAAGCACCGGTACGCTGCCAGTCGACAGCTTCGGCCCGAAGGACAACAAGAAGGTTCAGGAACTCAATCGCGATTCGGCGCGCGAACAACTCGTGGATATGCAGACGCAGTTCAAAGCAAAGGTTGGCTTGTACAGCTCGCTGTCAAATCCCGATTGTTTCGAATGCGCCGTGCTCGAAAAGTGGGCTGTGTTAAAAGGCGCCAGAAATCTTATCAACGAGAGCTATACATTCGATACGGCATCAGGTGTGGAGGTGGGCGTTCAGGTTGGCGCGAATGATCCAAGGAAGCTTGTGGCGACCAAGGATAGCGAGTCGGAAACCGGCGCCATCGGATCCAAGACCAAGCGTGAAATCGCCAAGCCACAGACCGGCATTTATAGGGGAGAGGTCGATCTCGAAGAGGTGACAGACCAGTGGGCGAGCGGTCTTGATCCCGCCCTCATCCAGGATCTGAAGAAGGAGATTTGCACGCTCGCCGACGCCAAGGACTTTAATAAAATCTACCGCAACGGCGATCTCTATTTTCCTTACGCTCAGCGTGTGCAGCGTCTCATCAACAAGGCATTCCTTAAAAACAGCGCCAACGGCTTCAAGAGCACTTTCGATAAGGCCAAGGAGGCCGAAGCAGGTGTTGCCGGCAAGTCCACAGCCGTCAAGCTTGTGGATCTCCACGCGAAGTACGGCCCGAAAGGAACGGACAAGGACAAGAAGTGCGGACCCGCGGAGCTTGAGATGACCGCCTTCGATCCCGAGTACTATCGCAGGCCGTCGTTCTGCAAATAGCTGTGGGAAAAGATGTCAGCGCCCGGCTCGGTTCCCGCTGCCCACATTTGCCTTTCCCAAGAAGCCGGCTCCGAAGCCGGCTTCTTTTGCGGCCCAGCCACCCGCGACACGACCCGAGAAGATGGATGGTCCGAGCATCGTGCCCTCGAGTCCTGCTGCGCCGTTGATGTGGCCGCCCGCCATGCCGCAAAGCTCGCCCGCCGCATATAGCCCGGGGATCGGCTTACCCGAGGAGTCGAGCGCCCGGCACTGCATGTCCGTCTTCACGCCGCCGAAGTTCTTGCGGGCCAGTGGGAACATCTGCATTGCGTAAAAGGGCGGCTGATCGAACGGCTTCGAGGACTTGAGCGGTTTGCCGAACTCTGGTTCCTTGTCCAGCTTCTGCCGGCAGGCCTCATTGTAGCGCTCCATGGTGGCGAGGAACGTTGGCGCATCAACATCGATTTCTCTTGCCAGTTCCTCGAGCGTCTCGGCCCTCCTGATGAACGGCGAATTCGCCAGAAGTTCCTCGACCTTTGGTCGGGCGACCTTGTCGCCATCGCGATAGTAGGGATCCGCAATCTCCATTCTTGCCGCCATAACGCGGTCGAGGATCGCCCAGGCATGACGCGGTTTCTGCGCCATGAGTGCCGGGCTCGCTGATGCGCCGCCTGACAATGCCTCGTTGTGGAATCGCCTGCCCTGCTGGTTGACCCAAACGTAGCCGGGTGCCTGGCGGAAGACGAGCCCGCGCCTTCCAGCCGGGTCGAGATAGTCCGGCGTCGCGTAGGCGTAGAACCAGATGTTCTCCATGTGCGCGAAGGTGCCGCCCGCCGCTTCGATCAGCCTGTGTCCGGTGCCCGTGGAGCCGCGCCCCGAGCCCTCCATGATCCGCTCGCCCCTCAGGTCCGGTCTTACCTCGAGGATCATGTCGAGGTTGGAGTTGAAGCCGCCGGTCGCCACTACTACAGCACGTGCCGTAACGTCGACGGTCGCTCCGGTCTCGGCATCCTTTCCCAGCATGCCCGTCACGCGGCCTCCTTCGATCTTGAATTCGCCGATCTCGACACCGGCTTCGATCTCGCCACCCTTGGCGCGGAACGAGGTGATGAGCGTGGTCATCAATCCGAGCCCCGATTGTTTGGCGCGCGTCCATCGCGTGACAGAGTTGCCCTCCTGCGGCTTCATGTCGACCCAGGTGACGCCGTTGCGTTCGGCCCAGTGGTAGAGGTCGTGCAGGGAATGCTCGATGTAGGTGCGTGCCCAATCACGATCGACGGTAGGACCGCCCCACTTCACCCAGTCGGAAAATGCGAGATCCGGGTTGTCCTCTATTCCGTGCGCCTCCTGCAACGGAGTGCCGACGATCAGGCAGCCGCCACCGGATATGATCGCGGCCCCGCCGGGTTCACTGGCCTTCTCGAAGACGATTGCACGTGCGCCCGCATCCAGTGCCTCGATGCCGGCAGGGATGCCGGCGCCGCCCGCCCCGATGATGGCGACGTCTGTTTCGATGTGTCTGGCGGTGGGCATGGCGCTTCCCCGTTGGTTTTCTCTCGCCGGGGAAGATTAGGACGGAGCCGATGGAGCGGCAATGGCTGGCGCGCCAGGATTCG
>JBJOGJ010000212.1:0-6861 GCA_046048295.1 Pseudomonadota bacterium | reverse complement strand
CCACTTCGGACCTCGCCGCAAAGAAGAAAAAGAAGTCGGAATAATCAGCTGCAGCGCGGCCGGGTTCTCTGGGGGAGTCCGGCCCCTTTGCCGGGCGCGTTGCGTCCCAATACCGAGTGCGGCTACAGGTTGGGTTCCACACGGAAGCGGGGAGTCCATGGACCGTAACCCAATAGCCATACTGGTATCGCTGCGCGTTCTCGCGATGTGCTTGCTTGTGCTCGCACAGTTCGGGACTGAATATGCAGTCGGGCAGAACCTAACTCCAGAAAGTGCGAGCGAGCGCCAGGCGAAGCAGTTGGCGCGAGCCAAGTCTTTCATGGTGTCGGCGGCCCATCCGCTTGCGACGCAGGCGGGCGTAGACATTCTGAAGGCTGGCGGCAACGCAATCGATGCAGCCATCGCGGTGCAGCTCGTACTCGGGCTGGTCGAGCCGCAATCCTCCGGCCTCGGTGGTGGCGCGTTTGCTGTCTATTTCGACAAGACCCGTGACGAAGTCCTCACCTATGACGGTCGCGAGACCGCACCGACGGCAGCCAGGCCCGAACGGTTCATGAGGGGCGGCCGGCCAATGCCTTTCGATGAGGCGGTCTTCTCAGGTCTCAGTATTGGTGTGCCCGGCACGCCGCGTCTGCTCGAGGAACTCCACAAGAAGCATGGGAAGTTGCCATGGCCACGGCTGTTCGAGCCGGCGCTCGTAATTGCAACTGACGGCTTCATGATCACATTCAGGCTGCACACCATGTTGCGGTTGTGGGGAGCCGATGCCTTCTCGCCAAGGGCTCGGTCGTATTTCTTTACGGAAGGCGGGTCTCCGCATCCCATCGGGCACCTTCTGAAAAACCCGGAATACGCCGGTACCCTACGTGCGCTGCAACAGCGTGGAGCCGAGGCGATCTACAGCGGTCCCATTGCAGAGGAGATTGTGAAGTCGGTGCGGTCGGCGCCCAACCATGCCGGCGATATGACCCTCGAGGATCTCGGGCGCTACAAGGTGATCGAACGTCCGCCCGTCTGCTTTCCCTATCGCGGCCGGCGCCTCTGCGGCATGGGTCCGCCATCGTCGGGGGGACTGACCGTCGCGATGACCTTGAAGCTCATCGAACCCCTGGAAATTGGCAGCGGGCGGGCGCAGGCCATGCGAGGGAAGGCGATGCATTTGATCGCCGAAGCGGAGAAACTCGCCTACGCTGACCGGAACCAGTACATGGCGGACCCCGATTATGTCGCTGTCCCGCAAGGGCTGCTCGACCCAGCATATCTGGCGCAGCGACGGCGACTGATCAATCCGAAGTTGGCGATGCCGCGGCCACGGCCGGGTATCCCGCCGGGGCTGGCGACGAAGGCCTTCGGGGCGGATGCTACGGTCGAGGCGGCCGGGACCACCCACTTCTCGATCGTTGATGGTTTCGGCAATGCACTCGCAATGACCTCTACCATCGAGGCAGGTTTCGGCAGCAGGGTCTGGGCAGCCGGATTTCTTTTGAACAATGAGTTGACCGACTTCTCCTTTCGACCGGTCGACAAGTCCGGCAGGCCGATAGCCAACCGGGTGGAAGCGGGCAAGCGCCCCCGATCGTCGATGTCGCCGACCCTGGTGTTTGGCGCTGGAGGCGAGTTCGAGGCCGCGGTAGGCTCAGTGGGCGGCCCCTCGATCATCTACTATGTCGTCAAGGCGCTGGTTGCCTTGATCGACTGGAACATGGATGCGCAGGAGGCTGCAAACCTCATTAATTTCGGCAGCCGCGGGCGGGACTTCGAGATCGAGTTCGCATCGGATACCGTCTGGCAGGCGCTCAAGGTGAAGCCCTATGGCCATAAGGTCCGTTTCCGCTGGCCGATTTCGGGCACGCACATCGTGACGCGGCGACGGGGCTGGCTCGAAGGTGGCGCAGATCCACGGCGGGAAGGCGTCGCCAGGGGCGGCTAGACAGGAGTGCGGAGTTGAAGATCGAGATCGTCGGCGCCGGGGTTTTCGGGCTTTGGCAGGCCGTGAGGCTACTTGAAGCGGGTCATGAGGTCGCCCTCGTCGAAGCGAGCGGCGAGCCGTTTGCCGCCGCCCAGAGCTGGTATGCAGGTGCAATGCTATCGCCGTTCTGCGAAGAGGAAGGTGCCCATGCCCTGGTGCGGGACCTCGGCCTCGAGGCGCTCGAGCTTTGGAAATCGCGTTATCCGGGCATTCGCCAGCAGGGCACACTCGTCGTTGCAAATGTCCGCGATCACGGGGAGTTGACGCGATTTGGCCGCGCAACACGGGGGCACAGGCAACTCTCACCAGAGGATCTGGCTGCTCTCGAGCCTGATCTCGGCACTCGTTTCCATACCGGCCTCTTCTATGAACAGGAGGCGCATATGGCGACGCCCGAAGCTCTAGCCTACCTGCTCGCAGCGGTGCGGTCTGCCGGCGGCAGGGTCGAGTTCGGACGGAGTTGGCAGGAGGCCGGCAGCGATACGGATTGGACTATCGACTGCCGCGGCATGGGCGCCCAGGATGATATCCAGAACCTGCGCGGTGTGAGGGGCGAGCGCATTGTCATTCGGACGGCTGACATACAACTCAATCGGCCAGTCAGGCTTCTCCATCCACGCCATCCACTCTACATCGTGCCCTGGGGAGAGGGGCTCTACATGGTCGGCGCGACGGTGATGGAAAGCGAGGACCAAAGCCCCGTGACCGTGCGTTCGGCACTCGAACTCCTGGGGCTTGCCTACGCACTGCATCCGGGCTTTGGCGAGGCCGAGATCCTCGAATTCGGCGCAGGACTCAGGCCCTCGCTGCCGGACAATATTCCACGCGCCATCGTCGAGACGAGAACGATCAGGGTGAATGGTGCCTACCGGCATGGTTTTCTCCTTGCGCCGGTACTTGCGGAGGCAGTGGCGGGCTTCCTGTCGACCGGCGAATTCTCACATCCGCTGTTGATCGCAGCCAGCTAGTGCCGGAAGTTTTGCGTGAGCGCCGGAAGCCTATATAGTAAAGGGTCCGGATGGCGTGGGGCGCGGCTGCGGTTTGCGCTGAGCTGGCCCATGCGAGGCGATCATGTACAACGCGATCTGAGATGAACGGCACAGAGACCCTCGACATAACGTTGAACGGAGAACCTTTCGCGACTCGGGCAACGACACTTGCCGACCTCGTCGTGGAGGCGGGCTTCGGTGACGCCAAGGTAGCAACCGCGGTGAACGGTAGCTTTGTATCCACTGGGGAGCGCCAGCGCACGACGATCAATAAGGGGGACAAAGTGGAAGTATTGTCGGCAAGGCAGGGCGGATAGGACGTCTGATGACAGAGCTGCAGAAATTGGGAACAGGCATCGGACCATTCGCGCCCTACGGCGTCGATGTCGGATCGCGCATGCTCCTTGGAACCGCACAATATCCCTCGCCGCAGGTGCTTGCAGATGCTGTCAGGAAGTCCGGTGCCGGCATCGTCACGGTGTCGCTCAGGCGCGAGAACGCTCGCGGTAAGACGGGCCAGAAGTTCCTGGAGTTCGTTGGCGAGCTGGGCGTGCGTGTTTTGCCGAATACGGCCGGATGCCGCACGCCGAAGGAGGCCATCACGACGGCCCTGATGGCGCGCGAATTGTTCGATACCCGCTGGATCAAGCTCGAGGTTATCGCCAACGACGATACGCTGCAGCCAGACTTGTTCGGTCTCGTCGAGGCTGCAGTCGAACTCGGCCGCCAGGACTTCGATGTCTTCCCCTACACGACAGAGGATCTCGGTGCAGCCGAGCGTCTTCTCGCTGCCGGCTGCCGCATCCTGATGCCGTGGGGGGCGCCTATCGGCACGGGCCGCGGCCTCGCCAATCCATATGCGCTGAAGACCATGCGGAACTACTTTCCGGCTGTACCGCTCGTCGTCGACGCCGGTCTCGGCGCACCCTCGCATGCCGCCCAGGCGATGGAGATGGGCTACGATGCAGTCCTTCTGAACACTGCGGTCGCAAAGGCAGTCGATCCGGTTCGCATGGCGACGGCCTTTGCGCAGGCCGTGGTGGCCGGTAGGACCGCATTCGAGGCCGGGCTCATGGCAATGCGCGACATGGCCGAGCCATCGACTCCCGTGGCTGGCACGCCGTTCTTCGATTTGAGGAAACAGGACGAATGAATCCGACCGGGACGAGCAGCCGGCTCGATGTATTCTATCCCATCCTTCCCGATGCCGACTGGATCGCGCGCCTGGTGCCGCTCGGCATCCGTACGGTTCAGCTCCGGTTGAAGGACACCGGCGTGGGCGAGGTTCGCAGGCAGATCGAGCAGGCCATGCGAACCTGCGCCGATCATGGCTGCCAGCTCATTGTCAACGACTACTGGCGCGAGGCTATCGATCTTGGGGCCAATTATGTTCACCTCGGTCAGGAGGACTTGGCAGCGGCCGATGTTGCGGCGATCAAGAACTCGGGAACGAGGCTCGGAATTTCGACCCACAGCACCGAGGAACTGGACATCGCGCTTGCTGCCGAACCCGATTATGTCGCGCTTGGCCCCGTCTACGAAACGAAGCTCAAGGTGATGAAGTGGTCGCCACAAGGTCTCGTGCGCGTTCGAGCGTGGAAGGATAGGATCGGCGGACTGCCGCTTGTTGCAATCGGTGGGATAACGCCGGAGCGGGCAGGCGGGGTTTTGGATGCCGGTGCCGACAGCGTAGCCGTGATCACCGACTTCATGACACATCCGGATCCGGCGTCACGGGTCTCGGCATGGCTGGCATGGGCGAGAACGTGCAGCGCGTGAATTGGCGCATCGATTTGGTGCTGACAGCGATCGGAGGAAGACGTGGCCTATCGTTTGCGGCTCGATGAGGCGATCGGCGAGAACGTCCGCCGCATCGCGAATGAGCAGTTCGCCGCGGCCGAGCGGGTTCTCGTGGAAGGCCCGGACCTCGAGGTGGCGGTGCATTCGGCGCGAAAGGCAATCAAGCGTCTTCGTGCCCTGCTGAGCCTTCTGGGGCCAGGCATCGAGCCGGCGGACTTCAAGCGAGAGAATCGCCGACTGCGCGATATCGGCCGTCTTCTCGCCGGGCGGCGTGATACAGACGTGCTGCATGCGACGCTCATTCAATTGACCCGCAGTGGCGAGATGGGACGGTTCAATTCCGATGCCGGAATTCAGCAACTCATCGCCGTCCTGGATCAGCGCCGGGCAGAGCTCATCAATGAGGGAGATCCCCGCCCCGCGGCCAAAGCGCTGGCACGCGCACGACGGAAATTCCGTAAGCTCGAAATCAAAGCCGACGGTGCCGATACCATTGCCGAAGGCTTCGCCCATACTTATGCAGGATGCCAGAGCGCCTACGGTGTAGCCATGGTTTCCCCGACAGTCGATCACATCCACGAACTGAGAAAGAACATCCAGCGGCACTGGCGACACATGCAGGTTCTTGCGCCCCTCTGGCCGGGTATGTTCAAGGCGCGGGTCCAGATCGCACGCGAGATATCCGGCTTTCTCGGTACCGATCACGATCTAGCCTTGGCAATGGAGTTTCTTGAACAAAATGGCAAGCCGGCTAGTGGCGGCAAGTTTCAACGCAAGCTTCTCGAGATCGCTTCAGGGCATCAGTTCGAGGCGCGGCAGAGAGCCTTTTCCCGCGCCGAGATACTGCTTGCCAACGAGGTTCGGGAATGGCGCCGGGTGTTGCCGAAATACTGGCGCTCCGCCCACCGCATGACCGAGGAAAGTGTCGAGGCCGCTGTATAGGCTTGGGGGTGTCATCCGGCGGTCGCCGGCGTTCGTAACTCGGTGAAGTGTCTTCTGTAAGATCGGATACCATGGTCTTTGACGAGAAAACGACTGCCCGATCGATGCGCCCGGTCGGGCACCCTGATGTCGCAATAGGCCGCGTCGGCGTCCTTTTGGTCAATCTCGGCACCCCCGACGCCACGGACTACTGGTCGATGCGGCGATATCTTGCCGAGTTTCTGTCCGACAAGCGAGTTATCGAATGGCCGCGCTGGTTCTGGTATCCGCTGCTGTATGGGATAATTCTCAACCGGCGCCCGCAGAAGGTCGCCAAGGCATACGAGAAAATCTGGAATCGCGAGCGTGACGAAAGCTTTCTCCGAACCTACACGCGAAGCCAGGCGCAAAAGCTCGGCGAAAGGCTCGAGGGAGAAAATGCGGTTCTCGTGGATTGGGCGATGCGTTATGGCAAGCCATCCATCAAGCAGGGGCTCGATCGACTGAAGTCGCATGGGTGCGACCGGATTTTATGGTTTCCGCTCTACCCTCAGTATGCTGCAAGTACTACCGCGACGGTCGGTGACAAGGTATTCGAGGCACTTGCCGCAATGCGCTGGCAGCCGGCAGTGCGAAGCGTGCCGCCCTACTACGACACCCCGGAATACATCCGCGCGCTTGCAGGATCTATCAAGTCTCACGTTTCGGAGGCCGGATTCGAGCCGGAGGTCATCCTGGCATCGTTCCACGGTATTCCGAAAAGCTATTTTGAAAAAGGCGACCCCTACTATTGCCATTGCATGAAGACAACCCGGCTTCTCCGCGAGGCGCTCGGCCTCGATGAAAAGCGTCTGCGCGCGACGTTTCAGTCGCGGTTCGGGCCTGAGGAGTGGCTGCAACCTTATACGGATGAAACAGTGAAATCGCTGGCGGCGGAGGGCGTGCGCAGCCTGATGATCATAACTCCGGGCTTCGTTTCCGACTGTCTCGAGACGCTTGAGGAAATACGCGAGGAAGCGGGCGAATTGTTCCATGAGAACGGAGGCGAGCAATTCTCGCATGTCCCCTGCCTCAACGACGACGAATCCGGAATCGATGTGATCGAAACTGTTGTAAGGCGTGAACTGGCCGGTTGGCTCTGAATTTTATCGGCTGAAAAAAATGGATTTGGTCCAAAATTAA
>JBJOGJ010000211.1:0-6876 GCA_046048295.1 Pseudomonadota bacterium | reverse complement strand
AGGTGATGCGCGATCCTGCAGTGCTCGCCGGCGACATTCGCGAGTACCTGGAGGCAGAGAACGCCTACACCGATGCTCAACTCGCTGACGTCGAGGACCTCAAGGAAGCACTGTTCGCCGAGATGAAAGGGCGGATCAAGGAGGACGACAGCTCGGTCCCCTCCCCCGATGGCCCGTGGGCGTACTATGTGCGCTACGAGACCGGACAGCAGTATCCGCTCCTTTGCCGGCAACCGCGTGGTGGAGGCGAGGAAGAGGTCCTGCTCGACGGCAACAAGGAGGCGGAGGGGAAGTCCTACTGGTCGCTCGGTGCGGTGTCGCACAGTCCGGATCATCGCCTGCTCGCGTATACGGTCGACGACAAAGGATCGGAGCTCTACACGGTCCGGTTCCGCGACCTCGCGCGCGGGGTCGATCTCGACGACGCCATTCCCGATACGCGAGGCAACATCGAGTGGTCGGCCGACAGCGGCACGCTGTACTACGTGCGCCTGGATGCCAACCACCGTCCGCTGTACGTGTATCGACATACGCTCGGGACGGCCGACACGAAAGATGCGCTCGTCTATGCGGAAGCCGACATCGGCTTCTACGTTGGCATCGGGAAGACGCATTCCGGCGACTGGCTGACGATCAGCGCTCACGACCACCAGACATCCGAAGTGTATGTCGTCGATGCCCATGCGCCCGCATCCAAGCCGAGGCTGATCGCAGAGCGGGAACACGAGCACGAGTACGACGTGGAGCACAATGGCGAGCTGTTCTACATCCTGACCAATTCCGGCGGCGCCGAGGATTTCCGCATCTGCACCGCACCGGTTACCTCGCCAGGCAGGGACAACTGGCAAGAATACGTCGCACACAAGCCGGGACGCCTCATCCTCAGCCACGTTCTTCTGAAGGACCACCTGATTCGACTGGAGCGCGAGGAGGGACTGCCGCGCATCATCGTTCGCGCACTTGGCAGCGGCGAAGAACATGCGATCGCCTTCGACGAAGAGGCCTATTCGCTCGGGATGTCGCCTGGATACGAATTCGACACCACGAGCATGAGATTCACGTACTCGTCGATGACGACGCCGCAGCAGGTCTACGACTACGATGTCGAGAGCCGTGCGCGGGTGCTACGCAAGACACAGGAAGTGCCGAGCGGACACGATCCAGCCGACTACGTGACGCGGCGCCTGTTTGCGCCGGCCGGGGACGGAGAACTCGTTCCGATCTCGCTGCTCTATCGCAAGGATACGGCGCTCGACGGTACCGCGCCGCTGTTCCTCTACGGTTATGGCAGCTATGGCATAACGATTCCTGCCGGCTTCTCGACCAACCGCCTTTCGCTGGTCGATCGCGGTTTCGTTTTCGCGATTGCGCATATCCGGGGCGGCAAGGACAAGGGCTACCGGTGGTACCGGGATGGCAAGCTCAGAACGAAGAAAAATACGTTCACGGACTTCATTGCCGCCGGCGAATTCCTTGCCCAGCAGCGCTTCACCAGCCGGGGCAGGATCGTGGCGAGCGGCGGATCGGCTGGCGGAATGCTGATGGGTGCGGTGGCCAATATGGCGCCCGACCTCTTCCTCGGGATCGTCGCGGACGTGCCGTTCGTCGATGTCCTCAACACAATGCTCGACGAGTCTCTGCCACTCACACCGCCGGAATGGCTCGAGTGGGGCAATCCGATCGCTTCGGCGGAGGAGTATGAGAACATCCAGAGCTACTCGCCCTACGACAACGTAGAAGCCAAGGCCTATCCCCACATCTTCGCGCTCGGCGGCCTTACGGACCCGCGGGTGACGTACTGGGAACCGGCGAAATGGGTGGCACGTCTCAGGGCGCGGAAGACGGACAGCAACCTGCTGCTGCTCAAGATCAATATGGAGGCAGGGCATGGCGGCGCGTCCGGGCGGTTCGAGGCGCTAAAGGAAATCGCGCTGGAATTCGCCTTTGCACTCAAAATCGCTGGCAAGGCCTGAATGACCAAGGGGCGCCTGTAGCGCCCCTTGGTCATAAACCGGTTTCCAAAAAGCAAAGAGGCCGCCGAAGCGACCTCTTCTGCTTTAGTGCGCTGGTCTCCAGCGCGCTCCAGCGCCTGATATCCTCAGGCAGCCTTGGAGCGGAAGGCCGTCGAATTCTTAGCCTCCGTAGTTCCATTTCCGGACTTGATGGCAACGCCGATGTACCGGATGCGTCCTGCAATTCGTTCTTTACGAACACCCAACTCACCGAAACCACGGCCGAAGGAAGGAAGCGCTAGAGGCTCCTTACCCTGGACCTCACACCATTCACAGTAGTCCTCGTAGAGTTCAGTTGCAGTAAGACTGGAACCATCCTGAGTCTCGATCCTCTCTTTGTAGAAACGCTCGACATCGTTTTCGGGTGCAACGAGCTTGGTAGCAGCGGGAGTGACAGTCTTGTTGTCATTCGCACTGACACGTGGCTTGGTTGCGGGCGCCTGGACCGGGAGCGCGGGCACCACCTGGGGTGCCAGCGTCGCCATGGCCGGTGCGGCCGGGGCGTGGCGGTCGTAGAGGCGCCATTGGCTGAAGGCAATGTACATGCCGAGGCCAGAGCCAATCTCGAGCAGCAGCGCTATGAAAACAACCAGCGCGATCTGCATGTGCTCGATGCTCATGCCCGACAAGTCAGCCAGTACCTTCGCCTGCGGATCGGCGGGAGCGTTCACGCTGCCGGCGTCCACGTTCGCGAGCTTCGCCTGCACTGAGGCTATGCGCGCTTCGAGCTTCGCCGCCTTCTGGGCAGACGCGAGCTCAGATCCAAGTGCGTGCACCTGCTGACAGTAGTCACGACTTTTCGAAGTCGTGGCGTCAGTGCATGACTTGGTCATTTCCCAGCGGCGCTGGGTCTTGAGGCCGTCAAGCTCCGCCTGGACAGTGGCGATCGGACGATGCTGCGGAACCCATGCAAGCTGGCTCTTTGCTCGTTCCAGATCCTGTCGCAGATCCTTGTAGACTTGCGCCTCGATGACGCGCTGACCGCCAGTTTCCATGCGGTTGAGCGCGGCGTGGCCGAGAGCTGACGTCAACGAGTAGGCTGTGACGACAGTCCAGACCAGCGCAGATGCGATCGCTTGCGACCACATCCGGTTTCGTATTGCGGCGAATAAGAAGAACGGCACAAGTGCCTTGAGGCAGTCAGCTGCAGCGCTTGCTGCACCATAGATCTGCCCGTCGAACTCTGTTCTTCCCAACGTATAACCGAAACGCCAATTCATCGCGGCCGATACAGCTAACAGGACGCCGGCCGCTAATACCCCTAATACCCCTAGAGCATGACGATGCATTGCCCTCTCCATCTTTATTGGAGAAGCTCATCGACGAGATACTGACTGGAGCCTCGTATTTATCGAGGTCGCACTTGGCTGGCCCAGCGGTGCAGTCCGACGTTTCCTATTCCCGTTCCCTGCGAGCTCCCTCCATTTCCCCAAATGGCGGGCAGGTCCGGCGTCAGTACTGCGGTCCGGTTGAACCGGTGACACGCGAAATCTTCTGGTAGCTATCCACAACTCATCGCCGCTTGATGCCGGATGTGGATAACGTTGAGACGACTGAACAGTGTCATAAACGTTAAGGACAACACTGATCCCTCGATGTGCAAATTAGATGATTCGTACCAATTTGCTAATGGTTTCAGGATCGTACATCGACGGTGCCGAGCACGGCGCTTGTGAGTTGCCAGAACGACACATACATGGTGTTATGGTTGCAGCAGCACATTGATGGCCGATTTTCCACATGATGGCCGCTTGATGCGCTCGATGTTGTGGATTTCACCACGACGTCACACCAGATGTTGGCTGATGGCGAATCAGCCGGAAGTACTGGCCCGGTTCTCGCAGGGCAGGCTGCAAATCAAGCGACAAACGCTCCGATGTCATATCATTGGGGTAGCCTGCAGTTGATCCGTGTGCCATTACAGATACGCGCACCGGCATAGACCGGACGGCTGGAGCGTGTGGAGATTTGATATGGGCCGTTTGACCAGTCTGTTCGTGGTCATGTCGCTGCTGGCACTGGCAGTGATGTGGCTTCCCGCCACCAATCCCGAGAAACAACTCGTGGAGGTCACGGAGATCGCCACCCGCGAGATAGCGGCCAGCAATGGGCTCAATTCCATCGGCCCGGCGGTGGTTTCGCAAGGCCAGCGAACGTTTTCACCGGATAAGCCGCTCTACCGGGTGCGCGACGTGGCAAGCCTCAAGGCTGTATCAGTCGTTGCCGCTAACGATGATCGCACCGAACCCGCCTTGGAATTGGCGAAGCTGATGGCGATGGCGCCCGTCCCCATGCGCGCCAGTCGAGCCCGCGCCGAAGCGGAGAGGGAGCGGTTGCAGGAGGATGCCGTCAAGGCACCGACCGACAAGTTCATTCTCGCACGGCAGCTACAGACATCGCTGAAGGCTGCCGGCTGCTACTGGGGAGAGGTAGACGGCGACTGGGGCCCCGGATCGAGGCGCGCGATGCGCCAGTACATGAAGGCGGTAAATGCGTCGCTGCCGGTCGACGAACCGGACGATATCCTGTTGAAGCTCGTTCAGCGCAGTTCCGTCGAGGACTGCATGCCACCGGCCATACTGGCGCACCGCCGATCGCTCCGGGACAAGCAGATCAGCACCCGGCGCACCACCAGGTTAGCTGAAGTGCCTGCTCCTCGCATCGTGTCGGCGCCCGTCGAACCGGCGTCGAAGCCTGCACCGCTGCCCGGCCGGATGGCTGTCGGGGCCGCGATACCGGATGCGCCGCTCTTGCGTACACCGCCGGTTGTCGTCAGCAGGCCGGCGCCCTCGAGCGAGCAGGTGGAGGAGCCCCGGCGCAGGGCCAGGCGCCCGGCCAGCGTCAACGACGATGTCATCGTGTATCGCGCCGCCCGTCGCACCGACGTCACCAGTCGGCAGCGCTCGAGACAGAGAAGCAATGGGCGGCGGCCTCGGAATATCTTCGAGACATCCTGGGCGCGGCAGGCTTTCAGGTCTGATTGATCCGTCGGTAGCCGGCGGGTCAGGATTCGCCGGTTGCTTTGTCCGATGCAGTGGTCTGCGTCAGGACCCAGTCTGTAAAACCAGGGGCCGACGTCATCGCGGGTAGGACAAGGATTGCGGGCGTATCGTAGGGGTGGCTCCGGGCGACAAGCGCCATGGCGGCCTCGGCGAGCCCTGCACGCGTCTTTGCCAGCAGAACGACTTCGGACGCCTGTTGGAACGCGCCCTGCCACTCGTAGAATGACGTCATCCCGGGCAGAAGGTTGACACAGGCTGCTAGGCGGCTGGCAAGCAATTCCCGCGCTGTATCTTGCGCCGCCGCTTCAGATGGGTAGGTTGAGTACACCAGCACGAGCTGGTCGCCGGTGTTCATCGTATTGCTCCCGCAGTCGCGATCGTCGGAGTTCAGTCTCCTCGACCAATTGAGCCCTGATAAGAGATGGCAGCCCTCCCGTCGAACTTCAACCGGATCGCATTCGTCGCGAGCGACGCCCCCGAAGCACGCGCGGCGCTGGCGCGGCTTACGGAGCGCTATGGCAATGTCAGCGAGGCCGACGCAGACGTGATCGTTGCGCTCGGGGGCGATGGCCTGATGCTGCAGACGCTGCACCGGCATATGCGGGATGGGATTGCGATATTTGGCATGAATCGCGGTTCCGTTGGCTTTCTCATGAACGAGTATCGGGAGGATGATCTGCCTTCGCGGCTCGCAAATGCCAACGTGAGCCGCATCCACCCGCTCACAATGACCGCCATCGAGGCAAGCGGAAAGAGCCAGACGCGGCTCGCGATCAACGAGGTGTCGCTTTTCCGGGAGACCTACCAGGCCGCCAAGCTCCGGCTCAGCGTCGACGGCAAGGTGCGGATGGAGGAACTCATCTGTGACGGTGTGCTGGTGGCAACGCCTGCAGGCTCGACAGCCTACAACCTATCGGCCCATGGGCCAATACTGCCGCTCAACGCGCAACTTCTGGCTCTGACGCCCATCAGCCCGTTTCGTCCACGGCGCTGGCGCGGGGCCCTGCTCCCTGAATCCGCAGAGATTTCGATCGGCGTCTTGGAAGCTGGGAAGCGACCGGTCAGCGCAGTTGCCGACCACCTGGAAGTCCGGTCGGTACATTCGGTCACCATCAGGTCCGACAAGAGCATCGAGTTGCTGATGCTGTTCGATCACGACCACAGCCTCGACGAACGAATCCTTACCGAGCAGTTTCTTTATTAGCCAAGCCGGAATATCCTGGCGCCGAAGACGGACGCACCTGGAGAACGCGGCGATGCGCGGTTATCTGTTCGATGAATTCGAAGTCGGCCGCGTGGTGGAGCATAAGATCCGGCGAACCGTGACAGAAATGGACAATACGCTGTTCTCGGCACTTACGCACAATCCGCAACCACTGCACATCGACAGGGAATACTGCGCGAAGACGGAATGGGGGCAGCCGCTCATGAACAGCCTGTTCACGCTCGGGCTGATGATCGGCATCTCGATCAACGATGTTTCCATGGGGACCACGATCGCAAATCTCGGCATGACAGAGGTGCGGTTTCCGAACCCGCTGTTCCAGGGCGACACCGTGCGGGTCACGACGGAGGTCATGGCGAAGCGCGAGAGCAAGTCGCGCCCCGATGCCGGGATCGTCGAATTGCAACACCGGGCCTACAATCAGCATAATCAGCTGGTCGCAGAATGCAGGCGACAGGTGCTGGTCCGGAAGACGCACCTTGAGAGGTAGCATGCGGTCGTTCCTTTTCGTGCCGGGCGACAACGAGCGCAAGCTCGCCCGCGCTCTCACTGCCAACGCGGACGTGCTGCTGGTCGACCTGGAGGATTCGGTAAGCGAAGTGCGCAAGGGTGCCGGGCGGCAGACGGCAGCGGATTT
>JBJOGJ010000210.1:0-6909 GCA_046048295.1 Pseudomonadota bacterium | reverse complement strand
CGGAGGAAATCGCCAAGATCTTCACCGAAGTCGTCATCGCGCCCGATGCCACTGAGGAAGCGCGGCAGATCTTTGCAGCGAAAAAGAACCTGCGCCTGCTCGTTACCGGCGGCTTGCCGGACCCGCGCGCCGCAGGTCTCGCGGTGCGTTCGCTCGCGGGTGGATACCTCGTGCAGTCGCGCGACAACGGCGTCGTCGAGGACCTGACCCTCAAGGTGGTGACGAAGCGGGCGCCGACGGAACAGGAGCTTGCCGACCTCAAGTTCGCATTCAAGGTGGCCAAGCACGTCAAGTCGAACGCAATCGTCTATGCCCGGCAGGGTGCAACCGTGGGCATCGGCGCTGGGCAGATGAGCCGCATCGATTCTGCCCGGATCGCTGCCTGGAAATCCGAAGAGGCAGCCAAGGCGGCGAAGAGTGCCGTGCCTTTCGTCAAGGGCTCGGTGGTGGCATCGGACGCGTTCTTCCCCTTTGCCGACGGGCTCCTCGCGGCGGCCAGCGCCGGTGCCACGGCGGTCATCCAACCTGGCGGCTCGATCCGCGACGAGGACGTCATCAAGGCGGCCGACGAACAGGGACTGGCGATGGTCTTCACGGGCATGCGCCATTTCCGTCATTGAGCTCGCGTCCGGTTCGTCATTGATCTGACAGACGCGCACTGTACTAATGCGGCTTTGGGCAATCAGGCTCGGCCAGAAACGGTGGCCCCAATGCCAGAGAATACGACCGGCGTCACATTGCGCCCTGCAGGCGAGCAGGACTGGCCTCGCATTCGAGGATGGTTGGCGCTGCCGGAAATCCAGTCCTGGTGGGGACCGCTGCAGACGATCGAGGCAGAGGTGTTGACGGCGCTGCGCAGCCCGCATGCGATCTGCCGGATTATCGAGGCGGACGGCAAGCCGGTCGGCTACGGCCACGCCATTGACGCCACGATCTGGGGCGAGACGCTGCCGCAGGACCTCGAGCCCGGCACCTGGGATCTCGACCTCTTCATCGCCGACGAAAAGCACCGCAACAAGGGAGTCGGCGCAGCGGCGCTAGGGCTCCTGCGCGACGAGGTGTTCGCGACGACGCTGGCAATGGCCGTCTGCGTTTTCCCTTCGATTGCGAACGAGCGCGCAGTCAGGGCCTACGAGAAGGCCGGCTTCCGCTGGAAGAGCGTCTGGCAGGATCCCGTGAACGGCCCGTCCTGGTTCATGGTTGCGGAGCGCCCCGGCTAGGCGCCCATTCGCCGGGCATCAGGGCTGCCGGTGCGTGGCGCGCACCGGAAGCAGCAGCAGGAAGCCGGCAACGATGAACAACAGGATCGTTGCCATGCCCAGGCGCTGGGAACTCGTGGCATTGGTGGCAAGAGCGACGAGCAGCGGGGCGGCGAAAGCGGTCGCTTTGCCGGAGAACGCGAACAGGCCGAAGTACTGGGTCATCTGTTCGGGTGGCGCCAGGCGGGCGAGCAATGCGCGGCTCGATGCACCGAGCGGTGCCGCTACCACTGCGATCAGCATGCCGAAACAGAGGAACACACGCTCGCCGGTGCTGGCGAAGGGCTCATTGCCAGCCACTTTCGCCTCGACCGGAAGCCAGAACAGTACATGGCCGCTGCTTACCGACAGCACGCCCAACGCCGCGACAAGCAGGATGACGAGCGAGCCCAGCAGCACGCGCTTGGAGCCGAGGCGATCGTCGAGGAAGCCACCTGCCACCGCGCCGAGAACGCCTGCAACGGTCAGGATGATCCCGAACATGCCGCGCTCGAATGGCTGCCAATCGAATACCGAGGTGCCGTATATGCCGCCGAAGACGAAGATTGCCGTCAGGCCGTCCGTGTAGACTGCGCGGGCAACGAGAAACAGCAGCATGTCACGGTTGGACGGCAGGCTCTTCACGGTCTGCCAAAGCTCGGCAAGCGGGTTGGCGCCAATTCCGGTACGGCGAATTTTCGGGTCCGGTACGAAGAGGAAGAACGGAATGATGAAGATTATCAGCCAGATGGCCGAGAATGGCCCGACGAGACGGTCTCCCTGCCGCGACTCGAGGTCAAGCGGAAACAGCGGTGCCAAGCCCAGAAGCGTATTGCCGGTTGCCGGATTGGGCACCAGGAAGCCCGCCATGATGACCAGTGCGACGAGACCGCCCGTGAAACCCATTGCCCAACCGATGCCGGAAAGACGACCGAGCTCGCTCCTGGGGACCAGGGACGGCATGATCGAATTGGCGAATACGCTGATCAGCTCAGAGGCGGTCTGCGCGATGATGAAGGCGACGAGAATCCAGAAGATGGTCCACGCGCCTGCCCCGGGCGTTGCCCACCACAGCGAGGTCATGCAGACCGCGAGTATTGCGGCGGCAAGCGCGACCCACGGCTTCCTGCGGCCGCGGCTGTCCGCGACGGCGCCGAGGACCGGGCTCACGATGGCGATGCAGATACCGGCAATCGCAGCCGCATAGCCCCATAGCGCCTGGCCATGTACCGGGTCCGAGGCAACGGCCGTCGTGAAATAGGGGGCGAACAGGAATGTGAGGATCAGGGCATAGAACGGCTGCTGCGCCCACTCCACGAGGGTCCAGCCCGCCAGGGCCCTGCGCGGCGCCCGTTGGGGCGCGGAAGGCGTCAGCCATTCGTCGCGTCCAGGCGCCGTCGTGTCCATGGCAGCATCCCCCATCGATTTTCCAGACCTGCGTCGCCCGGGCGGAGAGTCGCGTCAAGTCGAAACACTCCTTCGGTCCCAGCGATGACACCCGGAACGATGTTCGTCACACGAATCAGTAAAGCTGGGATACTCTGGCGGTTCAGCCTGCAGGTGTCGCGGCGAAGCCCTTTTCATTCGGGCCCACGTGTGCAATTCCTGCGGCGGGCGCCGAGCCGGTGCGCAACCGGAGTTCGAGCGCCCGGCGCCTCGCGGCACATCTAACGAGGACATCCCTTCCGAAGGACGGCGTCAGGCAATGCGCAACACAATCGCAATCATGAATACCAAGGGTGGCGTCGGCAAATCGACGATCGTGCTCGCGCTCGCCGAGACGTTGTCGGCTTTCCACCAGAAGAACGTTCTCATCATCGATTCCGACGCCCAGGCGAGCATCAGCGCCATGCTGATGACGACCTCGAACCTCTACAAGCTGCAGTCGCAGCGCGGCACGATCGTCGAATACCTCATCAGGTCCGTGCTGAAGGACGAACCCACCGACTGGACGGATTTCGTCGTCAGGGATGTTTCGGACATCGACGACGCGCGCTCGGTGTTTCTCATTCCGAGCGACATGGAGCTCACGCTGCTCGAGCGCGAGATTTCCAAGAGCAGCCTGCACAGCGCGCTCCGCCACTGCATCTCGAAGCTGGTGGCCACGGTCCGGCCGGTCTTCGACGTCGTGCTTATCGACTGCCCTCCGGGCCTATCGGTGCTGACCGAGTGCTGGCTCAGGGAGGCGGACTTCCACCTGTCGCCGACCAAGCCCGACTACGTTTCCGTCTGCGGCCTCGATGTGTTCGCGCGCTTCAAGGATCTCAATCCGGAGATGGGCTTCGCCGAGAACCTTGGCGTCATCGTCAACATGAAGGACCGGCTGTCGCAGGCGGATACGGAATACGACCAGTGGCTCCGCTCCAACCCAGAGAACAACTGCTTCTCGTCTTCGATCCCGCGGATAAACGCTCTCCAGGACGCCGCCCGGTTCCATACCGAGCACAGGTCCTACGCGGCGAAGTATCCTGGCGATGCCGGGGCGGCCATCAAGTCACTGACCTCGGAGCTGGTCTTGCGGATGGAGGCGGCGAGCGTCGTCGTCGAGCCTGCCCCCGAGCAGGCTCCGAAACAGGTCGAACCCGTGGATGTCGAGGCGGAGGAGGTGTTCGAGCCGATGGCGGCTGCCAACGAGGACGGTCCCGAGAAAGGCGAGACGGCCAGCAAGGCCTGATCCGGGCCTGCCCAACGGTCCAAGGTCGCGAAACGGGTCTTTCCGGAGGGAGGTATTGGAGCGGGCGATGAGGATCGAACTCACGACATCCACCTTGGCAAGGTGGCGCTCTACCGCTGAGCTACGCCCGCATTCCAATCGTGTGCGCGGCCTGCAGCCCACAGTCGGGCCGGCCACAGCAAGGGCCGTCTTATGACGCAAACCGAGCCGGAATGCAAGATGCCTCTGGCCCTGGTATTAGAGCTTCCGGTAACCAACCAGGGATGGCGAGGCTGATGCTGGAAGGACGGGGCGCAACGATGGGGCGGGAGGCGCTGTTCGCTCGGCTCGGCGAACTCGGGATCGAGACCCGGACGGTCGAGCACGAGGCGGTATTCACGGTGGCGGAAAGCGAGCGGCTCGAGCGCGAGATCGCCGGCGGGCATACCAAGAACCTGTTCCTGAAGGACGCCAAGGGGCGGCTTTTCCTGGTGATCGCGGAGAGCCATACCGAGGTGGCCCTCAAGGAGCTCCATACGAAACTTGGCTGTAAACGGCTTTCGTTCGGCAATGCTGAACTCATGCAGGAGGTTCTCGGCGTCAGTCCCGGATCGGTCACGGCCTTTGCCGTCATGTGCGACAAAGAGGGCCGGGCGGAAGTTATAATCGATCAGCGCCTGATGGCCTTCGACAGCGTGAATTGCCATCCGCTCGAGAACACCGCGACAACAAACATTGCGCTAAAGGACCTTTTGCGGTTCATTGAGGCCAGCAATCACACCTACCGCGTAGTCGATCTCGAGGCCGGGGCGGGCTAGGCGGACCAGCAGGAGCCTCCGGCAACAGTTACCATCCAGGATCGCTGCGCCCGATGGCCAGCGGCGAGGAGAACAGCATGGCATTCGGATTTGGCGGCGAGCAAAGCAAACCCGCCGACGGCGACATCATCAAGGACACGAATACGCAAGCCTTTGCTCAGGACGTCATACAGGCATCCCAATCCGCCCTGGTGCTCGTCGATTTCTGGGCCGCCTGGTGCGGGCCCTGCAAGCAGCTGACCCCCGTCCTCGAGAAGGTGGTCAAGGCCTACGGCGGCAAGGTCCGGCTGGTGAAGCTCAATGTCGACGAGCATCCGGCAATTCCCGGGCAGCTGCGCATCCAATCATTGCCGACCGTCTATGCCTTCCGCGATGGGCGTCCCCTGGACGGCTTCATGGGGGCCCAGCCCGAAAGCGCCATCAAGGAGTTCATCGACAGGCTGCTTGGCGCCGAGGCCGGGGATGACATCGATGCCCTGCTGGCGGCTGCGAGCGAGCAACTCGAGGCGAACAATCTGCAGGGGGCAGCCGAGATCTATGCCGCCATCCTGCAGGAGGACGGCCAGAACGTGAAGGCGCTGGCGGGTCTCGCAAACTGCTATCTCAAGAGCGGAGACGCGGTTCGTGCCGAGCAGACGCTGTCCCTGATCCCGCCCGACAAGCAGGGCGCAGCGGAAGTCACCCAGGTGAAGGCGGCAATTCAGCTCGCGCTCAGGGCCGGTAGCGGTGCAGACACGCGGCCGCTCGAGGCCAGGCTCGCTGCCAACCCGAATGACCATCAGGCGCGGCTGGATCTGGCCCTTGCCCTGGCGGCGGGCGGCGAAAAGGATCGCGCCGCCGATGAACTGCTCGAGATCTTCAGGCGCGACCGGACGTGGGGAGAGGATGCAGCCCGCCGGGAACTGGTACAGTTGTTCGATGCGTGGGGACCGACCGACCCTGCCACATTGGCCGGGCGCAGGAAGCTTTCCTCCCTGCTGTTCTCTTAAAGCGGCGGCCTGCGGCGTTTCCGGGCCAGCAGGCCGACCGCATCTTGTATGCGGAGTACGAACTTGACGATCGCTGAACGTTACCGCAGTCCCGCCTCCCTCCCGCAACTGCTGCCGGTGTTTCCCTTGCGCGGTGTGCTCCTGCTGCCCGGTACCACGATGCCGCTGCATGTGTTCGAGCCGCGCTACCTGGAGTTGCTCAACGACGTCATCTCCGGGGAGAGGGTGATCGGCATCATCCAACCCGAAAGATCGGAGGAAGCGGTAGAGAGCCCCGCGGGCCGAGACGTTAAGCTCAGGAAGGTCGGCTGCGTCGGCCGCGTCACCGCGTTCCAGGAACTCGACGACGGCCGCCTCTACATCACCATCAGCGGCATCGCCCGTTTCACCGTCGAAGGCGAGGTCGACAACGGCAAGGCATACCGGACGTGCCGGGTGCGCTACACGGATTTCCCGATGGACTTCGGCACCGACACCACTGCCGAGCAAATCGAACGGGATTCGCTGTTCCGGGTGCTCAAGAGCTTCTTCGATTTCCACCACATGTCGGTCGACTGGAACTCAATCGGCAATGCCCAGTCGGAGCAGGTCGTGAACGTGCTTGCGGTCGTGGCTCCGTTCGGGCCGGAGGAGAAGCAGGCCCTGCTCGAGGCCGCGAGCCTCAAGGCGCGTGCCGACGTGCTCGAGGCCTTGGCAGAGATGGCCGTCGCATCCGGCAGCGGCAGCGACGGCTCGACATTGCAATAGACCCTGCCGGCGCAAGCGAGAGACCAGCATGAGTGAAACGCCAGACAAGGCCGCGGCAACGGATCCGAAGTTGCTCGAAATCCTCGTCTGCCCGATAACGAAGACCTCGCTCAAGTACGATGCGGAACGCCAGGAGCTGATAAGCCGGGCGGCACGCCTCGCCTTTCCGATCAAGAACGGCGTGCCTCATCTCACCGTCGAAGCGGCGCGCCAGATTGACGAATCCTGACCGGCCGTCCCAAATCCGGACACGTCGCAATAGTGCGTTCACGCCATCGCGAAAGACTATCTAAAACTCGTTGTGATTGAGTCCGGGGCAGGACAAGCATGTCGTCGACTGCATCAATCATACCGGGCTCAAGAGACGTGAAAAACGGGATTGCCTTCGACGGCATGGCAGGCTTTCTCCGCAAAGCCTTGCGCCGTGCAGCCAGGGCACGAAAACAGCTTTCGATCGCAGGCCG
>JBJOGJ010000209.1:0-6948 GCA_046048295.1 Pseudomonadota bacterium | reverse complement strand
CAAGCACCAGCCTGGACATGAAGCCATCGTCCTTGGTTGCCACCTCGGCGGCGATCCAGCCACCGTAGCTGAAGCCGATCACCGGCACATCCTTCAGCTTCAGGCGGTCGACAAGGTCGAGGACAACGTAGGCTGAATCGTCGGGACGGGAGACCCAATCAGGTCGCTCGGAGGTACCGAACCCCGGCAGCGACGGCATGATGAGTTCATGATCCTTGGCTAGGTCATCGAGAGCGGCACTACCGAACTCGAGTGCTTCCTCGCCATAGAGCACAAGCAACGGCGCGCCCTTGCCGCGGCGCGTCACCTCAATCTTCATGCCGCTGAGCGTCAGGTGCTCGCTGTTCCCGTCGTTGGCCATTCTGCCTCCAAATTCTATCGTTCGTTGTCAGACCGGCCATGCGGGCGGCCAGTCTATCTCATTTCGTCCCAGGTAGCGGCTGCTGTCCGACCAGTGTCAGCCCGTAGCCGTCGAGTCCGACGATGTTGCGCTGCGTATTGGTCAGCAACACCATCTTGCGAACGCCCAGGTCCTGGAGGATCTGGGCACCGATACCGTACTGGCGCAGCTCGGCTATCGGCTTCTTCATCGACTGTCCCTCCCGTTCGCGCACCGCACGGCTCACGCTCGTCGGTGTCGGCTCGCGAATGATCACGATGACACCCCGGTTGACGCTGGCGATGAAGCGGAGTGAAGCCTCGAGTTCGCCTCCGCGCGCCCGTGCCTCGCCACCAAAGAACTGACCGATGCTCGTGTCACCGAGCGCATCAGCAAGCAGATTAAACTGGTGCATCCTCACGTAAACCGGCTCATCGCCTGACAAATCGCCGCGGACCAGTGCAATATGCTCAGCGTAGTTAACTTTGTTGGCGTAGACGCGGGCCCTGAACTGGCCTCCGAAGCGGCTCGCAATGGTCGTCTCTGCGACAACCTCGATCAGATGCTCGGTGCGCCGACGGTAGGCGATCAGGTCTGCAATGGTGGCGATCTTCAGGTTGTGACGCTCTGCAAACGGCAGCAGATCCGGCATCCGGGCCATCGAGCCGTCGTCGTTCATAATCTCGCAGATCACGCCGGCCGGCTTGAGCCCGGCCATGCGCGCGATATCCACCGCCGCCTCGGTGTGGCCGGCGCGTATCAAGACTCCGCCCTGCTGAGCTACCAACGGAAACACGTGTCCGGGCGTGACAATGTCCTGGCGACCTTTCTCCGGATCTATGGCAACGGCGATGGTGCGCGCGCGATCGGCGGCGGAAATGCCGGTGGTAACGCCCTCGCGGGCCTCGATCGACACGGTGAATGCCGTCTGGTGGCGGGTCTGGTTGTGCGGCGACATCGGCTGCAAGCCCAGCTCGGTCACCCGTTCCTGCGTCAGCGAAAGGCAGATCAGGCCTCGGCCATGCTTGGCCATGAAATTCACGACGTCTGCAGAAGCCTTCTCGGCCGGGATCACGAGGTCGCCTTCGTTCTCGCGGTTCTCGTCATCGACCAGGATGAACATCCGTCCCTGCCGCGCGTCCTCGATCACCTCTTCTATGCTTGCCAGCTTCCTGGATTCATTTGTCGCCATGTGGTCCTGTCGGAATCATCAGAGTTGCATCCGCCCGCCTCGCTCTCGCCTCGGCAACGGACGGATTACGGCCCCTTTTTGTAGTCGGGCGGTTGTGGAATGTCCATGAGGGGAAACCATCCCCTATGGATGCAGTCGGATTTCTATCGGTTGGCGAGTTTCTTGGCACTTGGTATTGACTACGTTCCGGTGCGAAAAGCGGATCTGCGCTCGTCGCAACTGCCAATCCGGGGCAGGCCGTCGGCCGCAAAGCCCCGCCCTCAAGAACTGGGAGTAACGCCATGTCGGAACGCGACCCTCGCCTCGGAACGATCCACCGCATTGTCACCGGTCACGATGCAAACAACGTCGCCAAGGTGATCATCGACGACAACGCCAGCAACGCCAAGGGGACACGGCCCGGCATGTCGTCGACGCTAATCTGGTGCACCGACGGCGCACCAGCCAAGATGCCAATCGGAGAGGATGCCGAAGACATGGGGGCACGCAAGCTTGGCACCGCGCCACCGGCCGGCGGCTCGCGCTTCATCGTCATGGACTTCCTGCCGGGCACGCCAGGGCGGATGCACCGCACTGAGACAATCGACTACATCATCTGCCTCGAGGGCGAGATCGACATGGACATGGACGACTCGACCGTGAAACTGAAGGCTGGCGACATTATGGTCCAGCGCGGCACCAACCACTCGTGGTGCAACCGCGGCACCGAGAAAGCGCGACTCGCAATCGTACTCCTCGATGCGCAGCCGCTTGGTATCGGCAATCCGGTGCGCTGAACCACAGTTGACCCGGCGCCAACGACGGCTAGGATGCAACCGGAGGGACTCGGGGCTCACGATGGCAGGCCCGGAGATCGAACGACATGCCGCAAAGGCGCGCCATCGCAACAAGCATCTGGGAGAACGCCATGATGGCCAGACTCGCGGTCACAGCGATAGTCGCCGCTTCGACGATTACCGGCGCCAGCGCACAGTCGGTCGCTGATTTCTACAAGGGCAAGCAGATATTGCTGATCGTCGGCTCGGCCGCCGGAGGCGGCTACGACGCCTACGGCCGGCTGCTGTCGCGCCACCTTTCAGGGCACATCCCCGGAAATCCCTCGATCGTCGTCCAGAACATGCCGGGCGCCGGTCAGAACAAAGCGGCATCTTTCGTCTACCAGGTCGCAGCCAAGGATGGTACGGTCATGGGTGGCATCTCACCCGGCGCGGCGCTGACGCCAGTGCTTGGCGGCCCCAAGATCACGCACGACCCGAGCAGGTTCCAGTACATCGGTTCCGTTAACTCGGACGTCTATACCTGCGTTGCCCGCACGGATGCACCGATCAAGTCCTTCAAGGAGGTGTTCGAGAAGGAAATGATCATGGGTATGAGCGGTGGCACCACACAGGACATGCCAGCGCTGCTCAAGAACGTTCTCGGCGCCAAGCTCAAGCTCGTCGCCGGATACCCAGGCACCAAGGACATATCCCTGGCCCTCGAGCGTGGCGAGGTGCACGGATTTTGCGGCTATGGCTATGCCAGCCTGATGTCGCGCAACTCGGCGTGGATCACGTCGGGCAAAGTGAGGATCCTGGCGCAGGAGACAGTCAAGGGACATGCCGACATGAACAAGCAGGGCATTCCCAAGACCATCGACTTCGCGAAGACCGATGAGCAGCGCAAGATCCTGTCGCTGGTCTACAATACGGGCATCTACGGCCGTCCCTACGTCATGGCGCCCGAGGTTCCCAAGGACCGGGTTGCCGCCATGCGCAAGTTCTTCATGGCCACGGTCACCGATCCGAACTTCGTGGCCGATGCCGCCAAGCGCAAGCTCGACCTGGATCCGCTGCCGGGCGAGGAGGTGCAGAAGCTTATCGCCGAAGCCTATGCCACGCCGAAGGAACTCATCGCCAAGACACTGGCGGCGCTCGGCAGGCCAGCAGCCAAGAACTAGGCACGCCCGCGGTGGCCTCCTCCGGGTGGCCACCGGCTCCAAAGAGAAGAGAAAGATCGAGGCAACACATGACGCAACCGGTACAGCTCTACTGCTGGCACTTCATGTCCTATCCCCACTTACCCAATGACTTCGACGAGCGCTACGACACCGGTTGGGTGACCGTACCCAATTCGCTCTGGGACCGGGAGAAGAGCCGAGGGCTCTACCAGGAATACATCGACCAACTCGCCTACGCCTCGGAGATCGGCTTCGACGGCATGGTGCTTAATGAGCACCACCAGAATATCTACGGCCTGATGCCGTCGCCGAACATCATTGCCGCCGCCCTGACGCAAAAGACCAAGCGCGGCAAGATCGTGGTGCTCGGCAACCTGCTGCCTCTGCACATGAACCCGCTTCGCATCGCGGAGGAATACGCGATGCTGGACAACATGTCGGACGGGCGAATTATTGCCGGTTTCGCACCGGGCTCAGGACCCGAGACCTTCAACTACGACATCTCGTCAGCCGCATCGCGCGACCAGTTCTGGGAGGCGGTCGAACTCATCCGCCGCGCCTGGACCGAGGACGGTCCATTCGAATTCGAGGGCGAGAGCTATCCGCTTCGCTACGTCAATCCATGGCCGCAGCCGACGCAGCGGCCGCACCCACCGATCTGGATTCCGGGCGCCCGCTCGCGCGGCACGCTGCATCAGATCGCCAAGCACGGCTACTGCTACTTCCTCTCTTCGCGCAGCCACGGCAGCGCAACCGCGAAGTCGCAACAGCTGTTCGCCAGCGTTCTCGAAGAGCATGGTGCGAAGTACCATCCCTTCCGCATGGGCATCCTGATGTCGACCTACGTTGCCGAGACCGATGCGCAGGCGCAGGAAGAATCGAAGGAAGGCATCTGGTACTTCCTCAAGAACTGCCTCAAGGGACACCAGCGGCGCGAGGGCCGGCAACTCACCTTTGGGCCCGGCGTGCCCTACATTCCGCCCAACGAATTCCGAGGCTACCTCGAGCATACGGATCCCACCACGCCGCTGCTAGGCGACAGCGAGGACTGGGATGACCTGCAGCGCTCGGCGTCGATCATGGTCGGCAGTCCCGACACAGTGTTCGAGAAATTCAAGGCTGTCATCGACGCAGCCCCCGTCGGCCACCTTCTCATACAGTTCCACATGGGCAACATGCGCGACGATCTCGCCCGCAAGAGCATGACGCTCTTCCAGAACGAAGTGGCGCCTCGCCTGAAGGCCTATTCGGCGGAAGCCTACGGCAGGAAGTTCCCCGAACTCGACGAAGCCCTGGCGAAGGAGGCGGCACTTTGAGCAACGATACGATCGACGTCAGAGGCCGCAAGGTCAAAGTCTTCGAGGCCGGCTCCGGGGAACCACTCGTCTACATGCATGGCTGGGCCGACATACACAGCGTCACCGACGGGCTGCAACCCTTCCACAAGGCGCTCGCCGCCGGTCGGCACGTGCTGGCGCCAGCTCATCCTGGAGTAAACGGTTCCGACGACCTTACGAGCACCTGGGGCATAGAAGACGTCGTCTTCCACTGGCTCGAAGTACTCGATGCACTCGGTCTCGATCGGTTCGACCTCGTCGGTCATTCATTCGGCGGCTGGATCGCTGCCGAAGTTGCGGTGCGCATACCCGAACGCGTAAAGCGGCTGGCGCTGATCGACGCCATGGGCCTATTCGTCGAGGGCGCACCAACCGCCGACGTCTTCATGCATGCACAGCCGGAGCGCGGCGTCGATTACAGGACATTGCGCGGACTGTTGTTCCAGAGCCCGGATGCACCGCTGGCGCTCGAGTACTTCCCGAACGGACGGGGTAACATCGACGTCGAAGTGCGACGCTACGAAATGCTGCGGCTCGGCTCCTTCGTCGGTTTCAAGCCGCCCTACTTCTACAATCGCTCATTGCGTGACCGGCTGTACCGCGCCAGCATGCCTGCTGCCGTCGTCTGGGGCGAGAAGGACGGCCTCGTGCCCAGAGCCCATGGCGAAGCCTTCGCGGCAGGACTCGGGACGGGCGGCGCCAAGCTCGCGCTCGTCGCTGGCGCCGGTCATTCGGCGCCTCTCGAGCAGCCGACAGCAACGGCGAAACATGTGAACGCATTGATGGAGACGAAGATTTGACCGGCTCGCCGTTCTGGAACTTCTCACTCGGCGTCTACGGCACGCCGGGTGTGCCAGATGCCTGTATTAGGTTGCAGGACGAAGCAGGCGTCGACGTCAATGTCATGCTCTACCTGCTCTGGCTGGCCGGCGAGGGCCGCAAGCTCGATCTGGCCGACGTGAGGGCGATCGTCGAAGCCGTGGACGGCTGGCGGGCCGATGTCGTCGTGCCGCTGCGGACAGCTCGGCGGGCGCTCAAGTCACCGCCAGGCCTGCTCGACACCGAGGCTGCCGCCGCCCTGCGCACCAAGGTCAAGGCCATCGAGCTCGAAGCCGAGCGGCTCCAGCAGGAGGCTCTCTACGCCTTTCGCCCAGCAAGGGAAATCGGTGCAGCCTCAACCGCATTCGAGGACGCGGCAGGGGACAATCTCGCTCATTATGCTAAAGTGCTCGCCCAGACCTTCGATGCCAACGCCCAGAATGCGGTCATCAAAGCCGCTATGGCCAAAGCTGCTGCCGGTCGATGATCCGCTGGACGAGCGCCAGCGTATTCAAGGTTTGCCCGAACGATGTACGGCTCGCTCGGAGCCCCGAAACGAGGTGACTATAAGGTGAGCACGTCCCAGCAGAAGCGAATCATTATCGGTATGAGCGGCGCGTCGGGCATCATTTACGGCATCCGCACGCTGGAGCTTCTCCGTGAAACCGGTGTTCACACGCACCTCGTGATGACCAAGGCGGCCGAGATGACTCTTGGCTACGAGAGCGAACTCAAGGCCAAGGACGTGCGCGAGATTGCGCATGAGAGCCATCCCATCGGCGACATCGGCGCCTCGATCTCTTCCGGCTCGTTTCATACCGTGGGCATGCTTATCGTGCCGTGCTCGATCCGAACGATGAGCGAGATCGCCTCAGGGGTGACCGGGTCGCTCATTTCGCGTGCCGCCGACGTCGTTCTGAAGGAGCGCCGTCGCCTCGTGCTCGCCGTACGTGAGACACCGCTGCACACCGGCCACCTCAAGACGATGCTGGCGCTGTCGGAGATGGGGGCTATCATCGCCCCCCTGATGCCTGCCTTCTATACGAGGCCGCAAACCCTCGATGACATCGTCAACCATTCCGTCGGCCGTCTGCTCGACCTTTTCGACGTCGATGTCGGAGCCGTGAAGCGATGGAAGGTCGAGGGCGGCTCCGGCTTCAAGAATAGCGACGGCTAACGTCGTTCGGGCGGGCACCTTTACGCGGCCATCTGCGTTGTGCAGGGTGCAAACTGCAATTCACCGTCATGGGCGATGCCCACCAGGCCCTTTGTTGATGCGTAT
>JBJOGJ010000208.1:0-6971 GCA_046048295.1 Pseudomonadota bacterium | reverse complement strand
ATGGAATCTTCGTCTCTTGAACGCCTTCGCTGGCGCACCATCTGCTTTGCGAAACTCTCCAACGAGCGCATGGCACACCGGCGACGAGGTGGAGAGATGAGGCCAAGAGGGTCTCTACACGCGCGGTCGGTTCCGGCGGCAAGCCGCCCATTTTCCACGCATGCTCGACCTCCCTCAAGGCATCCGTTTGGGATGTTTGTGGAGCAGACTGTCAGAATATGACGACGACGAAGGCCCGCACGAAGCGGGCGCGGCGCCCCGCGCCGCAACGCAGCCTCGGTCCGGTTGCGGATCTCGAGCAGCACCTGCCGGACGAGTGGTGGCGTAAGCTATTCAATGCCGTCTACGTGAAGACGGACGGCGATGTTGTCGAAAACTCCGAGAACACGCGCCTCGAGGTCGACTTCATCCAGCAGGCAACCGACATCACGCCGAAGTATGACTCGAGCATTTACCACCCCTTCGCCAGCTATACTCTAACTCAAGAAACACTCACACCATGATGACCGTCAAAACAACGATCCGCAACAGTACTATCGAAGGCGTTGGCGTATTCGCTGCAGAGCGTATTCCTGCCGGGACCATAATCTGGTTACTTGATGAACGCTTTGACCTCCGATTCAATAAAGATGACGTTGCTAATTTCCCTCACGAAGTCCGCGAATACTTAGCAAGATACGGCTATCCTCATATGGAGACCCCAAGCATCATCGTCTTGGAAATGGACAATGGTCGGTTCATGAACCATGATCTCAATCCGAACACAAATTTCACCCAACCCGATAGAGGTTGGGCAATCCGAGACATTGATGTCGGAGAAGAAATAACTTGCAACTACAGCGAGTTCGATGCTGAGTTCGACGGCTTCCTTCTGAGCCACAATTGTAACCAGTCCGTCAATCAAGTTGTTGACAACGAAACAACGACTAGCACATGAAAATATTCATATCATACCGCCGCCAGGATAGCCAATATGCTGCTGGCCGACTAGATGATTATCTCTCCGACCATTTTGGTAGGAACAACGTATTTTTCGACACGAATACTATAGAAGGGGGTCACGATTTCAGAGAAAAAATAGCAACAGTTATTTCAGAAACAACAGTGTTTCTTCCGATTATCGGACCTACTTGGCTGACACTAACTAGTGAAAACGGAATACGACGGATTGAAGATCCAAACGACTTGGTGCGGTTTGAGATTGAGACCGCGCTTAAATCGGAGAAGCGAATAATTCCTATATTCTTGACGGCCATTCCGAATTTGGCAAGCGCTCTCCCTCCACAGCTCTCAAAATTGGCAGACCTGCACGGCATAGCACTCCGTCCGGGCCGCGACTTTAGAAGCGACGCCATCCACCTAATGCGAGACATTACGGCACTCGATCAACAACTACCTAGTTTACTCGGTCAATGGCACTGTAGGTGGATTCAAACGTCCCAACCATGGCTATACGACGACATGAACACGTCAGTATGGGAGACCGAAGATGTGGTAGATATCCATGAACTTCTTGGCCATCGCCTCTATGCTAAAGGCTTGAACCACAAACAGGGAAGTTTTAATTTGGAAGGCTGGTGGTCAGAACTCTCAGTTTCATTCGTCTTCTCTGGATTGGGGCGCGACGAAGGCCTAAAAGGCACAGTTGCTCTTCGCCTAGCAAATGATAGTAACACGCTTGAAGGAGTATGGGCTCAGTACGTAGCAAGCGAGAACAAAATGGTCGGGGGCCCCACGATCTGGAATAAGATGAGCTTTTGATGCAAGTAGACAAGAGCAACGATCTACGTTGGCTGAAGATCCAAGAAGAGGCGGACTATCAGCGTTTAGTAGAGCTAGAACATTTGGTCTACCCACCCGATGACTGTATCACAGCATCCGAGTATTTGGACTACCAAGTGAAGGGAAATCGCGTATGGATCCTTACGAGAAGCGATGAATGGATCGCCAACTACCAGATCTCGACTATGCCCACAGACGCTCCAGCAGAATGTTTCGGCCTATACATTTCTGGCCTTGCTGTTTTTAGGCCCTACCAAGGACAAGGTTATGGTCACTTAGCATTTTCGAAGTTAGTCACTAAGTTTGGATGTTCGCAGCTGTCTGCGCGTGTCAGAACGGAAAATCCTGGACCAAGAAGTTTGCTTCGTAAGTTTGGGTTTGAGTATTGTATACGGGAATCGCGTCGTGAAATACTTTGGGATTGGTTCACGCGCCAAGCATCGAAATCAATGGATTGAATCCCAAACCCCGGCTGGTGCTGGGACGGGAAGCAGAACCTGATGGCAAGCTTTGCCGGCATGCGCTATTCGGAACTCCTTGGCGCCATCCTCAGCTCCGCCACCGAACGCACCGGTCTCATGGCCCGGCTCCAGCAGCGCGCCACCAACGGTACGTGACAGTTGGTTTGTGACTTATTGAGCACCCCGTCGCCTCATCGCAGAAGACAAGGCGCTGCCGGAGCCGCTCAATAGGTAAGGACCAAGAACGCTGAGGGCTGCTACGCTCTCTTCGCGCTTGCCTACTCCGCCTACCGCACCGGCACCTTGCTGCTCGTTTCCTGACCCGCGGCAATACCTCACGCGTCTATATCGCCGTCGTCGTCGTCTTCGTCCTCATCATCATCGTAATCTTCGTCGTCGTCGTCATCCTCGTCCTCGTCCTCGTCTTCGTCTTCGTCTTCGTCCTCATCATCCTCATCATCCTTGGCACTGGCCTTCGTGACCTTGTCCTCCGCCGGCTTGCCGAACAGTGAGCCTGCCGCCTGGGCGCTGCCGCTCTGGCCACCGAACATGCCCTTGAGCGCGTCGGCAACGAGAACACCACCAACCACACCGGCCGCGGTCGTCATCGCCTGGGAAAGAAAGCTGCCGCCTGCGGCCGGCTGCTGCGCCGATTGCCGGCGATCGGCGGATTCCGCTTGGTCCACCAATGGCTCCCGATCTCGCCGCCGCCGAACAGGTTCGCCACCGCTCTGGGCCGCAACCGGCGGAACCGACGTGCCACCCTGACGTGCGGCCCCACCGCCGAAAATAGACGTAACCCCTCCGAGGAAGCTGCCGCCGCTTGGCGCCGCATCGCGGCCCGCCGCCTCCATCTCCGCGACCCGGGCCTCCGCTTCTGCGATCTTCTCGTTGGCAACCTCGAGCGCCTGCTGCTGGACGAGGATCGCCTGCACCATGAGATAGGCGCTATTGGCCTGCTTGCTGGTAAGCTGTCCGATCAGAGCCCCCGCTTCCTGATCCACTGGGATATTGGCGTGCTCACGCATTCGGTTGAAGAGATCGGTGATCATATCGCGTTCTTGCGGCGTCATGGGCTCTCACTCCGAGCTAGTCTTTGGCACCAGGAAGCGCTCATTAGCACGTCGCAAAGGCGCTTGTCACAGCCAATCGCTGTTACCTTGCCGCATCCCATCCACCCGCTTGACCGGCCACGAGACGGGCAAGATCCACGATTATCATGCGCTCTTTTTTCGGTTAGCGCCCGCCCAACGCAGCCACAATTGAGACCCTCAGAGCGACCTGCTCAGTATTGTCCCTACCTGTTGCACGACCGCGCAGACTGGTCCTAAACTGCTCCCCAGTGGACGCCGAGATCCACGCACTGAAAAAATTGAGGAACGCTGGAATGGTTGGGATCAGGACGAGGGCCGCAATGGCGCTCGGTCCGCTGGGCGCGACGGCGCTGGCGGCTATGGCGCTCGCAGCACATTCGGGTGGTGTTGCCGCTGAAGACTTCTATTCTGGAAAAAGGATTACGATTGCAATCGGCTTCACCTCCGGCGGCGGTCACGACACCTACGCCAGAATGTTGGCCCGCTATTTCGGCGACCATGTTCCGGGCAAGCCAACGGTCGTCGTCCAGAACATGCCCGGAGCTGCCAGTTCCAAGGCCGTCACGTTCTTGAATTCAGGCGCGCCGACCGACGGCACCATGATCGCTTTGTTCGGTCCGGATATCATACCGCTTTCGCTTATCGACCCCAAGAAGATCAACATTGATTTCAGGAAGCTTGCCTGGATAGGAAGCATCGCAAGAGATGAGCGACTTTGCTATGCATGGCACACGGCACCCTACAAGAGCTGGAAGGACTTGTTCGATGGAGCACCGCTCATAGTGGGCGCTTCCGGCCCGGGCTCCAATGCGTACAACACCGCCGCAATCCTGAAGAACATGGTCAAGGCCAAGGTCCAGATTATCTCCGGCTACCCTGGCAGCTCCGAGCAGCGCATCGCCGTCGAACGCGGCGAGTTGAACGGCGCGTGCGGCTCTTGGGGCAGCATTCCGAAAGGGTGGGTGCGTGACAACAGGATCGTGCCACTGGTGGCCTTCTCGCGCTCGCGCACCGCAGG
The DNA here is from genome assembly GCA_046048295.1 of Pseudomonadota bacterium. Lineage (GTDB taxonomy): Bacteria > Pseudomonadota > Alphaproteobacteria > Rhizobiales > Hyphomicrobiaceae > CBDCWA01. Next base: position 2,616 of record JBJOGJ010000208.1, on the reverse strand, counting down.
CATGGGCAACATTCCGTTCGTAGGCGATCTCGTCAAAGAAGAACGCGAGAAAAAGATCCTGACCCTGCTCCTCGGAGCCAGCGAGACTGCCCGCCCCTACGTCGCATCGCTCTCGGTTCCGAACGACAGGATCGAGACGCTGCGCCGCGCGTTCGATTCGACAATGAAGGACCCCGCCTTCGTTGCCGAGGCGGAAAAGGGCAAGCGCCCGCTCAGCCCTCTCACTGGCGATGAAGCGGCGCGCAACACCGCCGATGTCTATTCAGCTGGACCCGACATAGTTGCCGCGGCACGCGAAGTCATAAAGTAATCCGGCTACGCTCTTGCCGGCCCGACGCGACCAATGGGAGGACGACTTGCCGACGATAGATTCAGATGCACACGTCATCGAGACCATGGAGACCTGGAGCTACCTGGAGCCGCATGAGAAGTCGTTCAGCCCGGCCCTGCTCGCAAAGCAAAGTGGCACGGAGGCGCGAAACACCGACGGCCACGCCAAACGCGAGTACTGGCTGGTGGACGGCCGCGTCCACGATCGCGAGCAGAACCTCGGAGTCGATGTCCCGGAAGAGTCCCGGGAGATGCGCAACATCGAAGCCCGCATCAGGCACATGGACGAACTCGAGGTAGACGTCCAGATCCTCTTCCCAACGCTCATGCTGCGCCCCATCGTCGATCGCGCACCGATGGAATTCGCCCTCTGCCGCAGCTACAATCGTTGGCTTGCAGACATCTGGAAGATGGGCCGCGGGCGGCTGAGATGGGTTGCCGTACCGCCGATTTTGTCCCTCGATAAGGCGCGCGCTGAACTCGAGTACTGCAAAGAGAACGGCGCCTGCGGCATCTTCATGCGCTGCCTCGAGAACGAGCGCCCCATCACCGACAACTACTTCGATCCGCTCTACGAGATCGCAGGCGATCTCGATCTCCCGATCGCCATTCACCTCGGCAATGGCAGCTTCACGACCCACGGTTTCTACACCAAGGACACGACCTTCACGAAGTTCAAGCTGCCGACAATCGGCGCGTTCCATTCGCTTATCATGCACGGCACGCCGTCACGCTTTCCAAAGGTCCGCTGGGGCCTCATCGAAGCAAGCGCCAATTGGCTTCCCTACGTCTTGAACGACCTCAGGCAGCGTTTCGCGCGGCGCGGCAAGGATCTTCCCGCTGATGTTCTCGGTGCGAATAACATCTATGTGACCTGCGAGGTAAAGGACGACCTGCCGCATATCCTGAAGACTGTCGGCCCGGACAACCTCATCATTGGCACCGACTACGGTCACTCCGACAGCTCGACCGAAATCGAGGCTCTACGCCTGTTGCGCGATGAAAGCGGCATCGGCGCTGCCACTGTCGACAAGATCCTCTGGCACAACCCGAGGCGCTTCTATGGTCTCGAATGACGCCCCGTCACGTAGACGGCGGACTTTCGACTATATCGTCGTGGGCGCCGGCACCGCTGGCTGCATCGTCGCCGGACGGCTCGGCGAGAACCCCGACGTGTCCGTCCTCGTCATCGAGGCCGGCGGCCAGGATCGCGATCCGCTGATCCACATTCCGCTCGGCATGGGACGCATGCATGCCAGGCGTAGTCACGACTGGGGCTTTGACATCGAACCGGAAGAGACAACCGGCCTCCGGGAAATCGAGGCCATGCGTGGCAAAGTCGTCGGCGGCTCGACCGCGATCAATCACATGTCGCACGTACGCGGCAACCGCGGCGACTATGACCGCTGGGCAGCAACCGGACTGACGGGCTGGTCCTACGCCGAAGTGCTCCCCTACTTCCGACGCAGCGAGACCTGGGCCGGTGGTGCCGACGAATACCGTGGCGGCGACGGCCCGCTCTCGATCGTCCCGGCGAGTTCCAAGGATCCCCTGCTCGAAGCCTTCATCGAGGCCGGTGGCGAGTGCGGGCTTCCCTACAATAAGGACTACAACGGCGCCGCGCAGGATGGCATGGGCCGCGGCCAATTCACGATCAAGAGCGGCCGCCGGCATACCGCCGCCGATGCCTACCTTCGTCCGGCGATGCGACGTGGCAACGTCACGCTCATGACCAATACACACGTAGCCTCGGTAATGCTGGAAGGACGCCGCGCCATCGGCATTCGCGCCGTGCGTGCAGGGCGTTCAGAGGAAATTCTGGCTGAGCGCGAGGTGATATTGTCAGCTGGCGCCTTCAACACACCGCAGATCCTCATGCTCTCGGGGCTCGGCCCCGCTGACGCCCTGCAAGGCCATGGCATCAAGACTGTGTGCAGCCTGTCCGGCGTGGGTGCCAACCTGCAGGATCACCTTGGTGTCATGGTTTCTGCAGAACGGCCTGTCCCTGGACCGTTCCAGGCCCAGCTCCGCGCCGACCGCATGACCATCAGCATGATCCGCGCACATTTGTTCGGCACTGGGCCTGCGACGATGCTCCCCGGCGGACTGCATGGCTATTTGCGTCTGGATAAAAGCTTAGGCGTCCCCGACGTGCAGCTCATGTTCCGTGCGGTAAATGCGCATCCCCACCTCTGGTTTCCCGGTGTCTGGAAACCAAACAAGGATAGCTGCGGGGTCCGCGTCAATCTCATTCATCCCAAGAGCCGCGGCACCATCAAACTGCGC
>JBJOGJ010000207.1:0-6977 GCA_046048295.1 Pseudomonadota bacterium | reverse complement strand
CGATCAGAGCCTTGCGCTCACGCCTGTCCGTCGCTCCCTTGAGCAACGCCTGGAAGGTCAGCATCTCGCCGAACACCGAGGCCGTCTCCGCAAGCGTCAGCGGCGTATGCGCCAGCAGCGGACCCTGCTGGGCCGCGAGCACCTGATGGACCCCATGACCGAGCTCGTGGGCGAGCGTCATCACGTCCCGCGACTTGCCCTGGTAGTTGAGCAGCACGTAGGGATGCGCGGACGGCACCGTCGGGTGCGCGAATGCCCCTGGCGACTTGCCGGGACGCACCGGCGCATCGATCCAGCGCCGGTCGAAGAAGCGCGCTGCGATATCCGACATCGCGGGATCGAACCCCGCGTAGGACTTGAGCACGATGTCCTTCGCCTCCGGCCATGTGATCGTCCGCTCCGGCTTCTCGGGCAGCGGCGCGTTGCGATCCCAGGTGTTGAGCTTGTCCATCCCGAGCCATTTCGCCTTCATGGCGTAATACCGGTGCGACAACCTCGGGTAGGCGGCCTTCACGGCTGAGACCAGCGCCTCGACCACCGGCCCCTCGACACGGTTGCTGAGATGCCGTCCATCTGCAACGTCCTTGAAGCCGCGCCAGCGATCGGAAATCTCCTTGTCCTTGGCAAGCGTGTTCGTGATCAGCGTGAACAACCGGATATTGTCGCCGAACGTCTTGGCCAGCGCCTTCGCGCCCGCTTCGCGCCGCTTCGGATCGGCGTTCGACAACAGGTTCAGTGTCGGCTCGATCGCGAGCGGCTGCGCCTCGCCCTCGACCTCGAACCGCAGAGACGTCATCGTCTCGTCGAACAGACGGTTCCACGCCCCCCGCGCCGTCTGCGACTTCTCGTGGAACAGTTGCTCGATCCTCTCCTCGAGCTGGTAGGGCTTCTCCTTCCTGAGTTCCTCGAACCAAGGCTTGTACTTGGCGAGGTCTGGGTGGCTGAGCGCCTTGGCCAGTTCGGCATCCCCGATCTGGTTGAGCTCGAGTTCGAGGAAGATCAGGTCGGACGAAATCTTTGTCAGCCGCTCCATGGTATCGCCGTGGAACTTGGCGAGCTTCGAGTTGGAGCGATCACCGGCGTAAAGCAGCCCCGCATAGGAGCCGACGCGCCCCATCACATCGGACAATGCCTCGTAGCGCCTGACGACATCGGCCAACGCCTTTCCGTCGGCCCCGAGCCCAACGATCCTGCCCTGATAGTCCGCCTTGAGCGCCCGCGCCTCGGTCTCCGCCTTGTCCAGGTCACGCCCGACCTCCGGCGCTTCCGGCGAGGCATAGAGATCGGTGAGGTTCCACTCCGGCAACTGGCCGAGATCGCTTTGAGTTGCAGACGCCATTGTATCCTCGCGCGCTGGTGGTTTCGGACCTTCCGACTAGCAGGTGGGCAAACATCCGTTAAGGTTCAACCGCCCGTTTGATGCATCCTGTCTCGAAGCGCAACACCCCGGCGTATCCCTCCAGGCACTCTCCCCGACAAAAGGCGTCACACTGAACGCATTCGCAACGGAGTATTTACCCTTCTCCGGCACTGTCCCTATCTGGATGCATTGGCAGCGCGTTCGTTCCGCCGGCACCGTGTAACAAGTAGCGTACGAGTAGAGTATCAAATGGCAAAGCGCGTCCTTATTGTCGACGACGAACCCGTTCAGCGGCGCATCCTCGAAGAAACAGTCAAGCGTCTCGGTTTCGAGACGAAATCGGTGAATTCCGGCGACCAGGCCCTCGACATCCTCCTGGCCGCCGACGCAACCGGCATCTCCCTGGTCCTCCTCGACCTCGTCATGCCGGGCACCGACGGCAGCGCCGTCCTCGAGCAGCTCAAGACGAAGCCCGGCATTCCCCCGATCATTGTGCTTACGGCCAATGGCTCCATTGAAGCGGCCATATCGGCCATGCGGTCTGGCGCAGTCGACTTCGTCGTCAAGCCTGCGAGCCCAGAGCGCCTGGAAGTTTCGATCAAGAGCGCCCTCAAGATCGAGGCGCTGCAAGGCGAGATCACCCGTATCAAGAAGCGTTCGGAAGGCAAGCTCACCTTCTCCGACCTCATCATTCGCGGCGAGGCCATGCAGCGCGTCGTCACGCTTGGCAAGCGCGCGGCATCGTCCAACATTCCCGTCCTGATCGAAGGCGAATCCGGTGTCGGCAAAGAACTCATCGCCCGCGCCGTCCAGGGCGAGAGCGAACGCGCCGGTGGCCCGTTCGTGACGGTCAACTGCGGTGCGCTGCCCGAGAACCTCGTCGAATCCATTCTGTTCGGTCACGAAAAGGGTGCCTTCACCGGCGCCGTCGAAAAGCGGATCGGCAAATTCCAGGAGGCCGATGGCGGCACACTGTTCCTGGACGAGGTCGGCGAGCTTCCGCTAGAGGCCCAGGTGAAACTTCTCCGCGCGCTGCAGGAAGGTGAGATCGACCCCGTCGGCTCCAAGCGCCCGGTCAAGGTCAACTTCCGCCTGATCTCGGCAACCAACCGCAACATGATCGATCTGGTAAAAGAGGGTAAGTTCCGCGAGGATCTCTACTACCGCCTCAATGTCTTCCCGATCTGGGTACCCCCCCTGCGCGAGCGCCTCGACGATGTTTCCGATCTCGCCTTCCACTTCCTTGCCCGATTCACGGCCGAGGAAGGCAAGCGAATCTCCGGCATTTCCGACAAGGCGCTCGGCCTGCTCAATGCCTACACCTGGCCGGGCAACGTCCGTCAGCTCGAAAACGCCGTATTCCGCGCTGTCGTGCTCGCCGACGGCAACGAGCTGTCGTGCGCCGAATTCCCCCAGATCGCAGCGCACGTGAAAGGCTTCGACCCGGAGGTTCCGCCCGCCCCGGCTCCCGACGCCAATCGCCGGATCTACACCGGCCCGGCACTTATCGGCGCCGAGGCGACGGTTCCCAAGACCGTCGAGTTGGCTGCCCGGGACGGCCACTCGGCACTCGGCATCCCGGCAATCTCCGAGGAGGGCGAAGTGCGTCCACTCGAAGCCGTCGAAGCCGACATGATCCGCCTCGCACTCGGCCGCTACCGTGGCCACATGACCGAGGTAGCAAAGCGCCTCGGCATCGGCCGCTCGACCCTCTATCGCAAGATGCAGGAGTACGGCCTCGAGCCGCGGGCGAACTGAGCCGCATCCTCGACCAGATCCTTTCCGCCAATTCCATCGGTGGATTGCGGTGATAGTGCAGCAGCTGTTATGGATTGCTGCACTTCTGCCACACCTCGCATCTAAGCAGGTAACGCCTGCCTGGATCACGTGACGGTGTGTGGCACTCGCCATCCCCATTGGTTATGGTCGCGCCAAGTGTGCGGGAGAACCTGAGATGCATCTGACGAGATACGTTGTAGCCTGTTGCGTTGGCAGCATTTTCCTGGCCACTCCGACAGTGGCGAACGAGCCGGATCCCCCGGCACCGCCAACCCTGGCGAGGGACGTGCCGGGCATCGAATTCTCGCGCCGGCTGAATGCCTGGAACTGGCCGCGCGACATGCGCCCGCTCCGTCAGGGCGTGGCAGCCTTCTACGCCGGCCGCAGCAATGCACCCATTTGGACCGACGACAACGGCTTCAACGATCGCGCGCGCGCCGTGATCGCCGAACTGTCCAAGGCCGATGACTGGGGCCTCCGCAGTTCCGATTACCAGGCGCCGGCCGCCCCGGCGGACGATCCCGACGCCCGCTTCGATGCCGAACTGGCACTTACTGCGGCGACCCTGCGCTATGCCCGGGATGCGCGCGGCGGGCGCTACGACCCGAACCGTCTTTCTCTGAACATCGATCGCAAGCCCCCGATACTGCCCCCCGAGCAGGTTCTTGCCCGCCTGAGTGCCGGCGAGGACGCGGCGGCGGCCCTCAAGGCCCTGCATCCGCAGCATCCCCAGTTCGAAAAATTGAGACAGCTATATCTGCAGCTGCGTGATGCCACGCCCGAGCAGGTCGCAACGCTGACCGGCATCCAGCAGGTGGTCGAGGACGAGCCCACGAAGCCCCGCAAATCGAAGACGAAGAGCCAGGCCAAGCCCGATACCGACCCGAAGAAAATCCGCGCACGTATTCTCTACAATATGGAGATGTGGCGCTGGATGCCCGAGCGGCTCGGCGACTACCACATCACCGCCAACGTGCCGGAGTTCAAGGTGCGCGTCATGAAGGACGGCAAGCCACTCCACACGGAGCGCGTGATTACGGGCAAGGTACAGAACCAGACGCCGCTCTTTTCCGACGAGATGGAATTCGTCGTATTCCATCCGTTCTGGGCAGTACCCGACAGCATCAAGGTGAAGGAACTTCTGCCGGGCCTCGTGCGTGGCAAGAACACGATTTCCCGCCAGGGCCTGCGCGCCAGCTACAAGGGCCGGGACGTCGATCCCTACTCCGTCAACTGGCAGATGACCGACATTCGCAACTTCCACATCTACCAGCCGCCCGGTCGGTCGAACGCTCTTGGGATCGTGAAATTCCTGTTCCCGAACAAGCATCACGTATACATGCACGACACGCCGACGAAACACCTCTTCAAGCAGTCGACGCGCGCCTTCAGCCATGGCTGCATACGTGTGCGCGATCCGATCCGGCTGGCCGAAATCCTGCTCGAAAACGATAAGGGCTGGTCGCCTGAGCGCATCAAGTCGATTATTGCGAATGGCAAGGAAGACAACTCGATCACGCTCGACAGGAAGGTGCCGGTCCACGTCACTTACTTCACGGCGGTGGTCGGTGACGACGGCAAGCCCGTATTCTTCCGCGACATCTACGGCCATGAGCGGCTCATCCAGATGGGTCTCGATGGCAAGGCGCACCAGATCGTCCTGAAGAAGCAGAAGCTCGACGACCTCGTCGGCATGAACCGCGGACAAGTACGCACCTACGATTCAGGCTGGGGCAACTGGGGCGGTGGCGGCTACTCGACCAGCCAGTCGTCCGGCGACCGCAGTTGGATCCGCAACGCCTTCAATAACGACTGAACGTCTGTGGGGCTGCGTGTGCAGCCCCGCCGGCCTCCCAGGTTCCGCCGCAATCCTCCTGCACCACCTTACCAGGCAGTTGAACGGTTTTGATGCGGGGTCCCGTCTGTTGCCTGTTCAGGGGCACGAACGGCACAGAAGGCTCAATGACCCGCCCGAGCATTCCCTCCTCGCTGATCACCGGCCTGTTGCTGGCTGTTCTGTGTCTTGTCCCCGCGACGATCGCCGCCGGCCCCGGCGACCGTACCATCAGGCTTTACAACATCCATACGAAGGAAACCCTCGAGGTCACCTATCGCAAGGCAGGCCGCCTCCTGCCCGACGCCAAGAAGAAGATCGACTGGCTGTTGCGCGATTGGCGCCGCGATGCGCCAACCGAAATGGACATCAGGCTCATCGACTTGCTGTGGGAGATCCACCGTGAACTCGGCTCTCGCCAACCCATCCACATCATCTCGGGCTACCGCTCCCCCAAGACCAACACCATGCTCCGCAAGACCCGCGGCGGGCAGGCGAAGAAGAGCCGGCACATGACGGGAGAGGCCGCCGACGTACACTTCCCGGACATACCGCTCCGCGAGTTGCGCTATTCCGCACTGATCCGCGAGCAGGGCGGCGTCGGCTACTATCCAACCTCAGCCATCCCCTTTGTGCACGTCGATACGGGCCGAGTCCGCGCATGGCCTCGACTTCCGCGAGATGAATTGGCGTTGCTGTTCCCGAGCGGCCGGACTCAACACCGCCCCGCCTCGGGCCCGCCGATCTCACGCATCGATTCCCTCGCCGCTCGGCGCAACAATGCAAATCTTGCCCAGCGCATTGCAGCCTTCCATGACCTGCGCACTTCCGGCCGTCGCCCGACGTTGGTTGCCGGTCTGGATGCGCTCCCCAATCGCGCACCATCGGCCGCGACGCCGAAACCAGCCGCCGAGGAATGGCAGACAGCCGCACTGCCCCCTCCCCCACGCGACCCCATGCCGAAGCTGATCGCCGCCCCCCGGATCGCCGACCGGCCGGCGCCAAAGGCAGCACGACCGAGCGAAGAGGATCGCCGGCGCCTGACGGAGTTGGCGGCGCTCGCCAGCGAGCCTCCGCCCGCGCTCGATGCCATCCCGAAACGTCCTGCGCCACCGCCTGTAAAAGATTTTGCCACGCCGCCGTCGCTTCCAAATCGCGACGTCTCCCGCTTCGCCTTCGCCGCCTCCTGGGTTGCTGCCCCCGAATATGACGACGAGCACCCCGGCGAACTCTCCTACCGCCCGTTCCCGATCCGTCCCTACCTCACCCGTACAGTGAACATGGTCGAGCCGCACCTCGTCCGCCTGACCTACCGCGCCTCAGCCAAGGTATTCGCCTTGCTCGAGGAAGCCGACAATCATCCTGCACTGCAGATCCGTCCGGACATGCAGGTAGCGGAAGCGATCGTCAGGGACGAGGCGAAAGGCCGCGCGATCGACACGGCGGAGATCGCAAGCGAGACCCGCCCCGACGCCCGCCTGCCGAGCCAGCGCGTCGGCACCACGAACTGGCGGTAAGCGAGCCGCTGACCACTACTTGTATGCGCCGCGACCCACGTTACAGTGCTCCCGACATACTTTGAGAACTGGGAGCAGTCATATGCATGACGATCAATTACCCAACACCGCTGCTAGAAATAATGCGTCGGCTACCAAAATTTGCTTTGTGATCAGCCCGATCGGCGCCGAGGGAAGTGCGACGCGCCAACACGCCGACACGGTTCTTTCCTGCATCATCGAGCCTGCGTGCGAAGCGGGGGACAATCTGCAGGACACCCTCTACAAGTGCGAGCGTGGCGATCACAAAACGGCGCCAGGCAAGATCACCGACCAGATCTACGAAGACATTCTCAACGCCGATCTGATCGTCGCGGTGCTGACCGATCACAACCCCAACGTCTATTATGAACTGGCCATCGCCCAGGCCGCAGCAAAGCGCGTCATCCTGCTCATGGAGAAGGGCTTCGACGCGCCGTTCGACATCAAGGACCATCGCATCATCTAT
>JBJOGJ010000206.1:0-7045 GCA_046048295.1 Pseudomonadota bacterium | reverse complement strand
TCCCGGTGTGCAAGCCATGCTGGCTTACCTGCGCTCGGATCGGCGGAACCCGCATGTGGTCATCATCGACGACCTGTCGCGCTTCGCGCGCGACGTGCGGGTACACTTTGATCTTCGCGCGGCGATCCTTGAGGCGGGCGGCATCTTGGAATCGCCGTCCATCGAGTTCCGCGACGATGCCGACGGCGAGCTGCATGAGTACATTCTGGCCAGCGTTAGCCAGCACCAAAGCCGCAAGAATAGAGAGCAGACGCTCAACCGGATGAAGGCGCGGTGCTTTAACGGGTATTACGTCTTCCAAGCGCCGGTCGGCTATCGCTATGAGAAGCTGGACGGGCACGGCAAGGTTCTGGTGCGCGATGAGCCCTTGGCGTCTATCGTGCAAGAGGCGCTGGAAGCCTACGCCTCCGGGCGGCTTGATACCCAAGCCGAAGTGAAGCGCTTCCTTGAGAGCCAGCCTGACTACCCCAAAGACTTGCCCGGCGGACAAATCCGCAACCAGCGTGTGAACGACATTCTCACGCGCGTGACTTATGCGGGATATATAGAAGTGCCCAACTGGGACATCTCACTTCGGCAGGGCAAGCACGAAGGTCTCATCAGCCTTGAGACATTCCAAAAAATCCAAGACCGCTTGAAGGGCGGCGCGAAGGTGCCAGCCCGCGCGGACATCAACGCAGACTTCCCGCTGCGCGGGTTCATCGTCTGCGGTGACTGCCACAAGCCTCTGACGGCGTGTTGGTCGAAGAGCAAGACCGGCAAGCGGCATCCTTATTATATGTGCCACAACGTATCCTGCGAGAGTGCGCGCAAGTCGATCCGCCGTGACGATCTCGAAGGCGAGTTCGCGGCGCTGCTGCGCACGCTGACGCCGAGCAAGGAATTGTTCGCGCTTGTGAAGGCGATGTTCAAAGACGCTTGGAACATGCGGCTCGAACAAGCGAAGTCGATGAAGGCGACGCTGGAAGCCGACCTCGTGAAGGTCGAGCGCCAGATCGGCCAAGCGGTTGATCGCATCTTGAACAGCGAGAGCGATGTTGCGATTGCCGCCTACGAGCAACGCATCAAAGAGCTTGAGCAGAAGAAGCTGGTGACGCGCGAAAAGCTGGCCAAGGGCACAGCGCCAAAGCGTACCTTTGAGGAAATGTTCGAACTCGCTTGCAGCTTCCTCGCAAACCCTTGGAAACTATGGGCTTCCGATAGATTGGAGGACAAGAGAACGGTGCTCAAACTCGCCTTCGGTGAGCGTTTGGCATACGACCGAAACGAAGGACTTCGAACCCCAAAAACCACCTTACCATTCAAGGTGTTAGGAGACATCTGCATGGAAAAATGTGAGATGGCGCACCGGGGAAGATTCGAACTCCCGACCCCCAGATTCGTAGTCTGGTGCTCTATCCAGCTGAGCTACCGGTGCCTGCCGATCAAGAGGATTGACTGCCTTTCCTCGTTGACGAACGGACCTTCTAATACCTGCTCAAGCAGAGTGCAAGAGGATTGAGCGAAGGCGGCACGGCTCCGGACCGCGCCAACTAGGAACAGTTTGTTTCGGCCGCAGTCGGTGTCGCCACTGAGCGATCCGGAATCTCGATTAGGAACTCAGCTCCGGCAACTATGCGCTCAGCTGCATCGACCAGTGTCAGCCTGCCGCGATGAGCCTTGACAAGTTCTGCGGCAATCGTGAGGCCAAGGCCTGTGCCCCCCCTGCGGACACCCCCCTTGAACGGCTGGAACAGCCTGGCACGGGCCTGCTCGGGGACGCCCGGGCCAGTGTCGGAGATCCATATCCGGGTCCACCCGGATTCTCGTGAGCCTCTCACCGATATTCTGCGGGGGGAGGGGGGCGGCATCGACTCGAGGGCCTGGACTGCATTGCGTACCAGATTGTTCAAGACGCGATGCAACTGGTCGCGATCGCCGTCAACGAGGATGTTGGGCTCGATCGATACCTCCCAGGTCATCCCGTCGCGGGGCAGTCCAAGGCCATCGCCGACTTCGCCTACTAGGTCAGCCAATACGAGCATTTCGCGGCGTGGGCTGGCCTCTTCCGCGCGACCGTACCTGAGGGTCGCGTCGCAGAAGTTGATTGCGCGGTCGAGGGACGCGATGAGCTTCGGAGAAAAGCGCTGGACGGTCGGATCGTCGACAGAGGTAAGCCGGTCGGACATGAGCTGGGCGCTCGCCAGCATGTTGCGCAGGTCGTGGTTGATCTTGGAGACTGCAAGACCAAGCTGCGCGAGGTGATCCTTCTGCTTCAGCATCTGCTGGAGATCCTTCTGCAGTTGCTGTAGTTCGCGTTCCGCGGTGCCGATCTCGTCGCCGCGCGTGCTCGCCTCGATAATCCGCCCCGGGTCCTCGGGCTGCTCGGCAAAATGCAGCATGCTGGTGGAAAGTGCCCGCATTGGCCGGACGAGCAGGCGAACGAGTGCGAAATAGATCAGCGCCGCCGTGATGATAGAGATGACGATGGAGAGTAGCAGAATGTTGACGGCGTATCCGACCATTGCCGCTCTGAGTGGTTCCTCCGGCAGCGTGATCTCGACGAAATCGCCCGGGCCAAACATGCCGTTGTCGCTGGACATCGGATGGCCCTGTACGCGTATGATGCGGTTTTTCGGTGCGAGGAAGACGCCGAGTGCATCGGCGATCAGACCAAACCGTCGACTTAGGCTGCCGGTTAGGGAAGATTGACTAGGCGGGCGAAGGTCGTAGTGCCGGGCGATGACCGATTGCTCCTCGGCCTGAAGAACCATGCGGCGCGCGTTGTTGAGTTTGATCGAGATTGATAGAACCTTGGCATTCTCGAGTAATTCACGCTTCACGTTGGCCGGAATGGTGCCGCCACGATTCGCATCCGCTGCAAGCGCTGCAATCCGTGCCGCGGAAATCCTGTCCAGGAGCCATACGACTCGGTAATTTGCAACCGACGGTACAAAAATCAGAACTTCCGCCAGCATCACGAATGCGATGGTGAGAAGAAGAAGCTTGGCCGAAAGGCCCAAGTGGCGCGGCTCTCCCTTCGCCTGCCTTCTAAGAAACGCGAGTGGTGGGACCCGAGTGCCGATCTTCCGCTGCGCGGCTGTCGTAAGGCTGCCGAAAGATTGCAGAAGCCTGCCTACGTCCTGCTTGAGGTCGAAAGGCAAGAATACCTCCTCATTAGCTTTCAGCCGAACCTGGCCAGGAAACCAATCACGGCCCGTACGAGCGGGCTGCTAGCTGCTGTCTGGTAGTAGCGGTAGGCAGCCCGCTTGTTGACCTCAGAAAGCGTCGGATATGGCGAAGTCCAGGCTGTCATTGCCTTGATGTTCATCCGCTGGGATATCGCGAGCGACCACATTTGAATGAGTTCGCCGGCACTCTCGCCGACTATGGCTGCCCCGAGGATACGTCCCTTTCGGTTTGTAATCACCTTTACGCACCCATGTGTGGCACGCTCGGCCTGTGCCCTGTCGTTCTCGTGGAACGGCCAGCGAAGCACGTTGATCATGCCGTAACGCTCCTTTGCCTCTGCTTCCGTCAGGCCGACGTTGGCAAGTTCGGGTTCGGTGTACGTCACCCAGGGCATGGCGTCCATACTTGCCTTGACGGGGAGGCGGAAGAGTGCGCGGCGGATGACGATGCCGGCATGATAATTCGCTACGTGAGTGAATTGCAGTCCGCCGACGCAGTCGCCGATGGCGAATATCTTGCGATTGGAGGTGACCATGCCGCCATCCACCTTGATGCCGCCGCGATCATACTTGATTCCGGCGGCTTCGAGGTTGAGACCGGCAAGGTTTGCCTGTCGTCCAGTCGCAATGAGAACGTGGCTGCCGTCGATCGTCTCGCTGCCTTGCTCGGTCTTCACTACAACACGCACGATGTTGGGACCGCCCTCGATCTTTTCGACGGTGGCTCCTTCGCGAATGACAACCCCTTCCTGGCGCATTGTGTCGAGGACGAGCGCCGTCAGTTCGGGATCGTCCTTGCCAAGTGCCTTGGCTCCCTCGACGACGGTTACCTTGCTGCCAAGGCGGTGGTGGGCCTGGGCGAGTTCCATGCCGATTGGACCGCCGCCGACGACGATGAGATGCTCGATCCGGGTCTTGTTGTCGAAGATGGTTTCATTCGTGAAATAGGGTATTTCGGAAAGGCCGGGTATCGGTGGGACGAGGGGCGAGGAGCCTGTTGCAATGACGAAGCGGCGAGCGCTGATGCGGTGTTCACCTGCCTCCACCGTCCGCTTGTCGATAAACCTGCCGGTGGCGGTGATGACCCTGACGCCAAGTCCAGTGAAACGTTCGATGGAATCGTTCGGTTCAATGGCAGCGATGACACCCTTGATGTGGTCGTGGACGCCCCGGTAGTCGATCTCCGGCTCGAGCGGTGTGAGACCGAATGCGCCGCTCGATCGCATGATATGCGCGCGCCGGCCGGCTGCGATGAGTGCCTTGGAGGGAACGCAGCCGTAGTTGAGGCAGTCGCCGCCCATCTTGTGCTTTTCGATCAGTACCACACTGCGCCCGAAGGCTGCGGCGGCGGCAGCCACCGAAAGCCCACCGGAGCCAGCGCCGATAACGCAGATGTCGGTGCTGATTTCCCGCTCGCCCGCCTTGCCTGCGTCCGATAGAGGCTGGTGATCGGCTTCACTAAGCTTCTGCATCGTTGCGGTTCTTCTTCCTGAAAATGTTTATTGCGACCGGCATGAGTGCGACCAAACCAAGAGCAATACCGGCAAAAACGAGCTCTTTCGTTACGAGTGCGCTGAAGTCGATATTGTAGGTGCACCCGCTTTCGCCGTTCGCTTTGACACATGCATTGTATACAGTGTTTTGGGCTTCGACGATGCTGCCGAGTCCGGCGCCGGCCAACGCGTAGGCAGAGGTGCCGGGAATAATTCCGAAGAATGTTCCGAGAACATAGGTCCGAAGGGGTACTCCCAGCAAGGCTGGTGCAAGGTTGACGACTACGAATGGAAAGATCGGCACTAATCGCAGGAACAGGAGGTAGCTCAGAGCATTTTCCTGGAATCCGTCCCGGAGCTTGCCGATCCACGGTCCGGCTTTTGCCGCCAGGGACTCACCGAACGACGTCTTAGCGACGAGAAAGATGATCGTTGCACCGATCGTCGCGGCCAAAACCGTTGCCGGGATGCCGAGCTGCCAGCCGAACAGCAGTCCGCCAGACAGCGTCATGACCAGGCCGCCTGGCAACGACAGCGCAACGACCACGATATAGGCTGCCATGTAGATGATCAGAGACAGTATAAGGTTCTGTCCGATGAAGCCCTGCATCGCCTCGTAATTGAGACCGATCGTCTTGAAGGAGAGGTACTTGTGCCATCCCATGCCGAATACGATGGCCATCAGCAAGGCTATGACGATAAGTGGCAGCCAGCGGCCGATTGCAGCCCTTGGCGGTTGTTCAGTCGCTGCAGGCATGTCGGAATCCCTTCCTTGTAATCGGTGGCCGATCAATTTCTGGTATCGTTCAGTGTCCAGTCGTAGTCGTATTCGGTGATGTCCGTCTTGCCCGCTAATCGTGCCTGGAGGTTGGGCTTTGCATACTTTCGCACGTGTTCGATTACGCCTTTTGCGGTGCCGCCAAAGTCGGCTACAAACCACTTGTATATGCTTGATGCCTTGAGGCGGCCATCTGCGACGGTAATGCCGCGGGGATGGTTCACGTATTCCGTTGCTCCGGAATCCAGCTCTGCATCGAGATTAGCTCCCGTAAATGCCTGACGCCGGAGGTTGGGGCAGCCGATCGAGGCACAATTCACAGCGTAATGTACGCGGGGATCCTTGAAGATCGGGCGCAGTATCTCGTGTTCGACATCATCGAGGCTGAGCTTGTGTCCGGCGACTGTCATGACCTTGGCTTTCCATGGACCGCCGGCGCCGACGCTGCTCTTCAGTGCGCCGAACAGGCCGCCGCCAATGGAGATTTTGCGTATCGAATCAACTGGGTAGTTTTCGAGTACGATGTCGATCGTCTTGGCATTGTAGAGGTTGGCCCAGAAAGCGAACTGCTCCTTCCTGTCCAATTCGGCGGGTCTGACCCGCTCGAGCATGGCAATATAGGATCTGAGCGAACTGTGCCCGGAGGACTTGAAGGCACTATAGTCGACCCGGTTCAACCCATCCTTGCCGGGCTTGACGTATTTCCGGAGTAGTGCGGACCAGGCAGAATGGTCCAGGACCTTGCCGGCTCCGACACCTGCATGATTCTTGAAGGCCTGCTGCAATTCTGCCGCCACAGCCGTGTTCGGACTGCTCAGCGGTCCGGTGAGCGTAGCAGTTACTGCCGCAGACAGTGCGGCAATTGTGGTTGCACGAGCAAGCCAGGCTTTCATGTCGTCTCTCCAATGGTCCGAGTTCGGGCAGTGGAAGGTCCCGACGCCCAATTTGCTCAAATCCGGCGGGAAAAGAAGGCCGTCTCAACGACACGTGAAAAGGGCTCAACCTTCGTGATTGGGCGTGAAGTTGCTTGTGAGTTCCGGAGGCGGCGGTTGCGCGACGGCAATGCGCGCGTTTTTGGTGCCACCCGATTGACTTGTCTGTCTCGGCGCCATTATAAAGCGGCCTTCCGCGAAATTCTCATTTCGGTGGGTTGCATTGGCGCACGGCTGGCCATCAGTCGGGTTTCGCACCGCAATCCAGCCAAACCCGGAGTTCGATTTGTGAAACGCACCTATCAACCAAGCCGCCTCGTGCGGAAGCGCCGCCACGGTTTCCGGGCCCGCATGGCCACCAAGGGCGGCTGCCGGGTCATTGCACGCCGCCGCTCCAAGGGCAGGAAGCGCTTGTCGGCCTGATTACCTCGGCAATACCCGAACGTCCGGGTTGGCTCGGCAGGGGTTTCGACACCCGTGACACTGGCGACGATCAAGAAGCGATCCGAATTTCTGAGCGTCAGAGGGGGCAACCGCTGGAGCACGCCTGCTTTTCTGCTCGAGGCCAAACAGCGAGCGGGGCAGGTGTCGGCTGACCAGGACATGGCGGAGCGTGGCGTCCCGAGATTTGGTTTTACGGTGACGAAGAAACTCGGCAATGCCGTAGTCCGC
>JBJOGJ010000205.1:0-7102 GCA_046048295.1 Pseudomonadota bacterium | reverse complement strand
TCATAAAAGACAATATCCGAATGTTTTTCGATTCAGGCGTGAATATAGAGGTTCTGCCCGTATTAGTCATTATTACTCACGCTTCTTCGGAAGAATTGCCAGGCCGTTGATAATAAGATATTTGATCGATAAATTCCTAATCCACTATAGCTGAATTCGGCGTATCCACGAACAGGAACAAGTATGGCTAGAGATCAACAACTGCAAAAAATGAACTTGAAAGAACTGCAGGACCTGCGGAACCGGGTGGATCGTGCCATTCAAGAAAAACGCGACCTGGAGAAGTCACAGCTGCGCGAACACTTTCGGCAGGTGGCTGCTCAAAAGGGTATCGCGTGGAACGAAATAGTGGGGTCCGGCAAGGGCAAGGCACGGGGGCCGGTCGCGGCGAAGTATGCAGACCCAAAGGAGCCGGGAAATACATGGACCGGGCGCGGTCGCATGCCGAAATGGCTATCGGCAAAGATTAAGGCAGGAGCGAAGCTGGATAGCTTCAAGCTCTGACTGAGATCGATCCAAAATACTTCAGTTATCTGCAGGAGCCCGGGTGCGTCCCGGGCCTTGTCGGTTCAGGATCGGCATGGCGGAAGTCGAGCTTCGTCCTCGCCAGATATGCTGTGAGTGCAGCGAAGACGGCTTTTGCATTTCATCGTGCGGTGGTAACAAACCGGCATGACAGAGCCATCACTGATCCGTAACTTTTCGATCATCGCGCACATCGACCACGGGAAGTCGACGTTGTCCGATCGCCTCATGCTGCTTTGCGGTAACGTGACGCAGCGGGAGATGAAGGAGCAGCTTCTCGATTCCATGGAGATTGAGCGGGAGCGCGGCATCACCATCAAGGCGCAGACGGTTCGCCTCGACTACAAGGCCAAGGACGGCAAGACCTATCAGCTCAATCTGATGGATACGCCCGGCCATGTGGATTTCGCCTATGAAGTGTCGCGCTGCCTCGCCGCTTGCGAAGGTGCTGTCCTGGTGGTCGATGCTTCGCAGGGCGTGGAAGCGCAGACGCTCGCCAACGTTTATCAGGCCATCGACAACAATCTCGATATCCTGCCGGTCCTGAACAAAGTGGATCTTCCGGCGGCCGATACGGACCGAGTCAAACAGCAGATCGAGGATGTCATCGGTATAGATGCATCGGATGCCATTCCGATCTCGGCGAAGACGGGGTTGAACGTAGAAGCCGTGCTCGATGCTATTGTGGAACGGTTGCCACCGCCGAGCGGGGATCCGAAGGCGCCGCTCAAGGCGCTTCTCGTCGATAGCTGGTATGACGCCTATCTCGGTGTCGTCGTTCTCGTGCGTGTCATCGACGGTGTCTTGAAGAAGGGACAGCGCATCCGACTGATGTCGACGGATGCCACCTATCAGGTGGAACGTGTCGGCGTCTTCCGCCCCAAGCAAGAGTTGCTGACTGAGCTTGGGCCGGGCGAGGTGGGATTCATAACGGCGGCAATCAAGGAGGTGGCCGACACCCGCGTCGGCGATACCATAACCAGCGAAAAGTCGCCGATCACGGAGCCACTGCCAGGCTTCAAGCCTGCCCAGCCTGTGGTCTTCTGTGGCCTGTTTCCCGTCGATGCGGCCGACTTCGAAGACCTGCGCGAGGCCATGGGACGATTGCGCCTCAACGATGCGAGTTTCTCGTTCGAGACTGAGAGTTCGGCGGCCTTGGGGTTCGGCTTCCGGTGCGGCTTTCTTGGACTTCTGCATCTCGAGATCATCACCGAGCGGCTCGAGCGCGAATTCAACCTCGATCTGATCACGACTGCGCCGAGCGTCATCTACCGAATCAACTTGAACGACGGTACGACGATCGAGCTGCACAACCCGGCAGACATGCCGGAAACGGTGCGTATTCGGAGTATTGAGGAGCCTTGGATCGAGGCCACGATCCTGGTGCCGGATGACTATCTCGGGGCAGTACTCAAGCTTTGCCAGGACCGGCGGGGACGGCAGAAGCAACTCACCTATGCCGGTGCCCGTGCGATGCTCGTCTACGAATTGCCATTGAACGAGGTCGTCTTCGATTTCTACGATCGCCTAAAGTCGGTGACGCGGGGCTATGCCTCCTTCGACTATCAGATGATCGGTTACGAGGAAGGCGATCTGGTCAAGCTTTCGATCCTCGTCAACGGCGAGCCGGTCGATGCGCTTTCCATCATCGTGCATCGGAGCCGTTCGGAGCAACGCGGGCGGGCAATGTGCGAGCGGCTCAAAGAGTTGATACCGCAGCATCTGTTCCAGATCCCAATCCAGGCGGCGATCGGCGCCAAGATCATCGCGCGCGAGACGATCCGTGCTCTTCGCAAGGACGTGCTGGCGAAATGCTACGGCGGCGACATCACGCGGAAGCGCAAGCTGTTGGAAAAGCAGAAGGCGGGCAAGAAGAAAATGCGAGAGTTCGGGAAGGTCGAAATCCCACAGGAAGCCTTCATAGCGGCACTCAAGATGGACGAGAACTAGAGCGCTTGCTGCTGGTGCAAGCGGGCGAGCCAGTGTTACATCGCGCTGCGATCAAACTCCGGCAAGAGAGAGTTGACTTCAGAACACTGTGGCCCCCATTTGTGGGCAGGTGCTGCCGGAGATAGATTTGACTCAGGCTGCCTTCTGCTCAAGTGGATGCAGTCCAGCCACGCCCCATCAGGGCCATTCCATCCGGGCGAAGTCGATCAGCCATTGTGGCATCGGAACATTGTCGATCACGATGTCGGTGCTCATGCTCAAGGCAATCGCACCGATCACCGACACAACAGTCGCCCATATGACCTTGGGCTCGAATACCTCGTATTCCCGATTCAGGAGCCACCCGAAATACATCCGGAACAATACGGTGAGCCGCTGGAGCGGCGTTACAACGGTTACCGGCGCGAAGACGAATGCCAAGTAGCGAAGCATCTGGGAGAGGAAGACGAAGAAGCCCGCATAGGCGAACCAGCGTGCGTTGCGCCCATCCATATCGAAGCAATGGGCCACACGTCCCGTCACGAGCAGGACGACAATGAACACCAGAGTTGCTGCGGTATAGGAGATGAGTCCGGCGCACAGTCCTGCGCCGACGTTGGTGTTCTCTAAGCCGTAGCGGACAAGGATCGGGCTGATGCCTGTGCCTGTCGCGGACAACAATGCCCAAGTGTAGCCTTCCGTATAGTTCGGCACGAAGTCGGTGGCCTTACCGGCGTTCTTTTTCTCCGACTTTTCGCCGTCTTCCTTGCCGGTGAAGATCAATATCGGCCCGCCAATGACCAGGGCGAGGCCGATCAGGCGCAGTGGCGTCAGTTTTTCTCCGAGCAGGACGATCGCCAGCACCAGCGCCACAATCAGCGCGACCTGTTGTACCGGGCCGGTAAGGTTGGCGCCCATTGCCTTGGTTGAGCGATAGAGGCAGTAGCGGCCCCACACGAAGTGGACGATGCCGGCGAGGGCCAGAAACACGTAGCCGTCGATCGAGAAGCGCCAGAGCTCGCCGAAACTACCGGTCAACAAGACAGCCAACAGGAACAGCGGTACGCCGATCGGGATGGTGATGGCCAGGGCCTGAAAGACGGAGCCGGACACGACACCGCGTCGGGCAAGGACATTGTTGGCGGCGAAAGTTGCCGCGGCAAGTAGCGCGAGTATTCCCCCCAGCACGGGCGTACCTTTCTGCGAAGGTTGTTTTTGGAGCTGCCTGGGTCCAGGCAATGCAGGTAGCGGAGCGGCCGATGGCCGGCCTACTGCTGGCGATTCTTGCAGGGTTTCGAAGCGGTGCCAAGCGTCCTTGGCCTGGTCCAGGTACAATATGGCTATCTTCGGCTAGGAGACCTTCTTCGGCTCAGCCTTTCAGTTGCTGATTGTGTTCGGAGGGACAGGACTTCTACCTGGAAATTGCGCGACCCAGCGATAATGGATCGAGCGTCAAGGTCTGGACGCTTGCCGAATCCAGTTGCTGATCGTCTTGAATGGCTGTCGGCGCACGAGATCGTCGATGCGTGCCCGCTCGCGTTGGAACTCGGCGAGGTCGCGTCCGGCGAGTCTTCGCTCGCGAGGCACATCTATGGAAAGTGGATCGACCGAGCGGGAATTGGCGAGTACCTCGTAATGCAGGTGGGTGGCGGTCGAGAGGCCGGTGGAGCCCATTTCGCCGATTACTTGTGCCTGCCGTACGCTGGCGCCGACGGTGATATTGGGGGCTATGCGGTGCAAGTGTGCGTAGGCGGTCTTGTAACCGTTCGCGTGCCGAATGCGTATGTAATTTCCGTATTCGCCTTTCCGGCCTGCGAACTCGATAATGCCCTTACCTGCAGCCAGAATGGGTGTGCCTCTGGGACCTGCCCAGTCGACTCCTTTGTGCGGCCTCGCGTATCGCAGGATAGGATGGAATCGCAAGCCGAAGCCGGAAGTCAGGCGAACGTTGGCGCCGCGTACGGGACGGCGCATGAGGAACTTCCGGGAGTTGTTTCCGAACTCGTCGTAGTAGTCAACGACGCCGTCCTGGCTGCGGAATCTCCAGAACCTGTTCACCTCTCCACCGGCCTGAATCATGGTGTATAGTAGCTCTCTGAGGTCTTTTTCCTCAGCATTCTCATCGCGGAGGTCGAAGAACCACTCGGCGCGGTCGCCAGCGGAAATCCGTCGTCGGAAATCCGTATCCGAAGCATGGATCTGCATGACCTTCAGAATTGCCTCAGGCGTCAGCCCCTGCTGCAGCCCGGCTGCGAAGACGCTGGCGTAAAGGCTTGCCTGTTGCAGTTCATCCTGGCTGCCTAGCGCAGCTCGCAGCGTGGCGCTATCGAATGGTGTGGAGCTGGCAGAAAATTCGCCTGCTGCATTTCTGTTTACGGAGATAAGATGAATGTGTCCGTCACCGAATACGCTGAAGCGCGCCGGCTCCATTTTTCCTTCGCGCGTGAGCGACGGCACCAGCGTGACGTGCACCTCGTTGCCAATGGAAAGTTCGTTCTCCTGGAATAACGGGTTGGCAGCGGCGACCATGGCGCGGGCTTGCCACGACTCGGCGCCGAGGCGACGCATGATCCTGAGTAGCGTGTCACCTCGTGCCACACGGATGACGCGCACTTCCTTGCCTTCCAGATCGTTTTCGGCTTGCTCCTCAGCGACCGGTGCCTGTTTCTCGAGAACAGTCGTGCGGGCCGGAACGACGAATCCCTCCGTGCTGTTCTCGCCGCGGGCGGCAAAATTGCGCGTGAAGGCATCGAGGCCGTCGGGCTGGAAGCTGCGCCGCATCAATGACGGGTCCAGTTCCTTCATGAGCTCGGAGACGATTTCCATCGCCTCGCGATCGCGCTGCTCCAGCCCGTCTTCTGCCGGGAGAAGCCCGCCCAACAGTTCGACGACCTTGATGGCAACGCTCCCCGAGCCGTCGGTGCCATACCGTCTTGTGCCGCCCTTTTCGCTGGTCGGTGGCGCATAGAGCTGAAGCGGATTGAAGGGCGGAATGTTTTCGGCAGTGGTAAGTTCCTGGGCGTAGAGATTGGCGACGATCCGAACGTAGGGTCTGTTCTGGATGAACGGCCGGTTGTTCCTCCGCACCTGGACCTGCTCGTGGATGACATGACGCGCGGTCGGAACGTCTGCCGCCACCATGAGGCGGTCGGCCTTCGGAAGCGACCATTTCAGGCCGTCGATCGGGCGAGGCTTCTGCCAGCTTTCGCCGGCATGGCTCTTTCGGAGGCGCTCCAGCACCGTCGGGCCGCCCTCCGAAATCACGGACTGGTCGAGCGAACCTACGATCACCACACCGATCGC
Organism: Pseudomonadota bacterium; assembly: GCA_046048295.1. GTDB lineage: Bacteria > Pseudomonadota > Alphaproteobacteria > Rhizobiales > Hyphomicrobiaceae > CBDCWA01. The sequence continues at coordinate 1,345 of JBJOGJ010000205.1, read as the reverse complement.
CACGGCGCCGACCGCAGCTGCCAGGCACGTGCTCATTAGCCATCTGAAATGGCCGCCCCGTCGCATACCCTCGTGGTCGGCGTCGTAGAGGTCATGGCGCGTGCGCCGGGCCCGGCCACGATAGACATTGCTCAGCCCCTGCGCAGCCTCCCCGTGGCGCGGAACCCTCGATCTCGCGATCGGCGCATGTCGCCTGCGATCGACCAATGTGTCGAACCCCTCTTTACGTACCCCAGCGTCCCTCATACATCGGGAACGCGGCAAAATCGCGGATTCTCCGCGATGGCGTGCGCGGCCACGACCTGCCAGACTGGATAGGGCCGCCCGGGGCGGTCAAGAAACGCTCTACGGGCACCGGTGCAGGCCACGACTGCACAATACCCGCAAAACTCCGCCCACGCCAAGTTGCAAGGCGGCGCGGCCTCCACAAAGGAGGTGAAGATTTTCTCGTTTCGAATCAAGACGATCTTGGGCCACAAGCAGAAATGCGAACTTTTTTTAACGAAGGAGTTGACAACGTGCCCGGGATGCTATTATTTCCATCCTCGTTGCGGGGCACACAGTGCTCTGCCGCCCTCGACGGGCAACATCCTCAATCAAGATCGGCACTCTCGGCCGGGTCCATCCGGCAGGGGAGTTAGTCGTCTCGAAAGTCAGCCTCGTAAAGGGCTGATGATTAGGTGTTTTTGTCGAGTCGCTGTTTGACAAGTGAGATGAAGAAAGAGGAAACGCAGGCGGCGGAGTTCGCGCGGGTCCTTCCCCTAGTGGGTTGGACCATCGGAATATCTGGCGTTATCTGCGTTTCAGCCATCACCAGGTACCTCGGTGCGAGAAATCGTATCGTGGGTATCGTGTGAAGGTGCCCGTTACGCAGTAACCTTGGAGTGATTCCCTCCAAGTTGTCCAGAATCCAAACTCTTCAACTTGAGAGTTTGATCCTGGCTCAGAACGAACGCTGGCGGCAGGCCTAACACATGCAAGTCGAACGCATCGCAAGATGAGTGGCAGACGGGTGAGTAACGCGTGGGAACCTACCTAGTGGTACGGAATAGCTCAGGGAAACTTGGGGTAATACCGTATACGCCCTCCGGGGGAAAGATTTATCGCCATTGGATGGGCCCGCGTTGGATTAGCTTGTTGGTGGGGTAACGGCCCACCAAGGCAACGATCCATAGCTGGTCTGAGAGGATGATCAGCCACACTGGGACTGAGACACGGCCCAGACTCCTACGGGAGGCAGCAGTGGGGAATATTGGACAATGGGCGAAAGCCTGATCCAGCCATGCCGCGTGAGTGACGAAGGTCTTCGGATTGTAAAACTCTTTTAGCAGGGACGATAATGACG
>JBJOGJ010000204.1:0-7104 GCA_046048295.1 Pseudomonadota bacterium | reverse complement strand
AAGCTTGTCTTCAAGCTTGGCGCGGCGACGCTGCTCTCCGCGAATGCCATCCTGATGCAGATCAAGCTGATGCCGCTGCTCGGCCGCCGGCGTCCGCTCGCTGCCAACCTGTCGCCCATCGAACTCGCGATGGTGGTCGCCATCGGCAGCCTGTCTGCAGCCTGCTGGGCCTCGATCACAGCGGTCGCATTCCTGAAACCGCTGCATGCCCTGCAGGCTTCGGAGTTGTATGCCGGACTACTGGCGATGTTCATTGCAATCGCATGTGCCCTCAGCGTGCTCATCGCCTTCGGGCGGTGGCAGAGCGCCGGCAATGCAGGCGACGATCACGTCGCCACTCACGACGCGGGCGATACCAACAACACGCCGGCGGGCGCGCGCATCTATTGGCTGAGGGACGCGAAAGGCGCGACGGGCGGTGCATGGCGGCGGACGAGGAGTGCCCCGCGCACCGAGGCATCGCGTGAGCCGGCAACGGGCGATGCCGGGCAGCAGACTTCGTTTGCGGAGGCTGCAGCGTCCTGCCGGCGTGCGTTGATCGGCGCTGCAAGCGTCAGCTTGTTCGCCAACCTGCTCATGCTCACCGGGCCGATCTTCATGCTGCAGGTCTATGACCGCGTATTGACGAGCAAGAGCCTGCCGACGCTGACGGCACTGTTCGGCCTTGCCGTGGGGCTGTTCGCGTTCATGGGGCTGCTCGACCTGTTGAGGTCGCGCCTACTGGTCAGGATCGGGCTGAGACTGGACCGGATGCTGAGCCGGCAGGTCTTCGCACGGACCCTCGACGTAGGCGACGCGGCTTCCGTGGCGCGGTCGCATCAGCTCTGCCGCGACGTCCAGCAGGTCCGGCAGTTCGTGTCCGGGGCCGGTGCGACGGCGCTGTTCGACATGCCATGGGCACCCATCTACTTCGCGCTCGTATGCCTGTTCCACTGGCTGCTCGGTGTCGTGGCGCTGGTTGGCGCAGCGGTCCTCGTGGTCCTTTCGCTGCTCAACGAAGTGCTGGCCCGCAAGCCCGTGAAGGAAGCGACGCTGCATGCCGCAGAATGCGACAGGATGCTCGAGGCAGGCCGCAGGAATGCCGAGACGCTGCAGGCGATGGGGATGGCGGATCGGTTCAACGATCGAATGATCCGCCTGCACTCCACCGAAGCGATGGTGCAGACCAAGGCCGCGGACGTCGGCGGACTGTTGCTCGTGCTTTCCAAGCTCACACGCCTGATCCTGCAGGCCGCGATGCTGGCGGCCGGTGCCTATCTCGTGCTCGCCAACCAAGCCTCGCCGGGCGTGATGATTGCAGCATCCATCATCATGTCGCGCGCGCTGGCGCCGATCGAGCAGGCGATTTCGCATTGGCGCGGATTTGTCGCCGCAAGGCACGGCCTGCGCCGGCTGTCAGCGGAGATCGACGGCTGTGACCGCGACACGGGCAAGATGGCGATGCCGGAGCCGCAGGGCCGGATTGCGGTCGAAAACCTCTTTGCGGCACCACCCGGCCAACGCGAGCCGACACTCAAGGGGCTGTCCTTTCGGCTCGAGCCCGGCGACGCAATGGGCGTGCTCGGCCCGAGCGGCGCGGGGAAATCAACCCTCGCACGCGTGCTGGTCGGTGCTTGGACGCCATTGCGCGGTCGCGTTCTTATCGACGGCGCGCCGATGGATCAATGGCCGCGCAACCAACTCGGCTGCAACATCGGCTATCTGCCCCAGAACGCCGAACTGTTCGAGGGAACCGTGGCAGAGAACATCGGCAGGTTCCGCACCGACGTACACCCGGATGAGATCTATGCGGCGGCTGAAGCTGCCGACGTCCACAGGATGATCCTCAGGCTGCCGGACGGCTATGCAACGAAGGTCGGCGACGGTGGCGTGAGTTTGTCAGGCGGCCAGCGCCAGCGCATCGCGCTCGCCCGCGCCCTGTTCGGCAGGCCGGCACTCGTGGTGCTCGACGAACCCAATTCCAACCTCGACGCGGAGGGAGAGGCTGCACTTGCCCATGCCATACGGTCCATGCGCGAAGCCGGCAAATGCGTGGTCGTGATGGCACACCGGCACAAGGCGCTGGAGAATGCGAACCTGCTGCTCGTCCTCAAGGAGGGAAGACAGGCCGCATTCGGCGGCAAGGACGAGATCATGAAGCGCGCCAGCGCCGCCAGGCGCCGCAAGGAGACCGCAGCTCATGCCTAAAGCCGGAACCGCAGATAGCAACCGTACAGATCCGCTGGCCGAACTGATGCGCGAGGATCAGCGGATCGACAGCATCCTGCGCAGCGCAGCGATGACGATATTCGCACTCGTGTTCGGTGTCGCAGGATGGGCGGCAATGACGAACATCAATGGCGCGGTTGTTGCCACAGCCAAGGTCGTCGTTGAAGCCAACTCGAAGTCGGTGCAGCATCTCGAAGGCGGAATCGTCGCGAAGATCGACGTACGCGAAGGCCAACGGGTCGAAAAGGGTCAGCTGCTGATTGCGCTCGACCCGCAGCGCGTCGACGAAAAGATCAGTGGCCTGAGATCACAGATTCGCGCCAGGAAGGCGCAGCTCGAACTCATGCAGAGCGAGTTGAAGGATCTCGAGGCTCTCGAGGCAAAGCGCCTGGTGCCGCGCACGCAGATGGTCAAGGCGCGGCGCGAGGTGGCGGCGATGGAAGGGGAGATCGGCGAACTCTCCTCCGAACTTGCGAGGTTCGGCGACGACAAGCGGCGCCTCGAAGTACGCGCACCGATCGCCGGCCAGGTACTCGGCCTGCAGGTACACACCCTGGGCGGCGTGGTGAGTGCTGGCCAGGAAGTCATGCGCATCGTGCCGGCCGGCGCAGAACTCATCATCGAAGGCCGGGTCGATCCTGCCGACATCGACCAGGTGCGCCCGGGCCAGAACGTCAACATCCGCCTTTCGAGCTTCAACCAGCGGACAACCCCCGAAGTCAAAGGCACGGTGACCAACGTCTCCGGCGACCTCGTCACCGACGAACGGAAGGAACACCAGTATTACCGCGTGCACGTCCGCCTCGGGCCCGGACAGGGCGCGCGGCTCGGCGGGAAGTCCCTCGTCCCCGGCATGCCCGCCGACATCTTCATCGAGACCGACAGCCGCACGGTCCTGAGCTACCTGATGAAACCGCTCTCCGATCAGTTGCAGCGGGCGCTGAAGGAGGATTGAATGGGCGCCACGGGCAGCAGCTTCAGGAGTACCAGCCGATGATACGCGTCGCATTCGTGGTCGGAGAATATCCATCCGAGGAAGGCCGGCTTCGCGAGGCCGTCGCAAAGGGCTGCGGCAGCGCCGAAGTCGAGGTCGGCATCGTCAACGTGCCAACAAGCCCCTACAACGGCCTCGGGCCGGCAGAGATCCAGCTCGTCGCGCCGTACTTCCACGCCGCCTTCCTCGAGGCGGAACGCCAGGGCTACGACGCCGTGGTGCCGCTCGGTATGCTCGACCTCGGAGTCGACGGCGGGCGCTCGCTGGTCGACATTCCCGTGATTGGCCCGTGCGAGTCGACATTCCACATCGCGGCGCAGCTCGGCGACCGCTTCGGCATCGTCTGCTACCACGAGCGAACGATACCGAGGCAGATCACCATGACCCGCATGTACGGCATGGACGCGTGGATCGCCGGCCGGCGCGCCGTCGGCTTCCACCTGAGAGAGATGGCCGACAACAAGGACGCCATGCGCACGAAGCTCGTTGCAGCATGCAAGGCGCTCGCCGAGGAAGACGGGGCGGACGTGCTCATCATGCACGGCATCACGCTATGTCCGGTGCACGTCGACCCGCACTGGCTCGAGGACCAGGTCGGCCTGCCGGTCGTCGAAGGAATCGGCGCGCCGATAAGGATGGCAGCGCTGCTCGCCGGCCTCGGACTGAAGCACAGCCGCAAGCGCTGGCCGAAGTCGGATGCGCGGCCGAAGATCTGAATGCACCTCATGCTCCGACATCGACTGCAACGGAAGCGATCAGCGCGCTGCAGTCCCGGCTCCCTTCCAGCGACATGACGGCGTCGATGATGCGCCGGCACTGTGCAGGGTCGATCAATCCTTCCGTCGTTCGCTCGAACTTGGCCAGCACCTGCGCCTCATCGAGCCCGCCAGCTCCGCCGCCCGGCGGCTCGAGCACCTCCGCGGCAATCGTCTCGCCACCCGCGAAGCTGACCTCGATGCGGGCCGGATAACCCGCACTCGAGCGCGCATTGAGATCGGGGTCCGTCGTCATTTCGACACGCTCCATCAGGGCGCGTGTCAAAGGCTCGGCCCAGCGCTCGTTCTCGAACTGCCCATGGCCGATGGCGCCGTCGAGCATGCCCACCACGGCAACGAACGGGAAACTGTGGTCGGCAGCCTCCCGGCAATCCGGCATCTTCCGCACCGGCTCAGACTGGTGGCGGCGGATTACCGGATAGTCCGCCATCCTGAGAACGATGCGCTCGATTTCGTCGCGCCTCGCGGCAACTCGCGCGTGCAGCGCGATGGCCGCTGCCGCCAGGCTCTGAGAGGTCGCGACGCAGGGATAAGCCTTGATGCGCGCCCGCATGATGTACGGCTCGTCCGGCATCGGGGCATCGAGGCCAGCAAGCAGATCGAGCGCCGTGAACACCTCCCGCATCCCGTTCGGGTGCTCGAGGATGGCCAGCGGACCGGTGATGCCATGGCGCGCAAGCTCGACCGCGCGGTAACCATTCTCCGCCACGAGAGCGTTGGCGAGCGACTTCGCCGCCGAGATATCGCCGCTACGGACCATCGCGGAGGTTGCACACCGGGCCGCACTCAGCGCCAACGCATGGGCAAGCTCGCGTTCGCCCAGGCCGAGTAGCCGGCCGGCCATGGCAGGCGCGACAAGCCCGGAAACGGAGGACCTGTCCCAGGAGGAACGTTTCTCCATCAGGGCAGCGGCGCGGGCAAAAACCTCGTAGCCGACGACGACGGCGGCGAGCAGGTCGCGACCGCAGCAGCCGGAGATCTCGGCAGCCGCAAGCGCCACGGAAATGTTGTCGCTCGGGTGACCGCCGAGTTCTCCGCCTGCCGCGGGATCATTGGCTACATAGTCGTTCAGGTCGAGCACACGCGCCAGGACGCCATTCAGCAGGACGGCACCGGCAGCACCGACTTTCAAACGGTTGCCGATGACCTGGCAGCGCCCGGCTCCGGACTCGTTGCAGACGGTCGCCGCCACCCCGCGCGCGACTTCTTCGTGCCAGCCGGCGAGCGCACACCCGACGGTGTCGAGTAGCAAGAGCCGGGCCGCGCGATAAGCCCCGGCCGGCAGGTTGGCGTCGGAGACCGAAAGGGTCCACGCGGCGAGTTTCTCGAGCGCAGTCGGATGTTGGTGAACGGCTGCAGGCACCATCGGCGCGCTCCTCCAGAAATCGAAACGGGTTTCTGATGTTCGTCGGGCAAGGGTAGCCGATGTGCGTAGCGAAGGACAGGTTTCTTGATCTTGGCCTGCCATTGTGAGACGTTGTGCGCGATCGCGGCGGCGATCGAAGACCCAGGTGAACAGCCGCAGGCAGGCGAATCCGTCTCGCCCTACAGAACGGCTGCAACGAGCGAAAGGCGAGGAGACATCGAATGACGCAGGCACTTCTGCGAGGCAGCCTCATCGTGGCCGGAGCGGCTTTCCTATCAGCGACATCGCCAGCCGACCTCCGGGCGGAAACCGTCGAGGAATTCTACAAGGGCAAGCAGCTCAAGTTCATCATCCACTCAAAGCCGGGCGGCGCCTACGACGCCTGGGCGCGCCTCATAGGGCCCCACCTAGTGCGCTATCTTCCGGGCCAGCCGACGTTCGTGCCGACGAACATGCCGGGTGGCGGCGGAATCATCGCGGCGAACCATCTCTATGTCGCAGCAGCACAGGATGGCAGCGTTGCCGGCATCATCGGACGCAACCTGCCCTATTTCGCACTGACGAAGAAAAAGAACGTCCGCTACGACCCGCGGAAATTCAACTGGCTCGGCAGCCCGGAGCTTACGAGCCGCGTGTGTGCGGTAACCGACAAGTCGCCCGTGAAGAAGGCCGAGGAACTGTTCGAGAAGGAAGTTCTGATGGGCGGCGCCGGGGCAGGTACGGCGGTGAGCACCGGGCCGACAATGCTGAACCGGCTGCTCGGGACGAAGTTCAAGCTGGTCGAAGGCTACGGCGGTTCAACCGATATCCAGCTCGCGATGGAGCGCAATGAGGTGCACGGCATCTGCCAGAGCCTCAGCTCACTCGAGGAAGCGATGCCCGGCGGCATAAAGTCCGGCAAGATCATCGTGCTGTTCAACTACGAGCGCAAGCCGGTGCCAGGACTCAATGCGCCGTCGATCCAGCAGTTCGCAAAGACGGAAGAGCAGAGGAAGCTGCTCAACCTGTTCTCGTCGACCGTCGAGTTCGGACGTCCGTTCGTCGCACCTCCCAACGTGCCGGCGGACCGCGTCAAGGCCCTCAGAGTGGCTTTCATCAAGGCCTTGGAGGATCCTAAGATGCGCAAGGACGCCGAGAGCCAGCACAAGAGCATCTCCGTGCTCAATGGCGAGGAGCTTACGGCGCTCATCAATGACATGATGGATACGCCTCCAGCCCTGGTCGAGAAACTGAACGAACTGACGAAGTAGCAGTGCAGACAAGGGCGGCAAGGGGATGGAGCTCGCGACGGACCGGATGATCGCGGAGAAGGATGGCGCGATCGGGTGGATGATCTTCAACAATCCCGAGCGCCACAATGCCATCTCCTACGAGATGCGGCTCGCGATACTCGATATCCTGGCAGAGTTCGAGCGCGATCCCGCCATCCGCGTCATCGTCCTGAAGGGAGCCGGCGAGAAAGCCTTCGTTGCCGGCTCCGACATTTCGCAGTTCGACAAGAAGCGCGCAACGCCGGAACAGCAGGCGGATTATGCGAGCGTCTCGGGGCGGGTGCAGGATGCCTACGACGCCCTGAGCAAGCCGTTGATCGCAATGATACAGGGCTACTGCCTCGGCGCAGGCGTCGGCACGGCGCTCAACGCCGACATCAGGATCGCCTCGGAGGATGCGCAGTTCGGAATACCAGCAGGCCGGCTTGGCATCGCCTATCCCTATGCCGCCCTGAAGCGCCTCGTCGATGTCGTAGGTGCCTCAGCGGC
>JBJOGJ010000203.1:0-7120 GCA_046048295.1 Pseudomonadota bacterium | reverse complement strand
AATCTTTCTTGTCTGGTGCTCTACAAACTGGGGGCGCCGATCGATCGTATCGCGCGCATCTACCAGGGGCGGGGTGGAACCGGCCGGCGCAAAATGGGGAATTGAGTGCACCGCATCGGATTGCAGAACGCCAGCCGGCGATCCTGCCGGCTCGTGGTCATGGCAAAGGCGCCGGTCGGCGGGCGCGTCAAGACCCGGCTCGCGGCGAGTATCGGGGTGGTTGCGGCAACGTTCTTCTATCGCCATCTGCTCGGCGCGGTCGTGGGGCGGCTTGCCCGGGACCGGCGCTGGGAAACTTGGCTTGCGGTCAGTCCGGACCCGTCTGCGTTCTGGCATTGCTGGCCGATCGTCCACGGCAAGGTGGCGCAGGGGCAGGGCGATCTTGGCGCACGCATGCAGAGGGTGCTCGACTGGCCCGGGGCCGGCCCAACCGTGATAATCGGAGCGGATATCCCCGACGTGTCGCCGGCCGATATTGCAGCCGCCTTCGCGAGGCTTGGCGATCACGATGCGGTTCTGGGGCCGGCTCCTGATGGTGGCTACTGGCTGGTTGGAGCGAAGCGCAATCCGAGGATTGTCCGACCGTTCGGTGCCGTCAGATGGTCGAGCGAGCATGCGCTTGCCGACACACTCGAGGGATTGCGCAACAGCAGGGTGGCAATGCTGCGACCGCTTGCCGATGTCGACGGCATTGATGACTGGGGCCGATGCAGGGGCAGAAGCGGACGCCGGGTGGTGGGCGCTATCGCTCAGCATCAAGGGAATGCACCGAGCATGCGCCCCCAAAAGTAGTGTAGTGGCGCCAGTACGAGCGTCCCGGTAAGCCAGACGGGTACGAGGACGCGCATTGCAATGCGGGGCGGAACGCCGAGTATCGACGTCCCAATCAGCAGCGGCGGGGCCTGATAGGGAAATGCGAAAAATACAAAGGACGGTACGGTGGCGAGTGCGAGGGCATGCTCCGACCAGCCGACCTGCTCGGTGATCGAGGGTATGAGGGGCACGAATATCGATGGTGCGGCGGGAAGCGTCGTGAGCACGCCGAGGACCATGTTGAACGCGAACAGAACCAGATAGCGCGAAAAGTTCGACATGGAATCTAGCGGAATGGTGCTGTCAAAGGCGGTCCAGAGGACTGCCGCCACACCATTCTCGCGCGCGGTTGCGCCGACTGCGATGACACCTGCGAGGAAGAAGAAGGGGCCGAGATTGAGCCGCGTAATCGCCTGCGGCTCGAGGACGCCGACCCCTGGCGCCAAGATCAAGAGCGCCATGGCAAGGCCGACCCAGGCAGCCGGTATGTGGTGCAGTTCCTCGGTCATCCAGAGGAAGAGCGTGGCCAGTAGGATTATTGCAAGGCGCCGCTGCTCGCTTGTGGTGTCGCTGATTTCCTCTTGTGCTGCTGAGGGTTGCGGCAGCCTGCCGGGGAACGCAATGAGGATCGTGGTGGTTGTCAGGAGAAATGTACCGACGCCGAGTATGGGGAAGTTGACGAGGAAATACTGCGGATAGGTGAGTGTGATACCGAGCACCGTTTCAATCGTGCCAAGCAACACCATATTCGGAACATTGGAAGTAAGGATCGCGAAGGCCGGCAATGTCGTGCCGATGACAGCCGTCAAGTAGAGGCCATACCTTTCGTTGGATGCCTCGGCCAGATGCAAACGGTCGGCCAGGATCCTTACCAATGGGGCGAGCACCAGAACGCGGCCAACGGCGGATGGTAGGACGAAGGCCAGAGCGAGCGAGAAGAGCGCGACAGCGACTACCAACCGCTCGTAGGACAGTTCGTGCAGGCCGAGGCGTTGGAAGAGGCTTGCACCCAGGTTGTGCTGCTGCATGGCGACGCCGATGACGATGCCGGCGAAAACCAGCCAGACAGCCTTGGCCTGGAAGCCGGACAGAACGACGTTCGCGGGCGCCAGGCCGATCACGAGTGAGAGTGCGATGAATATCAGCGATGTCAGGTATTCCGGGATCGCCATAGTGGCCCACATGAGTATGGCCAGCATAATCAGCGCCGCTGTCTGCACTTTCACGTCGTCCAACAGCGCAATGGCGACGATTGCTGCAATGGCAAACACGCTTACGGCAGGGCGGATCTGGGTCACTTCTCGGATGTTCCTCGCTGGGAGACGCCATTGATGACGGATTTATAGCACGGTGCAGGCCGGCGGGGATAAGGCCAGCCAGCCAGCCGTGGGTGAAATGCCGGGGAGACAGATGTCCCGGTTGATGTATACTGTTTATCGGGAAGGTGATCTGGTGGTGCGGCATGAATAACATGGCTCCGCAATTTACGCCTGCGCAGATTCTGGATGCAGCGCGCCGGGCCGAAGGCGAAGGCCGGGTAGATTACGCGCTGAAATTCTATCGACATCTGGCGGAGCATTTTGCGCATACGCAGGAGGGGGCGGTTGCGGCAGATGCAATAAACCGGCTGGTGTCGCCGCGCCTCGGCGAGCCTAGCCCGCCGCCCCAATTCGGGGGCGGTGGACGGTTCGATATACCGGCGCAGGGACCGCCGGCCGGGGACGGGCGGTTTCAAGGTCCTCCACCTGACGAGCGGAAAGTCCGGACGGGGGGGCGGTCCCAACGCCAACGGCGGCGCGCTGAGGGTATTCCCGAGCCTTCCAGAGGGTATTTGTTCGGGAGAGCGATGGCCCTGCTGGCGACGTGGGGCGGCGTGTTGCTCACATTGCTGGGACTGGGGATTGTCGGGGCGGGTATAGGGAATGTAACCGTCGTGGCGGATCTACTGGGTGGTATCCCGGGGTTCGATGGCTTGCGAACCGCTTTCCTGATGACAATTGGCGGTATCGTTCTGATTTTTGCCGGTCAGTTGGCGCAAGCGGTCTTCTCGATTGCCAACAGCGTTCGTGAAATTGCGGATATCCAACAGTTCCGCCTGGAGCAGGATGAAGATACGGAGCGGGACGGACGGTGGCGCTGAAGCCGTCTGTTCAGGCAAGCTCGGCTGCGGCAACCCACCAGTCCGGATGCGTGTCGTCGATGGCCTGTGCTGCGGCCTTTGCGGCTGCGAAGTCGCCGTAGAGGGCGAATGACGTGGGACCAGCTCCCGACAGCCGGACCACCCTGCAGCCAGATGTGGCCGAGAGGGCATCCTGAACTGGCGCTATTTCGGGGAATAGAGAGAGCGCGGGAGCGAGGAGATCGTTGCGCAGCCGTCGGACATGGTCGATCACGGTGTCCACGGAGGGCAATTGCGGCGGATCGGGCGGGGCGGCGGAGTAATCTTCGGGCAGGGATGGTGCTGCAAGGCGTCGGAAGACCTGGGCCGTCTTGTCGGGCGGGACTGCGATATCCGGGACGACGAGCACTGCCGGAACGGAAGGAAACCGCGGGAGAGGCCGTACGACGTCACCAATCCCGGTCATGAACGCGGCGCGGGAGGAAAGGCAGACGGGCACATCTGCGCCCAACTCCAGCGCCAGACGGTGCCAATCGACGTCGTGCATACTTGCCGGATTGGCGCGGATGATTGCATTGAGCAGGGCGGCGGCGTCCGATGAGCCACCGCCGATACCACTTGCGACAGGCAGATTCTTTACGAGACGGACGGTGCCAAGGTCGATAGCAGGTGCGATCGTGCGGAGTTTCGTGAGCACGCGCTCGAGAATGTTGGTGCCAACGATGCGATGCGCATAGGGGCCGGTCACCTCTATGACTGGATCTGGGCCGGGCGAGAGTTGGATCCAATCGCCGATCCCGGGGGCAAATGCCACCAGGCTTTCGATCTGGTGGTAGCCGTCCTGGCGGCGTCCGAGAACCCGGAGCGACAGGTTGATCTTGGGAGGAGCCTCGACCCGGATGGTCGGGGCTGCTGCGCCGTTCATTGGAAGGGTAGGGCGATATCGCTGTTGCTGCCCGCCTGCTTGTTGCGCGCGGTGCGCCGCGGCTTCTTCTTTACCGCAGGCTTGGCAATCGGCGGCAGACCCGATGCGAGTTTCGCCTTGATCTTCACCTCGTCCTCCGGCTCGGGCTTCAAGGTGAGCGCCTGCTCCCACTGATAGATGGCCTCGCGCTCCCGGCCCACACGCCACAGTGCGTCGCCGAGGTGGTCGTTGAGCACCGGGTCTTCCGGCCTGAGCTCCACCGCACGCTCAAGGTAACGGACAGCTTGAGGGAAGTTACCGAGCTTGTAGTGTGCCCACCCGAGGCTGTCGACGATGTAGCCGTCATCAGGCTTCAAGGCGACGGCCTTCTCGATCAGGCGCATGCCCTGACGCAGGTTCATGTTCTGGTCGATCCAAGAATAGCCAAGGTAGTTGAGGATCAGCGGCTGATCGGGACTGAGTTCCATCGCCTTTTTCAGGTCGCGTTCTGCATTGGGCCACTGCTTCAGGCGCTCGTAGCTCGTGCCACGCGAATACCAGTAGGTCCAATGCTGTTTTTCCGGCTCGGAGATGGTGGCGATGATCTTCGAGTAGTACTCGGTGGCTTCCTTGTAGCGCTTGCGGGAACGCATCAGGTTGCCGAGCGCATCCAGTGGACGGATGTCGGTCGGGTCGCGGGTGGCCAGTTCGTCCAGGAGGCTCTTTGCCTCGTCGACGCGATCAAGCAGACTGAGGTTTATCGCCTTGCGGATCTGGACGGCGGTGTCGAGGGCCGTCCCCTTGGGCATCAGATCATAAATGCCGATTGCCCGCTCGTGATGCTTCATCGATTCGTGGATGTTTGCCAGCGTCGCCAGGGCGAACGGCGCCTCGGGCTCGATGTGGAGCGCGAGGCGGATGTAGCTGGCGCCGATGCTGAGCCCGCCTTCGCCGGCCAACGCTTCTCCCAACCCGTAGAAGACCTCGCTCATGCCTTTGGCAGGCGAGGATACGAGGCTTTCGAGACGTGTCTTGCCATCAAGCTTGTCCACGAGTTCGACAACCATCGGGTGGGTCGTGCTCCCGGCCCGTTCGATGTGCTGCTTCAGGATGGAGCGGGCCTGATCGACCTTGCCCAATCTCGCTGCGCTGGTCGCGTAGGCGAGGGCAAATCGCGGGGTGCGTGAATCGATGCGGAAGATCGTTGCGTAGTTTTCAAGCGCAAGGTCGCCTTTGCCCGCAAGCTCCGCGATCAAGGCGCGGTGATAGGCAATGTAGAAGCGCGCCCATTCGACTTCGGCCGGCTTGTCGAGGCGGCGCAGCGCGGCGGCACTGTCGCCCAAGGCCAAATCGAGCCAGGAAAGTGCCAGCACGCTGGTCAGCTCGCCAATGGGACCTTTTGCGGAATTCTTGAAGTGGGTGCGCGATTTCGCGAAATCCCCACGCTGGAACTCTGAAACGCCCAGCCAGACGTTGGCGAGCCGGTTCGACGGCTGCTTGGTCAGGATCTTAAGGGCAAGCTCGCGGGCATTGACGTAGTTGCCCTCGACGGCCTCAACCTGAAATGCCTGCTCGACGATGCGCTCGTTCTCAGGCTCGCGGGCGAGGGCACGCCGGTAGAACGTCACGGCCCTGGCTGTGTCGTTCGAGGCTTTGGCAAAGCGGCCAGCGAGATAGTTGCCGAGCGCCGAGGTGGTGCCCGTGTCAACAGGATCATCCGTTGTGCGGGCGGTGGCCAATTTGCCAGTGAACAGGGCAGACGCGATCGCGATGACAACAAGTGCTATCGTCGCGAACGACTTTTGACTCTGTATCCGCATTGCGCCTTTCCTGCAGAATCGACACCCGGCGAACACCGGGAACGGGACCGATTCTGATTCGCCAATTCTTAATAGTTAGCAAAGAGTGCGGCGCTTTGGCGACTCACTTCCGCGGCATGCACACAACTGTCCGAAGGTGGACAGGCTACATTTCAGCATAATTGGGGCCGCCACCACCCTCCGGACAAGTCCAAGTAATGTTCTGGGCCGGGTCTTTGATGTCGCATGTCTTGCAGTGAACGCAGTTCTGGGCGTTGATCTGGAAGCGCGGCTGGCCGTCCGCGTCGCGCACGATTTCGTATACGTTGGCCGGGCAGTACCGCTGAGCGGGCTCGTCATATTCAGGCAGATTCGAGGTCACCGGGATGTCAGGATCGCCGAGCTTCAGATGAACCGGTTGATCTTCCTCGTGGTTAGTGGCCGAAAATGAGAGGTTCGTCAGCTTGTCGAACGTCAATGAGCCGTCGGGGCGGGGATACTCGATCTTGGGTGAGTTGGCAGCATGTTGGAGCGTGGCATGATCGGGCTTGCCGTGCTTCAGCGTGTAGCCGAGGCCAACGCCGGGAATGATCGTGTTCAGCCACATGTCGATGCCGCCCGCTGCGACGCCCAGCACCGTGCCGAAGCGGCTCCATAGCGGTTTCACGTTGCGCACCGGGCGCAGGTCGCGGGCGATGGGACCGTTGCGGACGACGTCCTCGTAAGCGGTCAGGTGGTCACCCCGCCGGCCGGCACGAATCGCCTCGAAGGCGGCTTCTGCCGCATGGATGCCAGATAGAATAGCGTTGTGGCTCCCCTTGATGCGGGGAACGTTGACGAAACCTGCAGCACAGCCGAGCAGCGCGCCACCGGGGAAGAGGAGCCGAGGTATCGACTGCCAGCCGCCCTCGGTGATGGCACGGGAACCGTAGGCGATGCGGCGTCCGCCCTCCAGTATCGGAGCGATGGCGGGGTGCGTCTTGAAGCGCTGAAACTCGTCGTAAGGGGAGAGATAGGGGTTGGCGTAGTTGAGGTGGACGACAAAGCCGACGGCGACCCTGTTGTCGCCATAGTGGTAGAGAAACGAGCCGCCACCTGTGCGATTGGAAAGCGGCCAGCCGAACGAATGCTGGATCAACCCCGGCTCGTGGTTCGCAGGCGGGACTTCCCAAAGTTCCTTTATGCCGATCCCGAACTTCTGCGGCTCGCAGTCGCGAGCGAGGTCGAAGCGGGCGATCGCCTGCTTGGACAAAGAGCCCCTGGCACCTTCAGCCAAGAGCGTGTAGCGGCCCATGAGCTCCATTCCGGGTTGGTAGGCGTCGTTGGGCGTGCCGTCGCGGCCCCTGCCCATGTCGCCGGTTGCGATGCCCGTCACGGTTCCGTCCTGGTCGGTCAGAAGCTCGGTGGCGGCAAAACCCGGATATACCTCAGCGCCGAGTTCGGCGGCCTGTTCGCCCAACCAGCGGACGAGAAGGCCCAGGCTTC
>JBJOGJ010000202.1:0-7193 GCA_046048295.1 Pseudomonadota bacterium | reverse complement strand
GCCCACTGGCAGGCGCAAACCCGTAACCTGACGCCGTTCGTTTCCTGTCAGGATGAGTACAGCCTGGTCAACCGTGAGGCCGATGAGGACCTCATACCTGCCATGCTCCAGTATGGCCTGGGCCTCCTCCCCTACTATCCGCTCGCTGGCGGCCTCCTGACCGGCAAATACCGGCAGGGAGAGGCGATGCCCGCCGACGCCCGCCTCACCAACGCCCAGCGCATGGCGGAAAAGCATCTGACCGACCGCAAATGGGCGATGGCCGAAGAGCTTCGTGAATTCGCCGCAGCGCGTGGCCGGACGCTTCTCGAGCTTGCCTTCAGTTGGCTTGCCGCCCGCCCGCCCGTTGCCAGCATCATTGCCGGCGCCACGAGCCCTTCCCAGGTCGAACAGAACGTCGCCGCCGCCGGCTGGCAGCTTTCCGCGGAGGACATGGCCGAGATCGACCGCATCACCACCTGACATGCCCGTCCGCATGAACAATCCGACGACAGAGGAAAACAACATATGAAGGTTGTCCATTTCGATGTGCACGCCGATAGCAGCAAGGACCTTTCGCAGGTTGCTGCGAAATTCCCCGGCGTCGAGTACGTCCTCGTCCGCGATCCGGCTGACCTTGCCGTCCACCTTCCCCCTGCCCGCGCCATGATCGCCAACAACCGCTCCTACACCCCCGACAATGCCGCCCTTATCCGCCAGCACGGCAAGTCGCTGCAGTGGATTCAGTTCTCGACCTCCGGCATCGACAAGGCGCGCTCGAGCGGTTTCCCCCCGGGCGTCACCGTCACCAACGCCGCCGGCCTTCGCGCCTTCGCTGTCGCCGAGCACGCGATCTCTTTGATCCTCGGCCTCTACCGCAATGTTCGTTTCACGGAGCGCGCCCGCGACCGCCGCGAATGGATCCGGGACGAGATCACGCCGAGATGCGACAACATCGCCGGCAAGCACGCTCTGGTCATCGGGGTCGGCGCCATCGGCCAGGAGATCGCCCGCAAGCTGAAGGCCTTCGACGCCACCGTCACCGGCATTACCCGCGCCACGGATCCTCTGCCCGACTTCGACGCACTCCGCCCCCGCACTGATCTGGTCGCCGCCGCCGCCGAGGCCGACATCGTCATAATGGCCGCTGTCCACGACGATACGACCGACAAGATGGCCAGCCGCGCGATGTTCGCCGCCATGAAGCCAACCGCCATCTTCGTCAACATCGCCCGCGGCAAGCTCGTCGACGAGCCCGCCATGATCGAGGCACTTCGGAAAGGTGCTATCCGCGGCGCTGGCCTTGATGTCATGGATACCGAGCCCCTTCCGGCGGACAATCCGCTCTGGACCATGGACAATGTCGTCATGGCCCCGCACATCGGCGGCGCCGGCGGCAAGAATCCCTCCGGCGGCTTCGGCAACATCTTTGCCGACAACCTCGCCCGCTTCCTCGAGGGCAAGCCATTGCAGAAGGTCGTCATTGCCCGGACTTAGGTCTTCCCTGTGCCCGCACACCCTTGTCTCGGTCTGCGAAGCATGACATCGCTTGGCGATCGTCAGCACACAACTCGGGAAGATCGCGAAAGGCTTCGAAGATGACAGCAAGCAGCAATTCATCGTCCCGGACTGCGCTGGCCCGGGCCCTTCTGCCGTGCCTGCTCTTTCTGCTCTCGATCGACTCCGCGCCGGCGCGCGAACCGGGCAAGTCTGCGCCCCCCACGACCTGCCGCGGCACGGATCTCGTCCCGTCTCTTGCGGCCCGCCATCCCGGCATCCACCGCGATCTGAAGAAGGCTGCCGAAGCCACCATAAATGCCGATGCAGTTCTGTGGCGCGTCACCAGACCGGACCGGCCCGGCGTCGCTCCTTCCCACTTGTTCGGCACCGTCCACGTCACCGACGAACGGCTGGCCTTGAAGGACCCGGCACGCCGGCTCGTCGAAAGCGCAACGACGCTTGCAGTCGAGGTTGAGGACCTCTCGGCTGCCGCCGTCATGAAGGAAGTACAGAAGGAACCGACGCTTCTCGTCTACGCCGATGGCCAGAGCCTTGCCGGCAAGCTCGACGCCGGCGAACTCGAGATCCTCGGGAAACTCCTCGCTCCCTACGGCTTTCCGACGCAAATCGTACCGATTGTCCGTCCATGGCTGTCGATGATGATGCTGGCCGTTCCGATGTGCGAACAGCGGCGGACCACTTCTGGCCTTCCAGTTCTCGATCAGCAGATCGTCAACGCTGCGCGCCTCAGGAAGATCCCTGTCGTCAGCCTCGAAACCCTCATGCAGCAGATGCGGAAGCTCGCCGGGCTGCCGGACCAGACCCAGGTCAAGTACCTGAAGCTTGCCTTGGCATACGCGAGCGAACGCGAGAACCAGCTCGAGACCGTCATCCAGGCATATCTACAGCGCCGGCTCGGCTATGCCATCCACGTCGGCAAGGCGATGGCGCGCGCCAAGGGCGTCAAGGACTACGACCAGACGCATTTCAACGCCGCGCTGATCGACGACCGCAACCGCGGCATGTTCAAGAACAGCCGTCCGCTCGTCGACAAGGGCGGCGCCTTCATTGCTGTCGGCGCATTGCACCTCGTTGGCGGCACCGGGCTCGTCGCCCTCTACCGTGAAGCTGGCTACAAGGTCGAGGCGATCGAATGACCCCGCCCCTTCCCTCCGGCCAAGCAAGGGTTCATAACACCCCCATCACCATGCCACCCTAGCGAGGAAACCATGATAGATCTCTACACGTGGAAGTCGCCCAACGGCCGCCGGCCGATCGTGATGCTCGAGGAGACCGGCCTCCCCTACAAGCTCATCACCGTCGATCCCTACGGCGAGTTCTCCAAATCTGCCGAGTACAAGAAGTTTTCGCCGGGCGGCAAGGTCCCCTGCCTCGTCGATCCCGAAGGCCCCGAAGGCAAGCAGCTCGCCCTCATGGAATCGAGCGCCATCCTCCTCTACCTCGCCGAGAAGACCGGCAAGTTCGGCGGCACCGGCCCCGCCAACCGCTGGGACGTCATGCGCTGGCTCTTCTACATCTCGACCAACGTCAACGTCACCTTCTCCTGCTTCCGCGATGCGCCCGCCCTAGAGAAGCCGCTCCGCTCGATGATGACGACGCTCGACACTCATCTCGCCTCCAACGAGTATTTCGCTGGCGCCTATTCCATTGCCGATATGGCCGGCATCCTGCGCTTCACCAACTACGCGTTCGACGCGATCCCGCTGTCCGAATATCCGAACATCGTACGCTGGCGCGATCAGCTCATGGATCGCCCCGCCGTCAAGCATGCCCACACGGTGCAGATCGCCTGATATTTGCCCGCACCTTGCAGGTCGCATAACATCTCCGGACCGGGGCGCCGTCCCGGCCGGACACCCTGCCTCGCACTCACCCCCAGGGAACAGAACTGATGAGCATTGGCGAGACGCTGGAACGTTGGCCACCCGTCGTACAATGCGCATTCTGGATCATCGTTGCCGGCGTCCTCGGCGTTGCCCAACTCGCAGCAGTCCGCCACATCGCTCCCGACACCCACATCTTCGTTATTGTCTTCTTCCGGTCGGTCTTTGGCCTCATGTTCCTCTCGCCGCTGATGGTGAGTCACGGCGGCATGCATTTTCGCTCCGGCCACAAGAACCTGCTCGTCCTCTGCGGCGTCATCGCCTTCATCGCCACCGCCTGCCTGTACTTTGCCGCCAAGCACATGCCGCTTGCCGACATCACGGCAATTCACTTCACGCGCCCGATCTTCGCCTCCATCGTCGCCGCTGTCGTCCTCCGCGAAGTGCTGTCGGGCAACCGCATTCTGGCCCTGGTCTTCGGCGTTATAGGCGCTGCCATCATCATCCGCCCGGGCCTTGTCAGCGTGAACATCGGCGTCCTCTACGTTGCGGGCGTCATCGCCGCACAGAGCTTCAATCCAATCGTTCGCAAGACGCTTTCGAAGGCCAAGGTTCACCCCGACACGGTCGCCATATGGGTAGCCCTCGCCGGCCTGCCGCTTGCCACGATCGCCGCGACCTTCGTATGGGTCACGCCCACTTGGTATGTCCTCGGCTGGATGGTCTTCATAGCGCTCTGCGAGACCCTCAACCAGCGCGTCCTTGGCCGCGCATACGGCACCGGCGACGCCATCGTCGTCGTCGGCCTCCACTACACGCGCCTTCCGATCGCAGCCCTTGTCGGCCTGCTCGCTTTCGGCGACGTCCCCGAGATCTGGATCTGGCTCGGTGCTGCCGTCATCGCCATCGGCGCCGTCATCCTGGTCAAGGGCGAGATGAACAACGGCAAGTCGGGCGTCTCGCTCTAGAACCGGCACTTGCCCCGCGCCTGTGCTCGGGGGTAATCGTCAAGAAAGACATGGGAAACGGCAGGAACCACATGCGCGAAATCACCCATTATATCTCGGGCAGTAACACCCCCGGCACCTCCGGCCGCACCGCCGACGTCTTCAACCCCGCCACTGGCGAGGTCGCCGCGCGCTGTCCCCTCGCCAGCGAAGCCGAGGTCGCATCCGCCATTGCCGCCGCCAGTGAGGCACTCCCGGCCTGGGCGGCAACCCCACCCGCCAAGCGCGCGGAGGTCATGTTCGCGGCCCGCCACCTCATCCAGGTGCACACGGATGAACTGGCCGAGTTGATCTCCCGGGAGCATGGCAAGACCCTGCCCGATGCCAAGGGTGAAATCGCCCGCGGCCTCGAGGTCGTCGAGTTTGCCTGCGGCATCCCGCACCTTCTCAAGGGCGAGTACTCGGAGATGGTCGCCAAGGACGTCGATTCTTACAGTCTTCGCCAGCCGGTCGGCGTTTGCGCCGGCATCACGCCTTTCAATTTCCCGGTCATGGTTCCGCTTTGGATGTTCCCCGTCGCCATCGCCTGCGGCAACACCTTCATCCTGAAACCCTCCGAGCGCGACCCATCGGTCACCGTCCGCCTCGCCGCCCTGATGAGCGAGGCCGGGCTGCCTCCGGGCGTCCTCAATGTCGTGCATGGCGACAAGATCGCCGTCGATACTCTTCTCACCGATCCCCGCGTCGAGGCCATCAGCTTCGTCGGCTCCACTGCCGTCGGCCGCCACGTCTATGAGCTTGGCTGCGCCAGCGGCAAGCGCGTGCAGGCACTGTGCGGCGCCAAGAACCACCTCGTCGTCATGCCGGATGCGGACATGGACAAGGTCGTCGACGCACTGATGGGTTCTGCTTACGGCTCCGCAGGCGAACGCTGCATGGCCGTTTCGGTCGCCGTCCCCGTCGGCAGTGAGACCGCCGACGCACTCGTAGAGCATCTCGCCCCCCGCGTTCGCGCCCTCAAGATCGGCCCCTATACTGACCCTGCCGCCGAGATGGGCCCGGTCGTCACCAGGGCGAGCCTCGACCGCATCCTCGGCTACATCGACCGCGGCGTCGGCGCTGGAGCAAAGCTTGTCGTCGATGGGCGCAATCCATCCCTCCAGGGCTACGAAGGTGGATATTTCCTCGGCGGGACCTTGTTCGACCACGTTACCGAGGACATGGAGCTTTACACGGACGAAATCTTCGGCCCCGTGCTGTCCGTCCTCCGCAAGGAGACCTACGCCGATGCACTCGCCGCACTCAACGCCCACGAGTACGGCAACGGCGCCGCCATCTTCACCCAGCAGGGCGACGTCGCCCGCGACTTCTGCACCAAGGCCCGCATCGGCATGGTCGGCGTCAACGTTCCGATCCCCGTTCCCGTCGCCTACCACAGTTTCGGCGGCTGGAAGCGCTCGTTGTTCGGCGATCACCACATGCATGGGCCGGAAGGCGTCCGCTTCTACACCCGCCTCAAGACGATGACCGCCCGCTGGCCCGGCTCCATCGGCACTGGTGCCGAGTTCAATTTCAAGCGCGGCAGCTCGATCTGACCCATCGCCCTACGCCCCGAGCCCTGGACCGCCTCCCGTTCCGGGCGTAGTCTGTCGCCAGAGCAAACCATACTGGGAGCACGCCATGAGCCACAATCCACCGACCATTGACGACCTCCGTCGTTCGTCGACCGCCGAGGCCCTGCCGACGCAGAAGGACAGCGAATCGACTAAGGTGCGCAACCGCTTCGAGGCGATCGCCAACATGAACCGCGTCTTCGCCATCCGCCCCGGCGAGCGCGTTGCATTCCTCACCGATCCCCGCCTCGACCGCCGTGTCGTCGACGCCGTCGCAGGTATCGCGCGTGCCAATGGCGCCAGCTTCCGCGAATTCATGTGGCACTCCACCCGCATCACCGAGATCCCCGAGGTCGCCCGTCCGCTCCTCGAGGAAAGCGATTTCGTCGTCTCCTCCTGGTTCGCCTCCGCCGGCTGCAAGTTCGCCAACAAGATGCGCAAGGAGAAGGGCCAGCGCTGGATCAAGATCACCTTCTTCCGCGACCTCGACCTCCTCGACACCCCACAGGCGCGCTTCCCTGTCGATCTCGTCGGCGAAATCATCCGCGCCACCGCCCGCATGTACCCGCGCAAGCAGAACTTCGACATGCGTTTCACCGACCCGCGCGGCTCCGACCTCACCATCAAGTGGACGCCGGAGATGACCGACAACATGCTCGCCATCACCCGTTGGAAGGGTATCAACAAGGGCGACACGCCCGGCTGCTACGTCCACTACCTCCCAACCCATGGCCCGAACATCTATGGCAGCTCCGCACACGGCCGCGTACCGGACGCCCACGCCGACATGGAAGGCATCATCTACCCGCAGATGGCTGTCGGTTTTGCCGATCCCTTCGATGACAAGAACAAGATCGGCGTCGAGTTCAAGAACGACAAGATCGTCAAGATTCACGGCAAGAGCCGCGAGGCCGACCACATGCGGGAATACCTGATCGGCGGCACGCTGCTCGAGCTTGGCTGCGGCTTCAACCCGAAGGCGCCCCGCTTCCAGGTCTATCCCGCCGGACCGAATTCTCCAGGCGGCCTGCACTTCGGCTGCAACGCCAAGAAGGAGAGCCAATACCTCCGCCGCGTCATCCCGAACTGGGAGGAGCCACACATTCACATGGACTTCGTCACCTTCGACTCCACCGTGACGCTCGGCAACACGACTCTCATCGACAACGGCTTCCTGATGGCCCTGCGCGACGAGGAAGTGGTCAAGGCAGCCGAGGTCTATGGCGACCCCATTGAGTTGCTCGAGAGCTTCGTCGAGTAGTTATCCGCACTAGGAATATAACGCACTGAACGGCGGTCCTCCGGGCCGC
>JBJOGJ010000201.1:0-7201 GCA_046048295.1 Pseudomonadota bacterium | reverse complement strand
TGCGTGTTGCAGTGGAATGTGACGCCCTCGGCCCGCATCTGGTCGACGCGGCGCGCGATGATGTCCTTCTCCATCTTGAAGTCCGGAATGCCGTAGACGAGAAGGCCACCGGGGCGGGCGTTCTTCTCATAGACGTGGACGTCGTGGCCGGCGCGGGCAAGCTGCTGGGCTGCCGCAAGGCCGGCGGGGCCGGAGCCGACGATGGCAATCTTCCTGCCGGTCGCGTGCTCGGGGGGCTTCGGGACGACCCAGC
This sequence comes from Pseudomonadota bacterium, assembly GCA_046048295.1. Lineage (GTDB taxonomy): Bacteria > Pseudomonadota > Alphaproteobacteria > Rhizobiales > Hyphomicrobiaceae > CBDCWA01. The sequence continues at coordinate 6,948 of JBJOGJ010000201.1, read as the reverse complement.
CCTCGTCCCAGGCGCGGTCGGCGACGGCGCACTCGATGGTCTTGATGGTGACCGGGGTGTCCTCGATGTTCAGCGTGCAGGAGGCTTCGCACGGCGCGGGGCAGACGCGCCCCGTAACCTCGGGGAAGTTGTTGGTGGAGTGCAGGTTGTGGGCGGCCGTCTGCCATTCGCCGTTGTAGACGAGGTCGTTCCAGTCCGGGATCTGGTTGTTCACCGGACAGCCGTTATGGCAGTAGGGGATGCCGCAATCCATGCAGCGGGCGGCCTGCTTGCGCGTGGCGTCATCGCCAAGCGGCACGACGAATTCGCGCCAGTGCTTGACCCGCTCCTCCGCCGGCTCGTAGGTGCGGTCGCTGCGGTCGATCTCGAGAAAGCCTGTTACCTTGCCCATCGTAATCCCGTCGTCTTCTTGTTTCGTGCGAAGCGATTGCGCTGCGCGATACCGGTTCGTCCGGCAGACTATTTCCTGAGCCCGATCTCGAGCACCTCGAGACCTGTCTGGTCGGCGGCCGCGGCCTTGGACAGCTCCTGCAGGGCGCGGCGATACTCGACGGGCATGACCTTCCTGAATTTCGGCAGCCATGCGGACCAATCGTCAAGGATCATGCGCGCCTTGGAGGAGTCGGTGTAGTGCATGTGGCGCGAGATGAGCCGGTGCAGGCGTTCGGCATCCTGGGCGGTCATGTTCTCCATGACATCCACCAGGCCGTGGGTCTCGAGATCCGAGCCCTTGTTGGAGAGCTTCTCCATGACGACGGCCTCGGCAGTTATCGGCTCGAGGTCGATCATCGAGAGGTTGCATTTCTGCTCGAAGTCGCCGTCTTCATCGAGCACGTAGGCTATGCCACCCGACATGCCGGCTGCGAAGTTGCGGCCGGTCGGGCCGAGCACAACGACGACGCCGCCTGTCATGTATTCGCAGCCGTGGTCGCCGGTGCCCTCGACAACCGCAACGGCGCCGGAGTTGCGGACAGCGAACCGCTCGCCTGCAATGCCGCGGAAGTAGCATTCGCCGTTGATGGCGCCGTAGAGCACGGTGTTGCCGACGATGATGCTTTGCTCGGGAACGATACCCGACTTAGGATGCGGCCGGACGATCAGCTTGGCGCCCGAGAGCCCCTTGCCGACATAGTCGTTGCCTTCGCCGATCAGGTCGAGCGTCAGACCGTTAGCACCGAAGGCGCCGAAGCTCTGACCGGCCGTGCCCTCGAAGGTGAGCCAGATGGTGTCCTCGGCAAGTCCCTCATGGCCGTAGCGCTTGGCGATCTCACCCGAAAGCATGGCGCCAGTGGTGCGGTCCGTGTTCTTGATCTCAAGCTTCTTCTTGACCGGCTGGCGCTTTTCGAGCGCGGGCTTTGCCAGCTTGATCAGCTTGTTGTCGAGTACCTTTTCGAGGCCGTGGTCCTGCTTTTCGCAATTGTAGATCGCGACGTCATCGGGGACGCGCGGCTTGTGGAAGAGCTTCTGGAAGTCCAATCCGCTGGCCTTCCATTCCTTCCAATGCTCGTACGCCTGCTCCTTGTCGAGCATCTGGGACTGGCCGATCATCTCGTCGAAAGTGCGGAAACCCATCTCGGCCATCAGTTCACGCACTTCCTCGGCCACGAAGAAGAAGTAGTTGATGACGTGCTCGGGCTTGCCCTGGAAGCGGGCGCGCAAGACCGGGTCCTGTGTCGCGACGCCGACCGGGCAGGTGTTGAGGTGGCACTTGCGCATCATGATGCAGCCGGAGGCGATGAGGGGAGCTGTGGCAAAGCCGAACTCATCAGCGCCGAGAAGCGCACCGATTACGACGTCACGGCCCGTGCGGAGGCCGCCATCGACCTGAACCACGATGCGGCTGCGGAGGCGATTGGCCACCAGCGTCTGGTGGGTTTCGGCAAGGCCGATCTCCCAGGGCGAGCCGGCATGCTTGATGGAGGTGAGCGGCGAAGCGCCGGTGCCGCCTTCGAAGCCGGCAATCGTGACGTGGTCGGCGCGTGCCTTGGCAACGCCGGCGGCGACCGTGCCGACGCCGACCTCGGAGACGAGCTTCACCGACACCATGCCGGATGGGTTGGTGTTCTTCAGGTCGAAGATGAGCTGTGCCAGGTCCTCGATGGAATAGATGTCGTGATGCGGCGGCGGCGAGATGAGGCCGACGCCCGGCGTCGAGTGACGGACCTTGGCGATGACGCGATCCACCTTGTGGCCGGGCAACTGGCCGCCTTCGCCGGGCTTGGCACCCTGGGCCATCTTTATCTGCATCATGTCCGAGTTGACGAGGTATTCCGTCGTCACGCCGAAGCGGCCGGATGCCACCTGCTTGATGGATGAGCGCATCGAATCGCCGTTTGGAAGCGGCTTGAAGCGATCCGGCTCCTCGCCACCCTCGCCGGTGTTCGAGCGCCCGCCGATGCGGTTCATGGCGATGGCGAGATTGGTGTGCGCCTCGCGGCTGATGGAGCCGTAGCTCATGGCGCCGGTGGCGAAACGCTTGACGATCTCGGAAGCCGGCTCGACCTCATCGAGCGGTACCGGTTCGCGGCCCGCGTCGTCGGCGCACTTGATGCGGAACATGCCACGGATCGTCATCAGTGCCTCTGACTGATGGTTCACCTGGTTGGCGAAGTCGCGATACTTCTGAGGGATCTTGCCGCTCATGGCGTCGGCGGTGTCGGTGCCGCGCACGGCGTGCTGAAGATCGGCGATGGCAGTCGGCCGCCACATGTGCGCCTCGCCGCGGACCCGGTAGGCGTATTCACCGCCGACTTCCAACGCGGTTTCAAGCGTCGGTACGTTGCCGAAGGCGCGACGGTGGCGCTCGTAGGTCTCTTCCGCGATCTCGCGCATGCCGACACCCTCGATCTGGGTGTGCGTGCCGGTGAAGTAGCGATCGACAAAGCTCGAGCGAAGCCCGACGGCGTCGAAGATCTGTGCGCCGCAGTAGGACTGATAGGTCGAGATGCCCATCTTCGACATGACCTTGAGCAGGCCCTTGTCGATAGCCTTGATGTAGCGGTTGATGGCGTCGCTCTCGGTGATGCGCTCGTCGAGTTGCGGTAGCATTTGGACGAGGGTCTCGAAGGCGAGGTACGGATTGATCGCCTCGGCACCGTAGCCGGCGAGAGTCGCGAACTGGTGCACTTCGTGCGCCTCGCCGGTTTCGACGACAAGCCCGACGGACGTGCGCAGACCCTGCTTGATCAGGTGATGATGCACGGCAGACGTTGCGAGCAAGGACGGAATGGCGACGCGATCGGGGCCGATGTCGCGGTCCGAAAGGATGATGATGTTGAAGTCGTGGGAGCGAACGGCCTCCTCCGCCTCGGCGCAGACGACGCCGACCGCGTTGGCCATGCCTTCGGGCCCCTGGTCGGCCGGATACGTGATGTCGATCGTAATCGACGTGAACTGGTTGTCGGGCACGTCGCCGATCTGGCGAATACGCTCGAGTTCGGCGTTGGTCAGGATCGGCTGGTAGACCTCGAGTCGCTTCTGCTTAGAGGTGCCCTCGAGATCCAGGATGTTGGGGCGCGGGCCGATGAACGACACGAGGCTCATGACGAGTTCCTCGCGGATCGGGTCGATCGGCGGGTTCGTCACCTGCGCAAAGTTCTGCTTGAAGTAGGTGTGCAAGAGCTTCGGCTTCTGCGAGAGCGCGGAGATTGGCGTGTCGGTGCCCATCGAGCCGACGGCCTCCTGGCCGGTCGACGCCATGGGGGCCATCAGCAGCTTGGTGCTCTCCTGCGTGTAGCCGAAGGCCTGCTGCAGATCCAGCAAGGCGATGTTGGTGGTGTTATGCTGCTTACTGGCCTTGGGCAGGGGCAGATCGGAGACCTTGATCTGTGTACGGTTGAGCCAGTTCTCGTAGGGGTGCTTGCCGGCCAGCTCGGCCTTCAGCTCCTCGTCGGAGACGATGCAGCCCTTTTCCAAATCGATCAGCAGCATCTTGCCGGGCTGGAGGCGCCACTTGCGTGCGATCTCCTGCTCCGGAACGACGAGAACGCCGGCCTCCGACGCCATGATGACGCGGTCGTCCTTGGTTACGAGATAGCGGGCGGGGCGCAGGCCGTTGCGGTCGAGTGTGGCGCCGATCTGGCGACCGTCGGTGAAGGCGACGGCCGCGGGGCCATCCCACGGCTCCATCAGGGCGGCGTGGTACTCATAGAAGGCGCGACGGTTGGCGTCCATGATCGGGTTGCCGGCCCATGCCTCGGGGATCAGCATCATCGCGGCATGGGACAGCGAATAGCCGCCCATCACGAGAAATTCGAGCGCATTGTCGAAGCAGGCGGTATCGGACTGGCCCTCATACGAAATTGGCCAGAGCTTCGAGATGTCGTTGCCGAACAACGGAGAAGATACCGATGCCTGCCGGGCTGCCATCCAGTTGACGTTGCCGCGCAGCGTATTGATCTCGCCGTTGTGGGCCACCATGCGGTAGGGATGGGCAAGTTTCCACGAAGGGAACGTGTTGGTCGAGAAGCGCTGGTGGACGAGTGCGAGGGCAGACTCGAGGCGCTCGTCCTGCAGGTCGAGGTAGTACTGCTTGACCTGATAGGACAGGAACATGCCCTTGTAGACCACGGTGCGGGCCGAGAAGCTGACCGTGTAGTGGTTGATGTCGCGGCCCTTGTAGGCGTTGTGGATGGCGTTCGACGCGACCTTGCGGGCGATATAGAGGCGGCGCTCGAATTCGTCGTCGTCGTCCAGTTCAGCGGGGCGGCGGACGAATACCTGCCGATGGAGCGGCTCGGTCCGCCGTACCGTCTCGGACAGGCAGGCGCTGTTCACGGGGACGTTGCGCCAGCCGATGATCTCGAGTTGCTCGTCGCGCAGGACGCGGTTCCAGATGCGCTGGCAGTTGGCGGCCAGGCGCTCGTCCTGCGGCATGAAAAGCTGGCCAACCGCATAGTCGCCGACGGCCGGCAGCTCGAAACCCGCCTTGCGGCACTCATCGAGCAGGAAGGCGTGCGGGATCTGGATCAGGATGCCGGCACCGTCTCCGGCGAACGGATCGGCGCCGACGGCGCCACGATGTTCCAGGTTCTCGAGAATGGCGAGCGCGTCGCGGATTATGCGATTGGATTTTCGGCCCTTCATGTCAGCAATGAAGCCGACGCCGCAGGCGTCGCGCTCGAAGGCAGGATCGAACAGGCCCGTCGCGCGATCCTCGTCGTCGTATCTGAAATGCGGGCTCTCGGTCATCTAGATCCTCCGAACGGCCCGCCTGATGCGGGCTCGCGTCTGAATTGTCCGGCCTGGCAGGCCGAAAGGCTGGCAAAGTTCGCGGCGCTTCGCTTTCCGGCGCCCCGAGCTCAGCCGATGGTTTTCGACTGTTTTCGGTGCGTCGCGGCGCCCAGCCTCGCCGGTCGCGGAGAGAGGTCTGGCACCGACCATGGCTGGCGCGGAAGGGCGTCAGCCAGAGCGTGCAGTGCCGTCGAGCGAGCGGAGCTCACAGTACCCTCGTCAATTTTGCCGATTAGCGGCTTATCGTTATCGCGTGCGCAAAATATCCCGCCTCTTCACCCGCCCGGCCGGTCAACCCTACCGTTGCTCAGTGAAAAAGGACAGGAATACTGACCTTTTGAGGCTGAATTAAGCAGATTTCCCGGGATTTTGCAAGGGGGCGAGCGTGCAAAGGCCCCCGGCGGCACATGCCTCCGGGGGCCCATAGTGGTCGCTCAACTGTCGAGCATCAGGCGAACATCAGGCCTCGATCTGGGTCGGGGCAGCGGTGCCAATCTCGATGCGGCGGGGCTTCATCTTCTCGGGCAGATTGCGCACGAGGTCGATGTGAAGCAGGCCATCCCTGAGGTCGGCGGTCCTGACCTCGACATGGTCGGCGAGTTGGAAAGTCCTCTGGAAGTCGCGCTCCGCTATGCCGCGGTGCATGAACTCCCGCTTCTCGCCGTCGGGTTTCTTTTCGCCTCGCACGGTCAATACGCCCTGTTTTACCTCCAGCGAGAGGTCGTCGCGCGAGAAACCGGCCACCGCCATGGTGATTCGGTATTCGCTCTCGCCAAGGCGCTCGATGTTGTAGGGCGGGAAGCCGGTATCGTTGGCAACGTTCGACATAGAGTCGAGCATGTTGGCCAGATGATCGAAGCCGATCGTAGAGCGGTAAAGGGGAGAAAGGTCGAAGTGTCTCATCACAGGTCCTCCTTGTGAAGCAACGTGTGGATCAGGCGGTCCGGCAGTTCAGTGCCCGAACCCGAATGCGCATCCCTCATGGGCCTGCGCACGCTAGGATTTAGTGTGGTCCGGCACGGTTTCAAGGGGCTGGGCGCGTGGGGGAGGTGAAGGTTCTTTCCGATGCGGCTATTGTTTGGTCACGAACATGACTACACTTCATGGATATGTATTTTTGATTTCCGCTGCGGAGTCTGGAGTAGCAGTATGTCCTGGCAGACCAAGGCGGGCTTCGTACCCGGTGCACGAGCCCTTCGCGTGACGATCTTCGCGCTGGCGATGCTGATCGGCGGGATGGGGATATTCCGCGACGTGGTGCCGGGACAGGTTGCGCAGTCCTCGACGGCTGTACAGCCCATCGTGCATGTGAAGCTCAAGGGTGCAATAGGCTTCGTCGCCGCCGAACTGCTCGACCGGGCAATACAGAGGGCGGAGCGCGAGCGTGCGACTGCGCTGGTGGTACAACTCGATACGCCGGGCGGGCTGGTCACTTCCACGAGGGAGATGATCCAGTCGATCCTCGCGTCACGGGTGCCGGTCGTATTCTTCGTTGCGCCGAGCGGTGCCAGGGCCGCAAGCGCCGGCACGTTTCTGCTGTATGCGTCGCATGTGGCCGCAATGGCGCCCGGGACGCATCTCGGGGCGGCGACGCCCATTCCGCTTGGAATGCCGGGGATGCCGGGCCAGCCGACGAAGCCGAAGGGGCCCGACGAGAAGGACAAGGACAAGAACAAGAACAAGAATGGAGAGCCGGGTTCGGCCGGCGACCGCAAG
>JBJOGJ010000200.1:0-7232 GCA_046048295.1 Pseudomonadota bacterium | reverse complement strand
CAACGAAAGCCGGTTGAAGCGTGTATTGTAGGCTCCGATGAGCCGATCCGTTGTGATATCGCTCCGTGTTCCACCTTGCGCTGCATCTATGCTGGACCGCAGCTCCTGCGCCACCGATCTGCTGGCCAGCGCCTCGATGTTGGTGCGGCGCGTGACGTCGATCCTTCCCCGCGCCTCGAGTTGCTGGGACCGGTCGTTCTCGCTCTCGAAATCTCTATACGCACTGAAATTTCCCGCCGCCCTCAACGCCATGGCGTGCCGGTTCCAGTTGGAGATCGCCTCGATGGCAGGCACCGCCGTCAGCGCCGCATCCTGCCTTGCATCCGGCGCGCGCAGCACGTTGGAACGCCAGAGTGCACCGAGCTCGACCTCCGGAAACAGCACGAAACTCCCGAACGAGTAGCCGACCCTTTCATAGGGCTCGAAACGGAACAGCCGGTCGGTCAGCCTGTCGTAGAGCGGCTCCACGGCGAGACTCGCAAGCGTCCTGTCCGTGAGCGCCTGCGGCGTGGCGAACGCATCCGCGTCCCTCGGGCTGCGGGTATCCTGCCGGGTCGGGTCCTCGCCGTCCTTCGGCGCGGCTGGCTCCGGCTCGGAGAACACGCCATCGCCGTTTCGCGCCACCGGCTCAGGCTGGAACGACCCATCCTCGCGGACCGGCCTTGCCTCCCTTTGCTGTATCGGTGCCTCGCGCCCGTCGCCTGCCCTGCGCACCGGCGGCCGCGAACCGCCGAGCGGCGTTCCCGTGCCTCCATCCGCATTGCTGCCATCCGGTACGTCAAATACCCGCTCCGGCATCAACGTCGAGCGCAGCTCTTCCCTGCTCGCCTCAGTCTGCACCCTCGGCCGCGTCAGCAGGCCGTCCGCGCGTTGCGTTATCGGCTCGAAGCTCGACTGCGCATGGGCCCGCCCAGCCCCGCCGGCCGCTACCGCCAGGGTCGCTGCAGCAAATCCAGCCAGGAACCAGCCGATCGTGTTCCGGAATGCCACTGCTGCGCCCACCTGCCTCTATTGCCTGGAAACGCAGCACGAAATCGGATTGGTACAATATTTCCAATTGGTTAACGCATGGTTTCGCAAGCCGCCCGAAACCGACCCCGAAAACCTCCCATCGGCGAATGTTGCGATATGTCTTAACTCTGCTAAGGCTTGTGCCGGCACAAAGAGGCGGGACCCGAAATGCAGCGTCGAAACAGCATCGATCCGACACAGGCGGGCGTAATGGGCAAAGCAAAGAGCAAGGCCAGAAAGCAATCGGCGTCAAAGGCTACCGACGCCGTCCGTTCCGCCATTCGGACGCTGGAACTCGAGGTGAAGGGCATCAGTGCCCTCTCGCGCGAACTCGAGAATGGCATGGGCGAGAGATTTCGTCAGGCTGTAACCGCTCTTTCGGCAGCCCGCGGCCGGGTCATCGTAACCGGCATCGGCAAATCCGGTCATGTCGGCCAGAAGGTTGCCGCGACTTTCGCTTCGACCGGCACGCCCGCCTTCTTCGTCCACCCGAGCGAGGCAAGCCACGGCGACCTCGGCATGATCACACCCGATGATGTCGTCCTCGCGATCTCCTGGTCAGGAGAAACCGTGGAGCTGTTCAACATCCTCACCTATTCCCGCCGCTTCCGCGTGCCGCTCATCGCCATGACCTCGCGCACCGAGTCGGCCCTCGCCACTGCCGCCGACGTCGCCCTCATCCTGCCGACCACCAAGGAAGCCTGCCCTCATGGGCTCGCGCCGACCACCTCCACCACCATGCAGCTCGCCCTCGGCGACGCTTTGGCCATTGCACTGCTGGAAGCCAAGGGTTTCACCGCGCACGACTTCAAGGTGTTCCACCCCGGTGGCTCGCTCGGCGCGAAGTTGAAGTTCGTCTCCGACATCATGCATGGCGAGGAGCGCCTGCCGCTTGCTTCCGTCAATGTCAAAATGAGCGACGCACTCGTCGTCATGACACAGAAGGCGTTCGGCTGCCTTGGCGTCATCGATCAGAAGGGGCGCCTCGTCGGCATCGTCACCGACGGCGACCTGCGCCGCCACATGGGCAAGAACCTGCTGCTGGCCACCGCCGCCGAAATCATGACCGAAAATCCGAAGACTGTGAAACCTGGCATGCTCGCATCGGCCGCGCTGGAGTTGATCAACACCTCCCGCATCACGGCCCTGTTCGTGGTCGAGAAGCAGAAGCCGGTCGGCATCATTCACGTCCACGATCTGCTGCGCGAAGGCATCGCCTGACCGGCAACCAGCTCTGCGCCAGCCGAAGCAGGTCGCCCAGTCCTCAGGTCGGCTCCACGACGAGCACCGTCCCGTCCACCCCGACGACTTTGACGCGGACGCCCGCTTCGACATCCGGGCCACGGGCGCTCCAGACCGTATCGCCGACCCGCACCCGCCCGCGTCCGCCGGAGATCGCGTTCTCGACCACGACCAACTGCCCGATGTATTGCGACCCCCGCACGTTGAGATTGGGCTCATCGCTCTCGACCGACTCCGGCCGCCAGTACTGACGCATCATCCAGATCGAGGCAAACGACAGGGCGCCGAAAATTCCGAGCTGCCACTGCCAGGACAGATAGTCGGCCAACCCTAGTGCCAGCGCCCCGACAATCAGCGCCGAGATTCCGAACCAGATGAAGTGCACGCCCGGCACGATCGCTTCCAGGATCAGCATGACGACTGCCAGGATGAACCAGTTCCAGCCACCGAGCTCGTAGAGAAACTTGCCGATCAGTTCCATGCCCAAGCCATCCTTTTCCATTGTCCGCCGCAATTATAGTCCACAGATGCGAATATTCTGTAGCCGCATGGGATGCATATCGAACGAAATTTCGCGCCTCGTCCCCGGCATTCGGCCGCGTTCGCTCCGTGGCCGGTTCCCCAATCGGCCCCCGCGCCCCATATCACGTTGTCTCACAACATATGATCCGCACCGCAGGGAGGGAACATGAAGGGTATTTTCCGCCTCTTCGAGGGCCCCGGCCGGAATTCGGGCCCTGCATCCGGCATGAATACCGCAGCGCGCGATGGCGAGCTTCTGGATGCCTACAGTGAAGTCGTCACCGGCGTCGTCGATCGCGTTTCGCCTGCCGTCGTCCACATCGAGGTCGGCGGCCCGCAGGGGGCCGGCCCGCTCGGTGTAGGCAGCGACGTCGTCGTCTCGCCGGACGGTCTGATCCTGACCAACAACCATGTCGTCGAGGGCGCCCAGTCCCTCGTTCTCACCAGCGAGACCGGCAGCCGCTTCGGTGCAACGGTGCTCGGCCGCGATCCGGCGACCGACCTTGCAGTCCTGCGCGCCGAAACGACGAGAAACCTCGCCGCGGCCGGGCTGGCGAATTCGAAGACCCTCCGCCCCGGCCAGATCGCCATCGCCATCGGCAACCCCCTCGGCTTCCAGTCGACCGTTACGGCAGGCATCATCAGCGCCGTCGGCCGCTCGCTCCGCTCCGCTTCGGGGCGCTTGATCGAGGACCTGATCCAGACCGACGCCGCCCTGAACCCCGGCAACTCCGGCGGCCCGCTGGTCAATTCCCGCGGTCAAGTCATCGGCATCAACACCGCAATGATACAGGGCACCCAGGGCCTCTGCTTCGCAGTCGCCGCCAATACCGCTGAACACGTGCTGACCCAGATCCTTGCGCACGGCAAGGTCAGGCGCGCCATGATCGGCATCGTCGCCGAACAGCTCATTCTCTCTGCGCGTGCACGTCACCGCCTCGGCGTCGAGCAGACCAGCGCCGTCGGCATACGCGAGCTGCAGCCCGGCAGCCCGGCCGCCGATGCCGGCCTCGCCATTGGCGACGTCATCGTCAGTCTCGACGGTGAAACGATCGCCGGCATTGATGATATCGCCCGCGTCATGGACGTGCATCGCATCGGCAGGCAGATCGAGATCGCCGTCGCTCGAGCGAACGGAATCGTGAAGCTCACCCTGACGCCCGTCGAGAAAAGCTAGCCCGGATCGACTTCGGACGACGTCGTTGCCAGCCGATCCACCGGCACGTTTTCAACCGCCGGTAAACGCCTTCGCCGCCCGCTCCAGAATTGGCTTCGGGAGCCCGTACACCATCTTGATGATGTCCTGGATTTCCTCCGGCGAGACATAGCTCACCTCGGCCTTGGACTTCCTTGCCTCCTCGATGAACTTCGGGTCCATCATCATCTCCTTGAAGGCGGCCCTGAGCGCAGCAAGCCTGTCCTCCGGGATATCGAGCGTGACGAAGGAGCGCCCAATCGAGAAGCTCGCGAAGATCGCCTCCATCACGGCTTTGTCGTCGGGCTTTTTGGCATGGTCCTGAACGAGCGGCACATCAAGAAGGTCGGGATGCTTCTTGTAGGCCATCTGGAACAGGATCTTGTAGTCTACGTCCTTGGCAGCCTTTGAGCCCCTGAGGCTGGTGAGCCCTATGCCAACGAGCCCCTCAACCTCCCTTCGCTCCATGGCGAGCAGGATGTCTGTGGTGTTCTTGTAACCTGAGATGAGCTTGATTTTGGTGCCGAGCACTGAATTGACGGTCGACGGCAGGTACGTTGTCGTGCCGCCCGAGCTGCCGACGATCAGCTCTTTGGTGAAAAGGTCGCCGACGGACGCAATCCCCGAACTCTTGTTCACGATCGCCGTGTTTGTGATCGGCGTCACGCTCCCGAGCCAGCGAAACCCCTCCACCTTGTAACGCACCTGGCGCGGATCGAAGATCGGCCGGAACGGGATGTTGTGCTGGATGATGCCGATCACCGTCCCGTCTTTCGGCGAAGCCGTATAGAGCTGGTTCGCCTCGATCACGCCTCCTGCGCCGGGGATGTTGCGCGGCACCAGCGTCGGCTTGCCGGGAACCCGCTCACCCATATGGCGAGCGACGAGCCGGCCGTAGCGGTCGTATCCGCCACCCGGAGCGGACGGAATCAGCACCGATATCGTCTTGCCGCGATAGAACGCCTCGACGCTTTCCGCTTGCGCCTGAACCGTTATTGCCATTGCACCCGTTGTGAGCATCCCGGCAACCGCAACGGCATAGCTTGGTCTAATCATTGTTTCCTCCTGTCCGGTCGCCGGTCTTCATCTGCCGGTTGCGACATTTATCGAACGATCTGTGCCTAATCCTTCTTGGCATCCTCCGGCCATCGCCGCTTGCGGTCGTCGCGGATCTTGACGCTGAGCCGCCCGACCTTCTCGATCTCGACGGTGACAGTATCGCCGTCGGCCACCGGATAGAGATCCGTATGATGCGTACCCGTCGCCAGGACGTCGCCCGGCATCAGCGGGTGTACGCTCGATGCCGCCTCGATCAGTCGCGGGATGTCATTCGCCATCTGGCTCGTCGAGAAGTCCTGACGCTTGATGTCATTGACCCACAACTGGACGCGGAGCTCGTGCGGATCCGGCACCTCGTCCGCCGTGACGATCGCCGGCCCGAGTGGCCCGAACGTCGCGTAGGACTTGTGCATGTAGTAGCCAGAAGCGACCCCCCGCGCCGAAACATCGAGAAAACAGGTATAGCCGAACACATGCGCCATGGCATCTGCCGCACTGACGTTGTAGGCCTCCTTGCCGATCACCACCGCCAGTTCCGGCTCGGCATGAAAAGTGCGGACGTCGACAGGTGGCATGACGCAGGTGTCGCCATTGCCGACCAGCGTCGCCGTCCCCTTGAGGAAGAAGTTGGCCGCCGGCGCCTCCCGTTCGTCCTTGTAGTTCCGTGCCGCGCATACGATGTGGCGCGGATCGGGAACTGGCTCGCGCAGGCGCACGCTTCCCACGTCCTTGCCTCCGCCGGCGAACGCTTTCCCGCTGCTCGCGATCTCGCCGTTACGGGCGATTATCGCCTCGACGATGGCCCGCCCTCCACGCTCGCCTGCCGGACCGAGAAAGGCCGCTAGGTCGTAGACCTTGCCGTCCCTGAGAACGCCGGGTTTGAAGTCGTCATAAAACACATACTGCACGGCTGGCTCCACCTCGCTTACAAGCCAAGTTTGTAGAATGCATTGATGTTGTCGCGGCCGAGCTTCCTCGCCAGGCCCGGTTTCAGCCCGGCGCAGTTCTCCTCGAGCACGCTTGAGGAATGCGGCCAAATCGTCTGGAAGTGGGGATAGTCGCTCGCCCACATGAAGTTGTCCTCGCCATAGTACGGCGTCTGCAACACGGTTGCGCGGCTGTCCTCGAAATCGAAGTATACGTTCTCCCGCAGATACTCGCTCGGCCAGCGCCTGTTCGTATTTCGGTCACGGTCATAGGTCGCCGCCCGCCCGACACGATAGTCGATCGCTTCGACCACCGAGGCCGCCTCTGCCATCTGGAACTCGGAGCACATCACCTTGAGCTTCGGGTGGCGATCGAATACGCCGGAAAAAATAAGATTACTGACGAATGCCCACGCACACATCGGGCCACCGAACCGGTTGCCCTCGAATTCGCTTCGGATGATGTACTTTCTCGGATCGTCGTCGCGCTTGCCGAGCCCATGCAGCTTCATCGGCCGGCCCTGGCTCGAATTCGCATGCACCGTTAGCGGAATATCCAGGTCCACTGCCGCCTGCCACAGCGGTTCGTAGATTTCCTCATAGTAGCCGCTGCCGTTGATCGTCGTCGGGATATGCACGGTCTTGCAACCCCGCTTTACGTATTCCTGCATGTCCTTGACGCAGAGGTCGATGTCGAGAATCGACACCATCGGCGCAGGAAAAAGACATTTCGGAGCGGCACTCGCGAACTCCAGGATCCACTCGTTGTAGGATCTGAGTATCGACCGCTGCAGCTTGGCATCCTCGACGTGGTAGTTGTAGCGCGCCCAGCTCGCGAAGATGATGGACGCCTCACAATTGTCGCGCGCAAGTGCCGATGCGTATGCGCTGCCCTCCCAGTCCGCCTCATGATCCTCGTAGCGATAGCCCTCGCGGAATTTCGTCACCGCCTGCTTGAACGCCTCCGCGTCCTCGTAGGCCGTCATGTTCTTGCGTCCTTCGGGCTTGTCGACGACATGCCCAAGTGCGAAGTACCCGACGTGCATCGGCTGCAGCCCCTCCATTATGAAGAAGAGCCCTTTTCCTATTCCCTCTGGATTTTCGACGACCCTCGGCGCCTTGTCACCGAATTCCTTTTGACATCGGGCGAACGCATCCGGATGCTCGACGATGTGACAGTCGGCAGAGATTAGCTTGAAGTCCAGCATGGCGGTGCTCCGTGCGCTAAGGAATGTACCCACACGCACTCATTCTTGCACCGGCATTGCCAGTTTGCA
>JBJOGJ010000199.1:0-7248 GCA_046048295.1 Pseudomonadota bacterium | reverse complement strand
TGGCACGTGACAGATTGAACTCATTGATGACATCCATGCCCGCACTGCCATCGGGACAGTAGCTGCGCCCATCGTCGAGCAGCGCCAGCGGCGGATAGGCCGTCAGAACCATTCGATCGGCCTCGTTCCACGGAATGTGAAGGATGTAGTGCAGCGCGCGGTTGAGCGATTTGTAGCGTGCTTTGAGTTCCGTGAACTTCTCCCCGGCAGCTTCCGCCTCCTGAACCTGCCCGAGCCAGCCGCCGAGGGTACGCAGGGTCGATGAGTTGGGCAACACAGCATTGGCGACCAGCCGAGCGAATCCGACGTCGTTGCCCCCGATCGACACCATCAGCAGGTCGATCTTACGAGCGTTCTCATCGTCGCATTTCCTGAGTTTGAGCAGTCCCTGCAGATCAGGAACCTGCCCGTTTATATGATAGGCCTCCGGCAGATCCTGCCACGGCGCATCAGTGCCTTCGCACTGTGCGGCAGCCACAGCCGAAATCTGCGAAAGAATGGGGGGATCGGGCACCCATTCATGCCCCTTGTAGCGCAGAAACAGACCGTCGACGATCTGTGCCCCGGAGCACGCGAGCCCTAAAAACGTCACGGCCCGGTGCGGATCCTCGATCGCAAGCTGAAGCGCCGAGCGGAGCTGGTGCGAATAGAGGGAACGGTGACAGGCCTGGTCGAGCCAGACGGCATTGCTGCTGATGAACTTGGGATCGCCGACTTGCTGCCAGCCACCAACACGCGCCGGGTAGCCCGCAAGCTGCGGATACTTCTTGACGTCGCCATAGGCCACCGCTCGATCGGGCGCCAGTCGCACCGGAATATCCGGGTTGCCCTCGCCCGATGCGAAGCTATCGCCCATACCGACAACGAACAGATCCCTCACCTTCACCGTGACGGCGGCAACTTCATTTCCGTCCCGGAGTACGCTGGCCCGC
This sequence comes from Pseudomonadota bacterium, assembly GCA_046048295.1. Classification (GTDB taxonomy): domain Bacteria; phylum Pseudomonadota; class Alphaproteobacteria; order Rhizobiales; family Hyphomicrobiaceae; genus CBDCWA01. Next base: position 6,316 of record JBJOGJ010000199.1, on the reverse strand, counting down.
CCACCCTGAGGGTAGGGCACCTCGAATGTCGCATCGGAGTTGCACGCCCGCTTCAGCTCGACAGATTGCGGCTTCGGTGCGGGCCTGCCGCGCCGCCTTGGCAAGAGGCTATCGCTTTCGAAACGCCACAGGCACGTACCGCTCGAAGCATCCCCCTTGTCACCGACGAGCCGGATTACGACCCTGTGCTTGTCGGGTTTTATGTAGCCACCGCCGTTCGGACAGAGGTCCCGCACGCGGTCACCGTCCCAGCACGTCTTCCCCTTGAGCTCGGCAGCCCAGCCGCGCTTTCCATCGCCCGCCAGCCGCCGCTCCATTGAAAGAATCGCATTCTTCGTCTCAGCCTCGCTGAGCGATAGGAACGCCTGTCTGTGTACTTCGGTATCCCGCGGGTCGCTGAAGAAGCGGAAAGGCTGCTCCACGCGCCAAATCAATTTCGCCTCACCCTCGGCACTCGCGCAACTGAACCAGCCAAGCGAGACGCCAGCCGCGATCAGGGCCAGCTTGAGACTTCGCATGATCATCGTCTATTTCCCTGCGCCCACCAGGTTGCATGACAAAGCGAGCCAATCCCTACAGCCGTCCCCTTTGGTGCACCAGCCACAATCTCGCGACGCGCCTGAGCGGACCGATCTCCGCGACATGCCTCAGGCAGTCCGCGCCGAGCCTTTCCTGCGCTGACAAATAGGGCTCCACAAGGGCAAGCGGTAATAGAACGTCCTTCAATGAAGGGCTAAATGCTTTCCACGAGGATTTAACCAGCGAAAGCCGCCTGCGCACATCGGCCCTCATCCCGTCCAGTACCTCGACAAGCGCCGCAGGGACGTCCGCGCCAACCCGCACATCCTCATGTCCCAATCCAGCCGAGCGCAAGGCATCCAGCGGCAACGGCATGCGCCCCTCGGCCGCCAGCGCTGCCAGCTCGACCAGAATTCGCGTCCGTCCGTAGATCTGGCCCGCCTCGGCAAGTTCCTTCGGCTCTGCCCCCGCCCCAGCACCTGCCCGCACTCGCCACGCCAGGGCAAACAACGCCCCGTCGCGCTTCGCAAGATACGCCGACAACTGCTGATCGTCCTCGTGGAACGCCCCGACAACCTGGCCCTCCTCAGCATCGACCATGCCAAGCAGCAAAGCCGCAGGAAGCCCGCACCGACGCCGCAGATCCCTTACCGCATCACTAATGGGATGCCCGCTCGCCCCGGCCTCCGATTCGATCTGATCCCGCCACCACTGCAGCCGGATTGCACCCATCATCGGTTCGCTGACCATGCTCGCCACCCTGGCCACTTCGCCCGCGAATGCGAACAGCACGATGAGATCGGCGCGCACACGCCTCGGCGCAAGAAGCGCTGCCAGATACCGGTCCTTTTCATAGGCACGGGCTGCAATACGGACGACCTCGTCCATGGCCTCCGCTCCCGGCACCTAGTCCACCGCGACCAGCGCGGCGCCGACATTGCGCCCTTCCGCGAGCAGCACGTTATAGGTCCGTGCCGCCGCTCCGGTGTCCATGACTTCCAATTCCAAGCCGGCATCTGCAAATAGGCGGCGCATTTCCGGCCCGGGAAATTCCTGCGTTCGACCTGTCCCGAGAAATAGCACGCCGAGTTGTCCGGCCTCGCACAGCACCGGCGCGAAGTCTTCGTCCGTGAGACCATCTATTGCATCAATCGGCCACGCATAGATGCCGCTTGGCAGACAGAGGATCGAACCTTTGTGGCTCATCCCGGCGAACCGGAACCCACCGTTGCCATAGGCGTCGATCGGCGCACGCCCGGGGTAGTGTGCTGTGCCGATAGCGGCCATCGCCACGCCTCAGTTCGCCGCCACCGCATCCTTTCCAAGTCCAGACCAGTCGCGCTTTATACCGAAGTAGGTCAGGATTGGCGCCGCCACGAAGATCGACGAGTACGTGCCGATGACGATACCGAACAGCATTGCGAATGCGAAATTCCGAATGACTTCGCCGCCAAGTATATAGAGCGAGATCAGCACGACGATCGTCGTGGCCGACGTCATCAGCGTCCGCGACAACGTTTCGTTGATCGAGAGATCCAGAAGTTCCGACAGTTCCATGCGTTTGAACTTGCGCAGGTTCTCCCGGATCCGATCCGAGACCACGACAGTGTCGTTGACCGAATAGCCGAGAATTGTGAGCAGCGCCGCGACCGTCGAAAGGTCGAACTCGAGCTGCAGCAGCGAGAATATGCCGACGGTTACCAGCACATCGTGCGTCAGCGCCACCACCGCTCCCATCGCGAACTGCCATTCGAACCGGAACCAGACATAGAGGATGATCGCGATGATCGAGCACAGCACCGCGATGAGACCTGTCGTCCGGAGCTCGCTCGACACGGCAGGCCCAACGACTTCCTGCCGCCGCGTCTCGTAGCCATCGCCCAGCGCCGCCTTGATCTTGTCGAGCGCTACCTGCTGGGCCTTTTCGCCGCCAGCCTGTTGCTCCACACGGATCATTACATCCTTGTCGGTACCGAACCTCTGAATCTGCACATCGCCAAGTCCCAATCCGCCGAGCTTTGTCCTGAGCTCGCCCACGTTGGCAACGCCCTCCTTCTTGCCGACCTCGAGCATCAGCCCCCCCTTGAAGTCGACGCCGAAATTGAGCCCCACCACCAGGAACATCAGAAGGGAGCCGATCATCATGAGAACCGAAAGCCCAAAGCACACGTCGCGATAGCGCATGAACGGGATATGCGTCCCGGATGGAATGATCGTGCGGCCCTTGAAATTGGGAACCAATAGCATCGTGCTTTCCTCAGATGGGAACCTCGACGTTGCGTGACTTGCTGCGCTCGAGATGCAGCCAGGTCGCAACGATCAGCCTGACGACTGTAACCGCCGTGAAGATGGACGTGAAAATCCCGATCGACAGCGTTACAGCAAACCCGCGGATCGGGCCGGAGCCCAACCAGAACATGATGAGCGCAGCGGCGAGCGTCGTGAGCTGGCTGTCCATGATCGTGACCATCGCGCGACCGAAGCCGGCCTCGATGGCATTGATTGCGGCCTTGCCGCTTCTCAATTCCTCACGAATACGCTCGTAGATCAGCACGTTCGCATCGACCGCCATGCCGATCGTCAGCACGAGGCCCGCGATACCAGGAAGCGTCAGCGTTGTGCCGACCACGGACATGAGCGCAACAATCATGATGCCGTTCAAAACCAGCCCGATGACCGAGAACACCCCGAATGTGCCATACATGAATATCGTGAGCAGAACGGTCCCGAGCACGCCCCAGAAGAATGCGGTCGTGCCTGCGCGTATCGAATCAGCACCGAGCGAGGGCCCAACGGTACGCTCCTCGACCACCGTGAGTGGCGCCGGCAGTGCACCGGAGCGAAGCTGGATCGCGAGATCTTTCGCTGTCTCCGGAGTGAAAGAGCCGGAAATCTGCCCGGAGCCCCCGAGTATCGGCTCCCGAATATTGGGTGCGGAGATCACTTTCCCGTCCAGCACGATGGCAAACGGCCGGCCGACATTGTTCTGGGTGTAGCGCCCGAACTTGCGCGCTCCCGACTGATTGAAGCGGAAATTGATCACCGGCTCATTGGTGCGGCTGTCGAAGCCCGGTTGCGCATCGACCAGTTCCTCACCGGCAACGACCGGCACCTCCTGCAGGATATAGAAGCCCGTCCCGCGCTCACCTTCGCGTTCACCGGACGGATAGATCTTGAAGCCCGCCGGCACTCTCTGGTCGGCCGACTGAGCGTAGACTTCCGGCCCGACGTCATGAAAATTCAGCTGCGCCGTCTCACCGATCAGAGCCTTCAGTCGCTTCGTATCGCTGAGGCCGGGGAATTGCACCAGAATGCGGTCAATGCCCTGGCGTACCACCACCGGCTCGGAAGTGCCGAGACTGTCGATACGCCGCCGGATGGTTTCGAGCGAGGCAGAGATAGCCCCGGAAATGCGGTGCTGGATGCCCGGCTGGTTCGGACGGATGATCACACTGTTGCCAGGCCCTTCAACGACGTCGATATCGTCGCCGCCGGTACCCAGCAAAGCGTTCCCGATTGGATTTGCAAGTGGCTTGAGTACCTTGATCGCTGCGGGAATGTCCTCAGCCTTGGCAAGCCGGACAGTGACCTGCTCGCGATTGAGCCCCACGCCCTTGAACGCAATCTTGGCCTGCCGCAGCGGTGGTGCTGCCGACTGCCGGAGCTTCTTCAGCCAGTCCGCCATCAACGCATCGGTGTCCATCGAAAGCAGAATGTGAGCGCCACCGCGAAGGTCGAGCCCAAGGGCAATCTGGTTCTTCGGCACCCAGTTGGGCCACTTCGCCACCGTCTCCGCCTTGAACAGGTTCGGCAAGGCGAAAATCGTCGCAAGCAGACAGGTGATGACGATCGACGCCGCCTTGAAGGATCCGAAATGCATCATGGTATTCTAGCCCTTGCGCTGAGGCTGCACCGGCGCGATAGCCATCTGGTCCGCGGCGTTGTTGTTCTGGATGACCCTAACGTAGTGCCGACGACCCGAATTTGCGACCTCGGGCCGCAGACGACAGCCCCTATGCGTTGTCGTTGACCGGCTCGCCCTTGACCCGGACATCGGCAATGGTGCCCTTCACGACCCGGATGCGGGTATCCTTCGCGATCTCCAGCTCGACCTCGTTTTCGTCCTTGACCCTGGTTACCGTCCCGATGATGCCACCGGCCGTCACCACTGTGTCGCCTCGCCTGATGTTCGCCACCATTTCGCGATGCTGCTTCATCCGCTGCTGCTGCGGACGGAACAGCAGAAAATAAAAGATGACGAACATCAGCAGGATAGGCAGCATCTGAACAAGAAAATCGCTGCCACCGCCGGGAGCGCCCTGGGCGAATGCCGGGGAGATGATCATGGGGCCAAAGGTCCTTCAGTTGCGGGAATTGGTTATCCGACCGATCCTGGAAACTCAAACCCAAGCCCAAGACTTTCAGGCTCGATCTAACCAACCGCCGGTCAGACGTAAAGATCAGCCGCGGACTATAGTATTTCGGCCTCCCAATGCAATATGCTCCGCACCGGAGCAGGATTCGACACCACGAGCAGGACCCCGATGGCATCGCCGAAGCAGCACGACACCGCATTGCTCGCACGCATAGCAGCGGCATTGGAAAGGCTGGCACCACCTCCGCCGATCGAACCCGAATTCGATTCCGTCGAGGCCTTTGTATGGCAGGTTCGCCCGCACGCATTTCTGCCCGTTGAAAATATCAACCGAGTTCCCCTCGGACTGCTCAAGGGCATCGACCGCACCGCCGACATCCTGATCGACAACACCTTTCGCTTCGCCAAGGGCTTGCCCGCCAACAACGCACTCCTCTGGGGCGCGCGCGGCATGGGCAAATCCTCCCTCATCAAGGCCGCCCACGCCGAAATCGCCGCCCGCGAGAGCGTGACAGGCCTGAAGCTGGTGGAAATCCACCGAGAAGACATCGCGTCGATGCCGGCATGCCTCTCATACCTGAAGCCAGCCCCGTTCAGATTCATCGTCTTTTGCGACGATCTATCTTTCGATCACGACGACACGAGTTACAAATCCCTCAAGGCCGTCCTCGAAGGCGGCATAGAGGGTCGTCCCGATAACGTGATCTTTTATGCAACCTCCAACCGCCGCCACCTGATGCCGCGAGACATGATCGAGAACGAGCGGTCGACCGCCATCAATCCCGCGGAAGCTGTCGAGGAGAAGGTATCGCTATCCGACCGTTTCGGGCTCTGGCTCGGGTTCCACAACTGCAGCCAGGACGACTACTTCGCAATGGTGCGCGGATACGCCACTCATTTCGGCCTGCCGATAGCCGACGACCAGCTCATCCGGGAAGCCCTGGAGTGGAGCATGACGCGCGGCGGCCGATCAGGCCGCGTCGCATGGCAGTTCATCCAAGACGCAGCCGGGCGCATGGGCCAGCGGCTGCAATAGGCAAAGGCCTACAGTGCTTCCATATGGAGCACAGGGTCGACCGGCTTCGAGCCGGTGCGCACTTCGAAATGCAGGAGCGGTTGGTCGACACCACCGCTGTCACCCGACTTCGCGATCACCTGCCCGCGCCGCACCCGATCGCCACGCTGCACCAGCAGCGCATCGTTGTGCGCATAGGCAGTAACCTTCCCGTCTTCGTGACGCACCAGCAGCAGGTTGCCGAACCCCTTCACCTCGCTCCCGGCATAGGCGACGACCCCGTCTCCGGCAGCACGCACGTCCGTCCCCTTGGGCACAGCAATATCGATCCCGTCATTGTGCGTACCATCCTTGCGCTTCCCGAACGGTGCAACGACACGCCCGATCACCGGCCATTTCAGTTTCCC
>JBJOGJ010000198.1:0-7320 GCA_046048295.1 Pseudomonadota bacterium | reverse complement strand
CCCAACAGCGCGGTTCCGGCCAGGCCGGTGCCGAGGAGCACGGGGATGATGAGGATACCAGTGCCGATTATGAGGCTCGAGGAGAAGCCGAAAGCCGCGCCGAACAGAGCGAGTGCAACCGGACCGGGACGGATCTTCTTGCCTTCGAGCCAGCGGCGAAGCGGGATTGCCAGCATCAGGATCAGGCCGAGCAGGACCTGGATCCATTGCGACTCGATCCTCACGTAGAGCATCGCACCAAGCATGGTGGCGGGTACGGCCGGCCCGGCAATCAGCAGCACGGACTTCCAGTCGAGCCCATCGCGAAAGAACCAGACGCGGCTCGCGTTGGTGCAGGTCATGAACGCGGAAAGCACCGGGATCACGGCCTTCGGCCCTACGATCGGGGCAATGAACAAGGTCACGATCATGCCGGTGCCGAAGCCGCTCATGCCTCCGACGAACGCCGCGAAGAAGGCTGCAGCGAGCAACAGCAGTGCCTGGAGCGGCGTCACATCGCCGAGGAGCAGTTCCATTCCCAGCTCCGAAATCAGCAGCGAAACGCCTCGAGGCCGGCAAGGTCGGGTGCGGTGGCAAGCCCTTCACAGAAGTCCAGCAAAGCCTCGCCACGGTCGGCCGGCCAACCACCATAAGAGACATTGGCGCGGAATTTCGCGACGATCTCATCGCGCGTGAGCGGCTCGCGCACGCCGCCCCGAAAATGCGGCTGGCGAAGTTCGTGCACGGCGCCGTCCTTCATGGCGACGCGGATGTGACCGGAATAGTTCACGGGATACTCGTTGTCGGGGTCAATGATGTAGCTGATCTTGCGGGTCAGGCGGAGGATACGCTCGTCCTTCGCCTTTTCGTCCGTGAACTGGGTCAGGCCGGCATCGCCTTCGAAGAACCCGACCGCCATGCAGAATGGCATCGAGAACTTTGCGGCATAGCCCGAGGGCGGTGCGTGCTTGTCGGCCAGCGGTTCCCATAGCCGGTGCACAAGCCCCTCCCCCGTTTCGCAGACGATGCTCTCGATCGCCTCGGCATCGATGCCCATTTTTGCGAGCCTGATGGTGCAATCGATGAAGGGGTGAATCATCGTCCCGCAGGCGTAGGGCTTGAAGGCGATCCGCTCCATGTACCAGGCGTCGCCGATACCATCCGTAATGTGACGATAGTCCGGCTCGGCGGTCGGAGCAAACGCGTGGAAGAAACTGTGGGCGCCCTCGAAGACCGTGCGCGGGGCAAAGAACCCCTGGCGCGCGATCACCGCTGCCTTGACGCCCGACTGCGCCGCCCAGCCAGGATGCAGACGCTTCGTCCATGCCCCATCGGTAAGGTATTCGAGGATGCCAGAAGCCATGCTGCCCGCGAGGCCGAGCGCTCCGGCCAGTTGGTCCCGGTTCAGCCCCAGCGCTGTGCCGGCGCCCGCCGCCGCTCCTAGCGCGCCGATCACGCCGACCGGGTGAAAACCTGCCTTGTGGATTGCACCGGGGGCGACGTGGTTGAGCCGACAGATGGCCTCCAGGCCGGCGACAATGCCGGTCAACGTCTGGGCACCTGTCAGATTGTAGCGCTCGCCCACCGCAAGCACTGCCGGGATGACCATGGCGCCGACACGGATCGGCGCACCTTCGAGCGTATCGTCGAAGTCCTCGCCGTGCGTTGCGACACCGTTGGCCACCGCTGCACCACCGGCGTCCAATCCGCGAGCGTGGCCGATGGCAGTGCACGGGCCATCGCTGTCCCAGCCCTCGACGATCTGGCGCACGTAGACCTCGTTGCGGGTGGCGACACACAGGCCCGCCATATCGATCAGGTCCTTGACCGCTACAGCGCGGGCGGCCTCGGGAATGCGCTCAATGGCGAGTGACGAGAATACCTGCGCCATGGCCTCCGAGAGTGTCGTCTCGATCCGTCCCACAGCATGCGCGCCCATATCCGTGTCCCCCGTTCTCGAATTTGTCCTGACAGTCACGCCACTGCCGGCAAATTGTCAACGGCAGGCCTTCATGATAGCTGTCGCGTGGTCAGAACGCCCTCCTTCACACACAGGACACACCAATGGCCGGATCCGGGAAGCGCCCGCTCGAGGGCAAGGTTGCAATCGTCACTGGCGCCTCGCGCCGTATCGGACGCGCCACCGCGCTCGGCCTGGCGGAGGATGGCGCCTCGGTCGTGATCACGGCGCAGTCGTCGAAAGGCGAGATCGAGGCGGTTGCCGATGAGATCCGCAAGGGCGGCGGCAAGGCGCTGGCGCTGCTGATGGACGTCACGGACGAGAAGTCGGTGAAGGCGGCGGTCGATGCCGCCATGAAGGCGTTCGGACGCATCGACGTGCTGGTCAACAATGCCGCCATCCGCAACCAGTCGCCGGTACTCGAGACCAGCCTCGCAGAATGGCGCAAGATCATGGCGGTGATCCTGGACGGAGCATTCGTCGTCAGCCGCGAGGTACTGCCGCATATGATCGCCGCCGGCGGCGGCACGATCGTAAACATCGGCGGCGTGACGGCACACATGGGGGCTGCGAACCGTGCTCACGTCTCCGCGGCCAAGGCGGGTCTGGTCGGATTGACGAAAGCCATCGCGACGGAATTCGCGGACCGCAACATCACCTGCAACTGTGTGGTGCCGGGAAAGATCGGAGGCGAAAGAGCAGCTTCCGCAGGGGTCTCGCCGATCAAGGACGAGGACATCCTGGTCGGGCGCGAGGGCGATATCGACGAGGCCGCCTTCATCATCCGCACGATGTGCCAGCCACTGGCGCGGTTCATGACCGGCCAGACGGTGCACGTCAGCGGCGGCCTGTTCATGCCCTGAGGTTCATGGCTGAAGAAGCGGCCGCAGGTCCTGCACGTTGTGGATCTCCTCCATGGCCCCGACGCGCAGCGCAAGGGTGCGCGCAGTGGCGTCGCCGAGGATCGGAGCCATGAGATCGATCGCCTTCGCTTCCACCTCATCGTAGGTCATCGGGTTGTCGGGCGTGCCGCGCACCGCCTTGGCGTGATGACGGAGCTTGCGTCCATCCGCCGTCTCGATCTCGACGATCGACTGGCGCTCGGGTTTGGCCTTCGTCAGCTCCGGGCTCGGCACTACGACAATCCGCTTGCGGATTTCAAGCACTGCCGGATCAGCCATGCGAGCGACATCGTGAGCTGCCTTGAAAGTCATGGTCCCGTCGATGAGCGTCGCCGCAAGTGCGTGTTGCAGACACACGTCCGGCATATCGCGATTGTCGACAATCTGCAGGCGATCGTCCGGCATGTGCGCAATGATGGTCCTGACTTCGCCCGGCGTCAGGCCGTGCGCGTCGATGAGCGCCGTCATTGCATCGAGCGCCGACTGGATGGGTGAGCCGACGCTCCACTTCTTGATGGAGGCGCGCATGATCTCATAGCGGCTGCCGAGTTCGGCTACCAGTTCCTGCGGCTGCGCATTTTCCGCGAACGCGGACAGGTAAGAGTGCGGGCCGACAAGAACGTCCGATACGCCGGTGAAACCTGCCTCGACCATCAACGCCGCATAGACCCCGTTCCGGGCTCCCATTCCGCCAAAGTCGAATGCCTTCTCGACGTGGTCCGGGTCACGCTGCCAATAGGGAATGCCAGATGCCTGCTGCACGGCGTAAGAGATCATGTAGCCGGCCTGTTTCTCATCGAAGCCCGACAGCATTCCTGCGGCGGCTGCAGCGCCGAAATTCGAGCCGAGACAATGCGTGCTGTGCGTGCCGCTGCGGGGACCAGAGAATCCAAGGGCGATCGTGAAGCGGGCGCCGACGTCGTATCCAAGCGCCACGGCCCGGGTCAGGGCGGCCCCCGACGCGCCATTGCGCTCGGCCATGGCAAGTGCTGCTGGGAGAATTGAGCACCCTGGATGGAACTTGCCCTCGAGGTGACTATCGTCGGTCTCGTCGGCGTGGGCAGACATTGCGTTCGCAAGTGCAGCATTCATTGCGGACGTCACGGTGCCAGTGCCAAGCACCGTCGCTTCTGGATGGCCGCCGAGCGTCTGGGCGAAGGAGGTCGCGAGGCGACCGGCCCGGAGGCGAGAGCCTGAGACGATGGCTGCCAGCGTGTCGAGAATATGCACCTTCGTCTTTTCGGCGACATCAGGCGGAAGAGGCGTCGCGGCGGCGTCGGCGATGTACTGCTGCAGCCGTCTGGAGACGGGGCAGGATGTGTCGGTTGCGGTTGCACTCATCGAGGTTTCCTTCGCTCGCCGGCGCATCTCGGCACACGGGTGTGACTTGAAACTACAGTTGATAATGCTCCGTGCATCAGATACCGTCCGGCGCCTGAAGTGTGCGGAGCCCGTAGCGGTGCTCGGCGCACTACCCGGCCATAGGCATACGACAATGCCCAAGAAACCGCTACGGTTCGTTCAGGGAGAACTCCATGGTTAAGGTCAGTTGGCTCAAGGGCCTCGCGATTGCATCCGTTGGCGTGCTTGGCATCGCTGCCACCACCACCCAAGCCCAGAACAAGTATCCACATTCCACGGTCAAACTCGTCACGCATTCCAAGGCCGGTGGCGGCACGGACGTGTTCCTGCGTGAAATGGTGAAGCATCTTGGCCCGGTGATGGGCGTCAACTTCGCGGTGGAGAACGTTCGCGGCGGCTCCGGCGCCAAGGCGATGGCGAAACTCGCGACGTCGAAACCGGACGGCTCCTTGTTCTATGGCACGACGCCGACCTACATAAACACCTCGCTTCTCTCCAAACCGAAGTATACGTACAAGGACCTGCAACCGGTCACCAATGTATTCCTCGACCCGCAGATCGTCTATGTGCGCGCCGAAAGCCCGTTCAAGAACCTCAAGGACGTGCTTGCAGCGGCCAAGGCCAAGAAGAACGCCGTCAAGTTCGGCGTGACGACGCCTGGTTCGCTCGACCGCCAGGTGATGGAGAAGTTCAAGTCACTGACCGGCGTCGATGGCCCAGTGGTCACACACGACGGCGGGGGTGAATTGCTGATCAGCGTGCTGAACGGCACCGTCGATCTCGGCATCGGTGAGATCCAGGAACTGCAGTCGCAACTGGCTGCCAAGAAGGTACGAATCATAACCACGTACACGAAGGCACGTCTCGAGCAGTTCCCTGACGTTCCGACGGCGCTGGAGCAGGGCGTGGACCTCGTCGTGAACAAGTTCCGCGGCATTGCCGGCCCCAAGGGCCTGTCGAAGGAAGTGCTAAAGGCTTGGGAAGATGGGATCCGCAAGGTTCTCGAGGTGCCGGCCTTCAAGAAGTGGTACTCGGAATCAGCCCTTGTTCCCTACGTCCTGCCGGCTGATGAGTATGCCAAGTTCATGGACGAGTTTGCCGAAGATCAGCGCAAGTTCTTTGTCCAGTACGGCATCACAAAGGGCTGAGCCCGTTCGAAGGCCGACATGAACAAGGACATAATATCGGGAATTGCAATCGGCGGCGTTGCCATCGCCTACTGGCTCGGGGCCGATGCGATCCCGAAATCGGTGCTAGCAGGGCAGGTCGGCGCGGACGGCCTGCCAAAACTCCTTGCCTACGTGCTTGGTGCACTCGCCCTCATTCTCACCCTCAAGGGCGTTTTCCTGGCCATGCGCCCCGCGGGCGGACCGTCCGAGGAAGTTGGGGAAGTTCACGGATGGCACGCCCACAAACGTGCATTCGGGCTGCTGGCAATGGCGATCGGCTACATCGTCGCCGTGCCGTACCTCGGCTACCTCCTTTCCATCGGCATTCTAATGGCTGGCGTGGCGCTCTATAACGGTGCCAAGCCGTCGCTGATGCTGATCGGCATCGCAGCAGCCGGCGCGGTGATCTTCTACGTCCTCTTCGTTCTCGTCCTGAACATTCCCCTGCCACCCGGTATATGGCCATCCTTGCTCTGATGAGCCGAACGACGTGACAGGGGGCACTGCAATGCACATCGGAGGCAATCCAGCATGAGCGGTCTCGGATATGCGTGGCAGGCCCTGACGACAACGCCCGCGATTTTTGCGGCATTTGCCGGCGTCATCTGGGGCATCCTGGGCGGCGCCCTGCCGGGCATCTCGCCGTCCATCGCGATGGCGCTCCTGCTGCCGTTCACCTACGGCATGGACCCAATTCCCGCGATCGTACTGCTGGGCGCCACCTATGTCGGGGCAGAGTACGGCGGCTCGATACCGGCAATTCTCATCCGCACACCCGGAACCAACTCGGCGGCGGCGACGACCATCGACGGGTATGAGATGCACAAGCAGGGGCGCGGGGGTGAAGCGCTCGGCATATCGCTGGTCACCGGCGTCATCGGCGGCATGATCGGTATGATCTGTCTCATCCTGCTCACCGAGCCACTTGCCCAGGTGGCGCTCATCTTCACGCCGCCGGCATACTTTTCGCTTGGCATTCTCGGGCTGAGCGTCATCGCCTCGTTGTCGAGCGGCACACTTGTGAAGGGGCTTGCGGCAGCGGTCATCGGACTGATGATCGCAACAGTCGGGACAGACCCGGTCTCGGGCGTGCAGCGCTTCACCTTCGAGCTGCCGGAACTTATCGAGGGCGTTCATATCATCCTGGTCATGGTCGGCGTATTCGCCGTCTCCGAATTGCTCGTGCAGGCAAGCCAGCCCGAGTGGGAAAAGGCATTGGGCGCGCAGGCGCGGATCAAGCTTCCAAGTCTGTTGACGCTGTGGCGACTTCGCGTGTCGCAGTTCGTTGGCTGGTTCTTCGGGCTCTTCGAAGGCGTGATGCCAGGGGCGGGTGGCACGATCGCCTCCTTCATGGCCTACAACGAAGCGCGCCGCTGGTCGAAGACGCCTGAAAAGTTCGGCAAGGGCTCGGAAGAGGGTGTGGCGGCGCCGGAAACCGCCAATAACGTCGTTGCAGCAACGGCACTCATACCAACACTGAGCTTCGGCATCCCCGGTTCGAACTCGACCGCGATCCTGCTCGGTGGTTTGCTCATCCACGGACTGCAGCCAGGGCCGCTGCTCTTCCAGCAGAGTCCAGAGTTCGTCTGGGGCCTCTATGCGGGCCTCGTTGTCGCCAACCTGTCGCTGTTCGTCATCGGCATCATCGTGCTGACACCTGCGATCTGGCTGGTGAACCGGCCGAAGCCCTACCTCATGGCAGCGATCCTGGCGCTTATCTTCTCGGGCATCTACTCGATCGACCAGAGCCTGTTCGACCTCGGCATCGTGCTCGCTGCCGGCGTGATGGGATATGCCATGCGGGCGTTCGGTTTTCCGTTCCTGCCGCTCGTGCTGGGCGTCGTGCTCGGCTACATGATCGAGTCGAACTACCGGCGCTCGCTGCTGGTCTCAAGCGGAGACCACATGATCTTCCTGACGGACAAGGTTTCGCTGGGCCTGTTGATCG
>JBJOGJ010000197.1:0-7326 GCA_046048295.1 Pseudomonadota bacterium | reverse complement strand
ACTTACGGCAGAAGTCGCCGCCAATGATGTCGAACTCGTCATCGTCGACCATGCACTGTCACCAGGGCAGCAGCGCAATCTCGAGAAGGCGCTGAATGCCAAGGTGCTGGACCGAACGGGCTTGATCCTGGAAATCTTCGGGAGCCGTGCACAGACACGAGAAGGCGTGCTGCAGGTCGAGCTTGCGCACCTCACCTATCAACGCAGCCGGCTGGTCCGAAGCTGGACCCACCTCGAGCGCCAGCGCGGCGGCGCCGGCTTCCTAGGTGGGCCGGGCGAGAGCCAGCTCGAACTCGACCGTCGAATGATTGAGGCCAGGATCGAGAAGATCAAGCAGGAACTCGCCGGCGTAGTCCGCACGCGGGAATTGCACCGCGCCGGTCGCCGCCGCGTCCCGTATCCGGTCGTGGCCCTCGTCGGCTACACGAACGCAGGCAAATCGACCCTGTTCAACCGGCTTTCTGGGGCAGGCGTCCTCGCACAGGACCAAGTCTTTGCAACTCTGGACCCGACAATGCGGGAAATCCGCCTGCCAAGTCGCCGCCGCATCATCCTGTCCGACACCGTCGGCTTCATTTCCGACCTGCCGACCATGCTGGTTGCTGCGTTCCGCGCCACCCTCGAAGAGGTGCTGACGGCCGACTTGATCCTGCATGTGCGGGACATCTCACATGCCGAGACCGCTGCGCAGCGGGCGGATGTGGAAGCTGTCCTGACGGAACTCGGACTGGAAGTTGGCCCTAATGCAACGAACCTCCTGGAGGTATGGAACAAGGTCGATCTGCTGGCACCGGACGAAATCGATTTGGTTCGCCACCGCATGCAGCGGGAGGAGCACACGCCAGTTCTCATCTCGGCCGCAACGGGGCAGGGCATGCAGCAGTTGCTGGAGGCGATCGACCAGCACCTCGGAAGAACCGAAGAGGTGGTGACGCTACAACTACCGCCTACAGCGGGAGCACTCATGCATTGGATATACGAGAACACCGATGTCATCGAGCGTGAGACCGCCGAGGGCGGCGCTCTGATCCTGCGTTTGCGACTCGGCGGTGACAAGCGGGCAAGGCTCGAAGCGAGACTGAAGAATGCGGGACTTGATCCTGCTGCGCTGTTCGTTGAACTCGAGCCTCAGCCCTTGCGTTCCTTGGACTTGGCCTCGTCCCAGAGCAAATCCATCTCCTCTAGGGACGACTGATCCGGAAGACGTCCCTCTGCCGCAAGGCGTTCCTCGATATAGGCGAAGCGTCGAACGAATTTCGCATTCGCCGCCCGCAGAGAGTCCTCGGGATCGATCTTGAGATGCCGCGCGACATTCGCCATGACGAACAACAGGTCCCCGAATTCCTCTTCGACGTTGCCACTGTCGGAGTCGGCGATTGCCGCTTCGAATTCCCCAAGCTCCTCGCGCATCTTGTCGAATACGGGCTGCAGTGAAGGCCAGTCGAAGCCCACCTGTGCGGCTCGTGCCTGAAGCTTCACCGCTCGGGAGAGTGCGGGAAGGGCAAGCGATATGTCGCCGAGGTGTCCCTTCTGCCGAACAGCATCGTCGAGCCCGAGAGCCTGGCGCGTTGCCGCCTTTTCAGCCCTTTCCTCGGCCTTGATGCGTTCCCAGAACCCCGGTGTCGCCCCGAGCGCGCGCTCTTCTTCCGTCCCGAACACGTGCGGATGCCGCCGGATCATCTTGGCGACTATACCCCGAGCCACGTCCTCGAAGCGAAATGCCTCCCGCTCCTCCGCCATGCGCGCGTGATACACCACCTGCAACAGCAGATCGCCAAGTTCTTCCTTGAGGTCAGCGAGATCGCCACGCGCGATCGCGTCCGCCACCTCGTAGGCCTCCTCGATCGTATAAGGCGCTATGGTCTCGAAATCCTGCTCGAGATCCCAGGGACATCCCCCGTCCGGATTGCGCAACTGCGCCATAACTTCGATGAGTTGCGCGACAGGATTGCCGCTGTCCGGCTTGGTCATAACTCTCTCTTGTGTCTATGCTAAGCAAAACGCCTTTGACGCTGCCGTTGTCGGCCGTCGCACACAGCAAGTCCTGCAGCTTCGACCGGGCCCGGCATGTACATTCTCCGCATTCTGCTCAACGTCCTCATTCTTGCGCTAGAGATCGGCGCTATTGCCGGGGCGGCCTGGCTTGGGCTCAACCATCCGGTCTATTTCGCCATTCTGACAGCCGCACTGTGCCTCCTGATGGGACTGGTGCTCGAGCCATTGCGGCTCAGCTACGAATTGCAGTTCTATTTCGGCCCATCGCGGCGGGCAATGTCCTGGGCTGCGCGCGGCTTCGCGTTTTTCGAGGCTCTGTTCAAGGGGCTGCTTGCCGGAATAGTGGCCCTCATTGCCTTTTCGGGAACTGACACCGACCGGCTCTTCTATGTGGCGGTGATCTTCGGGGTATGTATCTTCGCCGGCTCGAGCATGCTGCGCCGCCTGTCGATGAGCCTCGGCGCCAATCAGTCCCGATGGGGCTACTTTCGCCTCGCGGCCCCCTTGGGCCTCCTATTCTCGGCGGCGGTGAGCTTCCTGCCGAAACCGAGCCTTGCCACACTCGGATGGACCGCTGTGTTCGATCTCCCCGAACGCCCGACACTCGAGCAGGCGAGCGAATTTCTGTTCGGCATGAAGCAGCAATTTGATGAGATGGTCGTCCGCCTGCTGAGCCTGGTCATGCCTCCTGACTTCGCCAAGATCATCGGCATTCTGGTCAGCGTCAACATGCTGACGGGCTTCGTTATCGCCGTTTACGCCGTTGCCATCGCCGAGATGGTCAGACGGATGGAGGAACGCTCACCGTGACCGATGACGGCAGGATCGAGATAACCGATGACGTCTGGATCACCGAAGCGGAGATCGAAGAAACCTTCGTTCGCGCGTCCGGGCCCGGCGGGCAAAACGTCAACAAGGTGTCGACAGCCGTGCAACTTCGCTTCGACGCGATGGGATCACCCCACCTGCCTGAAGGCGTAAAGAACCGGCTCCCGAAAATCGCCGGGCGCCGTATGACGGAGGAGGGGATGGTCATCATCACCGCCAACCGGTTCCGCACCCAACTCCGCAACCGAGTAGATGCGCGAGATCGTCTCGTCGAAATGTTGCGCCAGGCGGCAACCCCGCCAGCCAGGCGGATCGCTACCAGGCCGACATTGGGCGCAAAGCGAAAACGGCTCGATGAGAAAAAGCGCCGAGGCGAGGTGAAGGCGATGCGCCGAGGCAAGCCGCCAAC
Organism: Pseudomonadota bacterium; assembly: GCA_046048295.1. Taxonomy (GTDB): domain Bacteria; phylum Pseudomonadota; class Alphaproteobacteria; order Rhizobiales; family Hyphomicrobiaceae; genus CBDCWA01. The sequence goes on along the minus strand of JBJOGJ010000197.1, from coordinate 4,094 downwards.
GGATTAGGCCGAGCCTCAATAAAACATCACCGTAATTCGCATAACAAATATTATGGAAAATAACCATCCCAAACGCCGTAATCCCGCCATGTTAATGGAATCGCAATTTTCCTGCCAGCGCAACGCCAGCCATGCAACCCGACCCGATCGGCCAGTGTCCCTGAAGCCGCGTCGGCGCCAGGAACTGCAGACGCCGCCCGGCAGATGCGCCTACCGCTCGTGCATCAGCGCCACATAGCGGTCGAGCAGCCGCACTCCCCAGCCCGACGCCCAACCCTGACTGATCTCCGTCTTGCCCGACGCAAAAGCGACGCCCGCCACATCCAGATGCGCCCAAGGCGTATCCTTGATGAACCGGCCGAGAAACTGGGCTGCCGTGATCGAGCCCGCGTTCCGCCCTCCGATGTTCTTCATGTCGGCATTGGGGGAATCTAGGAGCTTGTCGTAGGCCTTGTCGAGGGGCATCCGCCAAACGCGCTCCCCGGTCTCCTCACCAGCCTTGACGAGGTCGCCAGCGAGCTTGTCATCGGTGCTGAAAAGACCTGCATACTCCTTGCCCAGCGCGACGATTATGGCGCCGGTCAGAGTTGCAAGATCAATCATCACCTTGGGCTCGAACCGCTCTTGCGCGTACCACATGCAGTCGGCAAGCACGAGCCGGCCCTCGGCATCCGTATTCAGCACTTCAACCGTCTGCCCGGACATCGAGGTGACGATGTCCCCAGGGCGCTGGGCGGTGTGCGATGGCATGTTCTCGACCAGCCCGACGATGCCGACGGCGTTCACCTTCGCCTTTCGCGCGGCCAGCGCCTGCATGACGCCAACGACGGCGGCCGCACCACCCATGTCGCCCTTCATCTCTTCCATCCCGCCAGAGGGCTTTATCGAGATGCCGCCGGTGTCGAACGTGACCCCCTTTCCGACAAAGCACACCGGCTTCGCGCGCTTGGACTTGGCACCCTGCCAACGCATGACGACGACCCGCGCCGGCCTGATGCTGCCCTGGGCGACACCCAGCAAGGTATTCATTTTCAGCGCCTTGAGTTGCGCGTCGTCGAGCACCTCGATCTCAAGTCCATCGACCCGAATTTCACCAACCCGATCGGCGAACTCCACCGGCCCCAGCACGTTCGCTGGCTCGTTGACGAGGTCCCTCGCCAGCATCACGCCCTCTGCGACAGCTTGCCTGGCAGCAAAAGCCGCCCGGGCCTTGTCCGGTTCCGCCGTAGCGATCACCAGCCGTCTCAGGGACTTTTCCCCTCCTCCCTTTTCGCCGCCGTCGCCTTCGGCGTCGTCGCGACTATCCTCCGCGCCCTTCTTCTTGGTCTTGTACTTCTTGAAACTGTAGGCTCTGAGTATCGCCCCCATGCCGATGTCGGCGGCAAAGTCAGCTGGTGAACGCTCGCCCACATCGCCAACTTCCGCCACAACGAGTGCCGTCTCAGCCTTCCGCTGCGCGATAAGCCCCGCGACATACCCTCCCAGCATGAGCCAGTCTTTCTCGCCGGCCTCCGCCGTCTTCCCGGCACCGACGACCAGAAGCCGTGTAGCCTTGATCTCCGGGTTGCCGAGAATCTCGAGCGAGGACTTGGCCTTTCCGGTGAAGTCCGCCGCACCAGCCGATCGCATCAGCTGGCCGCCCATCTGTTTGTCGAGCCCGTTGGCCACCGAGCCGAACGCCAGATCGTTGCCGGCAAGAATGACACTGAGTGCCTCTTGCGGCGCATCGAGAGGTGCGAATAAGACATCCAAACGCTCAGTCATCCCTGACCGACCTTCCGTATCTGTCCACCATTGCCATGAAGAGGCACAGACGCCAGGACACTGTGGCTCGCTGCTGCCCCATATTCGAAAAACCTGTCCGCCAGTAAAACCCATGCCGGGCCCGACGCCAAGAGGGGTGTCCGTGGGCCGGTGCGTTGACAGCAACGGGCCTACCCAATTGAATGGCGCCGAATTTCCGCCATCGTGCTATGCGACCTGCGCGATGGGGAATGGATCAATGAGGGGGATGAGCGCGAACGTGTCGATGTTCGGACGCTATGTTTTCGGGCAGGCGACCGCCGCCCTCCTGCTCATTCTCGGCTCCCTGTCGGGTGTTGTCTGGATCGCGCTTGCCCTGAAGCAACTCAAGTTGGTTACCAGCGAGGGCCAGGATTCCTGGACTCTCCTCAAAATGACGACACTCGCCCTCCCGAACCTGATGGTGATGATTGCCCCGATCGCGCTGTTGATCGCCGTAATTCACATTCTGAACAGGCTGAACGGAGACAGCGAACTCATCGTTTTCAATGCTGCCGGGGCAAGCCCTTGGTCCATTGCCCGCCCCTTGCTGATCCTGGCGCTCGTGGTCGCCGTCGCGGTCAGCGCTGTCAATCACTTCGTGATGCCCTGGAGTTCCAAGCTGTTGCGCCAGTATGTTATCCAGGTGCGCACGGACCTGATCTCCCAGGTACTGCAACCAGGACGGTTCTCATCTCCCGCGGACAATCTGACGATCCACCTCCGCGAGCGAACGCCGACCGGCGAACTGCGCGGCATCCTGATGCACGACGCCCGAAAGCCGAAATCATCCACCACCTACCTTGCCGAGCGTGGCAACATCGTCAAGCAGGGAGACACCGCCTTCCTGGTTATGCGCGAGGGGCACATTATTTCGCATGATGACCCGAATTCGCCGCCACGCATCGTCGCCCTCGATACCTACACCTTCGACATCGCGGACTTCCAGGCACCAGGCCAGGTGACAGAGGTAAAGCCCCGCGAGCTGTACCTCCACGAATTCCCCGTAGAACGCGCCAAACTCAACCTGAAAAATGTCTACCATCGACGTCTGGACGGTCTGTTCCGCGCCGAGCTTCATGAACGGTTTTCGAGCCCGTTCTACCCGTTTGCCTTCGTGCTGATTGCCGTCGCCTTCGTGGGCCAAGCCCAGTCTACACGCCAGAACCGGACCGAGGCCACAATCGCCGCGTTCGCTGTCGCCGTGGGACTTCGTATCGCCGGCATGGCGGCCAACAACACCGTCGCACTCAACGCAGCCGCCGTCCCCCTGCTCTATCTGCTACCGCTCGGCGGCACCGTTCTGGGCGCCATCCTCGTGCAACGAATGGCGCGGCCGCTCAAGCGTTCCCGGCTCGCGCTTGCCATCGATTCTGCCTACGACTTCGCAGGCCGGCTGCTGCGGCGGAAGCCCCCCGAAGTCGACGCCCCCGATGACAAGCCCGCTCAGGTGCGCGCATGATCCAGGGCACACTCCGGCGCTATCTCGCGGTGCGCTATCTGGTCACTATTCTGTCGACATTTCTGCTTTGCGCCCTGCTGGTCTTCATGATCGATTTCCTCGAGATGCTTCGCCAGGCGGGCAAGTACGGCAGCGTCCCCTTCCACCAGTTGCTGGCCCTGACCCTCTTGCGGCTCCCTGCATATACGGAACTGCTGCTGGCCTTTGCCGTCCAGGTCGGCGCGATCGGCACCTTGCTCATGCTCAACCGCAAGAGCGAAATCGCGGTGATGCGAGCAGCCGGCATGTCCGCTTGGCAGTTCCTTGCGCCGGGGCTGTGGGTCGCGCTCGTTTTGGGTGTCTTCGCGGTCACGATCTACAATCCCTGGGCTGCAACCGCGCGGGCGCATGCCGAAACAATGTTTGCCGAAGTCTTCGGCCGAGAGTCGAACTTCCTTAAATCGCAGGGCTCGGGCCAATGGCTGCGCCAGGACGGACCGGACGGCTCCACAGTCTTTGGCGCCGGAGCCGTCACCAACAAGGGTTTGTCGCTGAAGCGGGTCAGCATCATCCAATATGACCTCTCGAAACGCTTCGTCGAGCGTATCGATGCGGCCACAGCCGACCTCGACGATGGCTTCTGGCTGTTGCGAAATGCCACCGTTAGCCGCTACGGCGAACTACCCCAACGGTATGATTCCTATCTGGTCAGTACATACCTGAACGCCGAGCGTGTTCAGGATGCTTTGGGCACCGCCATTTCCGTATCGTTCTGGGAGTTGCCAGGCATGATTCAAGCCACTGAAAAAGCCGGCTTATCTGCCGATAACTTTCAGATCCAATACCAGATGTTATTGGCGCGCCCATTGCT
>JBJOGJ010000196.1:0-7390 GCA_046048295.1 Pseudomonadota bacterium | reverse complement strand
TGCTTCCGGGCGGTTCCGAGGCCATATCCACGCAGTTGCCTTCGACGTCGAATTTCCAGCCGTGATAGAGGCAGCGCAAACCACACTCCTCGTTGCGGCCGAGTGCGAGGGAGGCGCGGCGATGCGGGCAGTTCTCGGCAATCAGGCCGACGCGGCCATCCGAATCGCGAAAAGCGACCAGGTTTTCGCCGAGAAGGCGCACGCGCACGGGATCGCAATCGGGTGCAGGGACCTCCTCGACCAGGCAGGCCGGCAACCAGTGGCTGCGGAAAATGCCGCCCATGGGGGCATCGCCTTCGACGCGGCAGAGCAGTTCGTTTTCTTGCGGTGTCAACATGGGAAATCCTCCTTGGCGCTTGGCGCGCAGGTGGCGCGCTCGACAAGCAGACTGGACATTTTTTCTTAGGTCTCTAAGTTATTTTAGCCTGTTTACGGCTTCAAAGGGCAGTTGTCCAGAGGGTCGCGCTTGCCGCCTCCAGTATATTTAGATATCTAAGTTTTGTTGGAGTGACCGAAGGCAAGGATGACCGAAGTGACCGAAGCGCCCTCAATGCGCCTTCTCATAACGACCAAGTCGGAGATTGCGGAGGGCATCTTCGGATTCGAGCTGGTGCGCCCGGACGGCGGCGAGTTACCGGAATTCACCGCCGGCGCCCACCTCGACATCGTCGTGCCAAACGGCGAGACACGCAAATACTCGCTGTGCGGTGAACCGGCGGACCTGTCGCGCTACCAGATCGCCGTAAAGCGTGAGGATGGCGGCAAAGGCGGCTCGAAGAGCCTCTGCGACGAGGCCAATGCAGGGGACACACTGGAAGTATCACCTCCGCGAAACGACTTCGGGCTCGCACCCCGGGTCCAGAACTTCCTGTTCATCGCCGGCGGCATCGGCATAACGCCGATCCTGTCGATGATGCATCATCTCGATGCTACCGGGGCGGCGAAGTACAAGCTCGTCTATCTCGCCCGATCACCGGCCATGACGGCATTCCTCGACGAACTTAAAGCGCCGAAATATCGCGGCAAGGTGACGATCCACCACGACGAAGGAGACCCCGACAGGTTCTTCGACCTCTGGCCGCTCCTGGAGCAGCAACAGGCCCGGCACGTCTACTGCTGCGGACCACGCCCGCTGATGGAGGAGGTCCGTGCCATGACGGGCCACTGGTCCAACGTCGCGGTGCACTTCGAGGACTTCGGGGCCGAGGCCGGCAAGCCAAAGCCCGACGACAAGCCGTTCCGCGTCCGGCTCGCTCGATCCGGGACGGTGATCGAGGTGCCGGTCGGCGTCACCATCATGGAGGCGATGCGGGCAGCGGGCCTGAGGGTGGCAAGCTCATGCGAGTCCGGCACCTGCGGCACCTGCAAGACAAGGCTGCTCGCCGGTGTACCCGATCATCGCGACCTGGCGTTGGCCGAGTTCGAGCGCCACGACCACATCATGCTCTGCGTGTCGCGGGCACTCTCGGAAGAGATCGAGATCGACGCATGAACGACGCCCCCATCAATCTGGGCGTCATTGGCCTCGGCCGCGCCTTTACGCTCATGCTGCCGACCCTGATGCAGGATCCGCGCATCAGGCTTGTTGCCGCCACAGACCCGCGCAGCGAGGCCTGCCGGCAGTTCGTGCAGGACTTTGCTGCCAGGAGCTACGACAGCGCCGAGGGCGTTTGCGGCGATGCGGACGTGGAGGCGGTCTATATCGCCTCGCCGCACCAGCTCCATGCCGAGCACGCGCAAATCGCTGCCCGCTCCGGGCGGCACGTGTTGGTGGAAAAGCCGATGGCGATCAGCATCGCGGAGTGTCTCGCCATGGTCGAGACCGCCGAGAAGGCAGGCACGCATGTCATCGTCGGGCACTCCCACAGCTTCGATGCACCGATCATCAAGACACACGACATTATAGCGAGTGGCGCCCACGGCCGGCTCGGGATGATAAACGCGCTGCAGTTCACCGACTTCATGTACCGCCCACGCCGGCCGGAGGAACTGGTGACGGCAGATGGCGGCGGTGTCATCTTCAGCCAGGGCGCGCACCAGATCGACATCGTGCGGCTCCTCGCCGGTGGCATGGCTCGGAGCGTCAGGGCAGGTACAGGCATCTGGGATCCGACGCGCCCGGCGGAGGGGGCCTACAGCGCGCACTTGACGTTCGAGAACGGCGTGTTCGCGTCGCTGACCTACTCTGGCTTCGCGCATTTCGATTCTGACGAACTGATGGAATGGATCGGTGAGGGTGGGCAGCGCAAGGATCCAACGGCCTACTGGACGGCGCGGCAGACATTGGCGAACGCTGCAACTGCAGCGGAAGAGGCTGCCCTCAAGGCTTCGCGAAACTACGGCGGGGCAGGTTACAGCGTCCAGAAGTCGGCCGACCAGGGGCGGGCCACGCTCAACCAGCATTTCGGGTTCCTGATCGCCTCTTGTGCAAATGCCGACCTCAGGCCGATGGCCGACCGCGTCATCGTCTATTCCGACAAGAATAAAAGTGTAGTGCCGGTTCCGCCCTCGACGGTGCCACGCAAGGAAGTCGTCGACGAGCTCTGGTCGGTGGTGCGCGAGGGCAAAGCGCCGTTGCACTCGGGCAGGTGGGGCCTTGCGACGCTGGAGGTATGCCTCGCGATCATCCGCTCCGCGAACGAAGGCCGGGAGTTGCGGCTCGATCATCAGATTGCCGTGCCGGAAGGGGGACATTGAGCCATGGCAAGGCGTGCAAAAAGCAGCGCGGTGACCGAACGCGAGACAGCACCGACACGCGCGGTGCTCAGGCATTGGCGGGAGGCCGTGCCCAACGACCGCATGGCGCACCTTGTGAAAGACGTGTGGCGCGGCTTCATGCGCGCCTTCCAGATCCGGCTAGCCGAGGAAGGCGTCTCGTTCGGGCACTGGACGTTCCTGCGCATTCTCTGGGAGGAAGACGGCCTGACCCAGCGCGAGCTTAGCGCCCGGGCAGGTCTCATGGAACCGACGACGTTCTCTGCGCTCAAGTCCATGGAAAAGCTCGGGTACATTGAGCGGAGCCAGGCCGAGGAAAACAGGAAGAATGTCTACATCCACCTCACGCCCAAGGGCCGTGCGCTCAAAAAGAAGCTGGTGCCGCTGGCGGAAGAAGTGAACCAGATCGCAGCGACGGGCGTGGCTGCCGCCGACCTCGCCACCGTTCGGCGCGTACTGCTGACCATGGTCACGAACCTGGCCGAGGAAGATCTTTCGGCAGACCACGCGGAGCGGCGGATGCCATCCACGCGCGCTCTCGGACGTCTCACGGCGGACGAAGCATAGTATTCCCGCCGGCCTTGACCGCAGCGCGGTGCGGTTGGAGCCCGCCCCGGCAGTGGCTCATCCGTAGCTATGGGATCGACAGGAGCTTGCGGCGCACATAGGCTCCACCCATCGAGATCTGCAATTGGAGACCCGCCCATGCCCTACAGCGACGCCGCCGGACCGCGCATCTACTATGAGACCTATGGTGAGGGCACGCCGCTCGTCTTCGTGCACGCCAACCCATTCGACCATCGGCTGTGGACGTTCCAGATCTCGCGCTTCTCGGCCTACTACAAGGTCGTCGCAGTAGACATCCGAGGGTATGGGCGCTCGGAGAAGCCCGAGACCCCGTTCACCCTCGCCGACATGATGGAGGACGTGCTCGGTGTCTGCCGCAAGGAAGGCATCACGAAGGCCATCTTCTGCGGCTGCAGCGTCGGCTCGGGCATCGCGCTTCTTGCGACAATCGAACACCCCGAGATGGTCGAGGCGACCATCCTGGTCGGCGGCAACGCGCGCGGCAGCACGAACGTACAGAAGCGCGTCGATGACTTCGAGCAGACGAAGGATCTGCAGACATTCCTGCAGGGCTACCTCGGCGAACTCGTTGCACCGGGATTTCTCGACAAGCCGCTCGGTCGCTGGGTAATGCAGGTATTCACCGAGAATGCACAAACCCTGTCGGCGCGCTCGATCGCCCAGATCCACAGGGCGCGCGGCGGTTGCGACATGTCGGACAGGCTCGACGCAATCAAGACACCGGTGTTGGTGGTCAACGGCGCACACGACAATTCGCTGGAAGCGGGAACGCGGACGGCGAAGATGATTCCCGGCTGCCGTCACGTCGTACTGCCCGGGACCGGGCACGCCTGCTGCATCGAGGACCCCGACGCCTTCGATTCCGCGATGATCGCGTTCCTCAGGGAAAACGGGCTATGGCGCGGAACAACGATTGCCCCGCTGGGTTGACCAACCCAGACAGCATTCGATTCTAAGGCGTCCGGCGGATAGGCGAAAGCCGCCATTGAATGGTAACGTCGCCCATCTGCCGGCCCCTGCGGGACGTCGTCAGTCCCACGAGACGTTTAGCAAGGAGCTGCACATGTCTGAAGCCAAGCAGGGCGATACTGTTCGCATACACTATACGGGCACCTTCAACGACGGCACTGAGTTCGACAGCTCGGCAGGTCGCGACCCGCTCGAGTTCGAAATTGGCGCCGGCCGGATCATCCCTGGCCTGGAGCGCGAGATCGTCGGCATGCAGGTCGGAGACACCAAGACCGTCAACGTCGCGGCAGCGGACGCCTACGGGCCACATCATCCGGAAGGTGTCCAGGATGTCCCGCTGAGCGATCTGCCGCCTAATCTCGATCTTTCCAAAGGCGCACGCCTGGAAGCGCAGTCTCAGGAGGGCGAACGCATGCTCCTCACCGTAGTTGGGCTCACCGACGAGACCGTGACGCTCGACGCAAACCACCCGTTGGCCGGCAAGGACCTGACATTCCAGGTGGAGCTGGTCGAAATCTGCTGAATGGTAGCCCAGCCGAGCGTTGGCTGCGGACCGCCTGCGACGCGTCGCCGTCACCGTCGGCGATAATCCACTAAGTCACTGGTTCGACAAGAAACATCAAGGCCTGGCGCAACCGCGCCGGGCCATTTTGCTTTCTGGGACAACAACAAATACTGTCGCAGTATTACTTACGGTTATTTACGTAATGCACAATAGTAGGGAAGATATGGCGCAACGCCCGTAGGTGATTCGGGGCAGCATTGCCAGTATGCGATTGTCACTGACGGGGCTTTTCTCTAGTCATTAACGTGTAGATTTAGTTACTCGGCATCCACCGCATGGGGCTCTGCCGATCGCAGCGTAGGAAAGCGAGGTTTCACCGACAGAATTCTCCGTAATCCACAGTGCACGAGGAATGCCCCGTGGGCCGCTCGGCAGCGCGGCATTCCTCATAAATCCAAGTTGAATGAATGTATCCGATTCGCGGCAGCAAGTAGAAACAAGGCCGCAAAAGTACAGACCAAGATTTTAGTAATCCGGTTCTGAGTGTGAGCAAGACTTACGGAGATCACTCCCTCACACGCAAGCAGAACTCCGGCACACGCGAAGACTACCGAATTCGCCGGAAGTGAGTGCTGCCTCTTGCGAATGTACCTGGAAAGTATGGAGAACAGTATGATTGGGGGACAGATGAAGACAATCAGTCGCTTCGCAATCCTTGCCGCAGCCGCCGCTTTCGCGACGTCTGCTTCCGCCGCCGACCTCGGCGGCAACTGCTGCGCGGATCTCGAAGAGCGCGTCGCAGAGCTCGAAGCCACCGCAGCCCGCAAGGGCAACCGTCAAGTTTCGCTGACCGTCTACGGTCAGGTGAACGAGATGGTGATGTTCTGGGACGACGGCGTCGAGACCAATGCCTACGTCGGCACCAACGACGACAGCCGCTCGCGCTTCGGCTTCAGGGGCTCCGCCCGCATCAACAGCGATTGGTCGGCTGGCTATGTCATCGAGCTGGGCATCCGCATTGCTCGTTCAGATCGCTGGAACGCCAACCAGGATGATGATGGTGCCGATGATCCGCAGCTCGATGTCCGCAAGTCGGCTTGGTACCTGGACTCCAAGACCTTCGGCAAGCTCACCGTAGGTCGCGAGTCGACCGCTGACTCCGGCATCGTCGATATCAACCTGGCCCGCATCAACGCGCCCCGTTACGACGACTTCAACGACCGCTTTGGCATCCGCAATGCCGCTGGTGGACAGACCGGCCGTCGCTGGGACCAGACGACAGCTCCGTGGTCCTATAACCCGCCGTCGCGTACCCGCCAGAACATCGTCCGCTACGACTCCCCGACCTTCGCCGGCTTCAAGGTTTCGGCCAACTGGGGCGAGGACGACTACTGGGCAGCGGCTCTCCGCTACGCCGGTGAGTTCGGTGGCTTCCGCATCGCTGCTGGCGTTGCCTACTCCTGGCTGAACGAGCCCGACTCCGAAGGTGGCTGCACCACCAACGGTGGCCCGAATGGCTCGGTAGACTGCGAAGCGTGGGGTGCTGGTGCCAGCATCATGCACACTCCCACAGGCCTGTTCGTCTCCGGTGGTTACGGCCAGCAGAAGGACAACTTGCGCCCGGCTGCTGCCGTTAGCGACACGGACAGCTTCTGGGTTGTCAGCGCCGGTATCGAGCAGAAGTGGATCTCGCTCGGCAAGACGACCATCTACGGTACGTACTATAATGGCGAGAACAACTTCGGTTCGGGTGCATTCGACAAGCTCGGCCAGGACACGTGGTCGATCGGCCTGAATCAGCAGGTTTCTGCTGCTGCCATGGACCTCTACATCGCTTACTACAATAGCTCGGCCAGTTTGGAGAATGCAGGCGTCGAAACACCGACGCAGGACTTCCAGGCCATCATCACCGGCGCCAAGATCCGCTTCTGATCTGACTTCGGTCTGAAACTTCGAAAATGCAGCGAGCCGCCTTCAGGCGGCTCGCTCTTTTTGTGCCCGCTGTCCATGTGCCAGGCAGCAAGCAATTGATTAATTGAAGTGATCTGACTTGCCTGAGCTGTAGAACCCGGCTCGATTTTGCCTCCGGTTCAGGAGCGGCAAGAGCACCACAGCCACAACCAACATGTGACACTAGGGATACATACTTAAGCGATTCGCGGAGGATTGCCCATTCGCGAATTGTCATGCCAATCGCCTTCCGCTACGCATTAATCCGTAGGTTGAAGCGATAGGCAGACTAGCTAGGGCCAGATCGTTCCAGCCACCAACGGAAAGAGAGGCTCAATCGCCAGAATTCTCCGTATCCACAGTGCACGAGGAATGTCCCGTGGGCCGTCTGGCAGCGTGGCATTCCTCATAATCAGCAGGCCGGCACCGGACGAGCCGGGGACCGGAAGACAGTCAACGAACCCAACAGTGTCAGCGTCAAGCATTCTGAGTGTGAGAAAGACCAACGGAGATCGCTCCCTCACACACGATCAGAAGCCCGGCAAGCGAAGACTACCGAATTCGCCGGAAGTGAGTGCTGCCTCTTGCGAATGTACCTGGAAAGTATGGAGAACAGTATGATTGGGGGACAGATGAAGACAATCAGTCGCTTCGCAATCCTTG
>JBJOGJ010000195.1:0-7458 GCA_046048295.1 Pseudomonadota bacterium | reverse complement strand
CATAGCCGCGCTCGCCGCGCTGCGTCTGCTCCACGACCATCGGCCAGAAGGTATTGGTGAGTGTTGCGATAGGGTCGCGCATGCGTGTCGTTCCTCCGGGAATGGACGGGATCCGCCCGTGCGTTGGTCGGGACCTCCCTTATTTAGGGATTCCGGCTAGCCCTGGGCACTGCCCTCAGTGTCGTTTTCACCAGCTATCGGGGCGAAGAGATCCTCGCGGGATACCTTGCGCTCCGTGGGCCGGGCAATCTCTGCGATGAGGTCGATCACCTTTTCCTCGAAAATCGGCATCCTGAGTTCAATCAGCGCCGAGGGGTTCTTCTCGTAGTACTCGAGAACCGCCCGTTCCTGTCCCGGGAACTGGCGCGCCCGATCCAACACGGCCCGCTTCAGCTCCTCCTGGTTGACCTGGATCTGGTTCTTGTCTCCGATCTCGCCGATGAGGAGCCCGAGCCGGACGCGGCGTTCGGCTACTTTGCGATATTCGGCGCGCGCTTCGTCCTCGTTCTTTCCTTCGTCGGCAAAAGTCTTGCCGGCACGCTCGAGGGACTGGGTCACCTCCTGCCACATGGATTCGAACTCGCGGTCCACCAGCGATGGCGGCAACACGAAATCATAGCTCTTCTCGAGTTGATCGAGGATCTGGTTCTTGAGCTTGGCGCGCGTCGCCTGGGCGTATTCGCCCTTGATCTGCTCGCCAACCATCTCCTTCAGCTTCTCGAGGCTTTCGACACCGAGCGTCGAGGCAAAATCATCGTTGATCTCCGGCTTCTTCGGCACGGCGACCTGCTTCACCTTGACCTCGAAGCTGGCTTCCTTGCCCGCGAGTTCGGCTACCGGATAGTTTTCGGGGAATGTTGCCTTGACGGTGCGTTCGTCATTGGCCTTGGCGCCCTTCAGCCCTTCCTCGAAGCCCTCAATGAAGCCGCTCTGGCCAATCGTGACCTGGACATCCTCGGCGGTACCGCCCTCGAATGCCTCGTCGCCGATGAAGCCCTTGAAGTCGATCGTGACCTGGTCGCCATCCTGGGCCTCCCGGCCGTCCTGGGCCTCGAAGCCGATCGCGCGTTCCGCGAGCTTGTCGAGGGCGTCGGCGACGGACTGCTCGTCGACATCGGCAACAAGGCGCTCGAGCGTCAGGTCCTTGAAGTCCTTGATCTCGATTTCCGGCAATACCTCGAATGACATGTCGTAGGACAGGTCCTTGCCGCCATCGAGCACGCTCTCGATCTCTTTCTCGTCCTCGGGCAGCTGGATCTCGGGCTGCAATGCCGGCCGCTCCTTGCGGTCGGTCAGCGCCTGCCGGCTCGTCTCCTCGACCGCCTTCTCGAGCACTTCGGCCATCAACTGGCGGCCAAACACCTTCTTCAGGTGAGCCAGCGGTACCTTGCCCTTGCGGAAACCCTTGAGCTGCACCTGGTCCTTGATCTCATCGAGCCGCGTCGAAAAGCGCTCATTGATCTCGCCTGCCTCGACGACGACGCGAAGCTGCCGCTTCAGGCCTTCGACGCTCGTTTCAACCACCTGCATTGCTGCCAAACCCTGCCTTGTTCACGCGCGCCTGCGCTCTTCATTTTCTTGGTGCGGCACGACGTTGGTGCGGGCGGAGGGACTTGAACCCCCACGGCCGAAGCCACCAGAACCTAAATCTGGCGTGTCTACCAGTTCCACCACGCCCGCCATGCCCCGGCAGCGCCCCTGGAGACGCCACCGATCGATGAGTGCCTGCCAACGAGAACCGGAAACGCACCAGCAATTGCCGGGCGCGGCCGCACTCCGGCTGCATCAATCTGAGCTGGCACATATATCTGCCCCTCGATCCGAAGATCAATGCCCAATGCGAACAAGGCCGAAATTTTGGGGCCGGCCACAAATGCAAACCGGCGCCCGAGGGGGCGCCGGTGGATGCCGCAACACTGGTTGCATCTACTTCATTGGCACGGGATAGCTGGTGCGCCCGCCGAAGTGGTAGCGAAGGCCGATCTTGATCTCGTGGGCACCGAGGTCGTCGACGTTGACGCGCGGGTTGGTGAAGCCAGCATCATCGATGGTGCCTGAATGCGCGCTGCCGACGTCGATATACCGGTAGCCGACGTCGAGGATCGCCCGTTCCGAGATCTGGTAGCCGACGCCCGCCATGACCGACCATGCCAGTGACCACTTCTCGTCACCTTGAATGCGGTTCACGAGCAGCGGGTTCTGGGTGAAGTAGACATCGTCGACGACATTGTAGGCCGCACCGATGCCGGCCCCCACATAGGGCGAGAATCCGCGGAAGTTGCCGAAATCGTAGTACAGGTTGAACATGCCCGTGTAGGACGTCAGGTTCACGTGGATCGGGTCGTCCACCGGTGGGTTGAGTGGATCCGGCACCCATAGCTGGGGCTCACCGGAGGTGTGGAACTTGCCGCGATAGCCGAACATCACCTCGCCGCGCAGTCCGCGCGAGCCCGAGCCGCAACCGGCACCAATCTCGCCGAACCAGGTGTCGTCGGAACTGATACCGATCACCTCGTCCCGCTGTGTCGTTTCCGAGAAGAAGCCGATATCCATGCCGTTCTGCATTGCATAGCCGACATCGCCGCGGAAGTAGCAGCGGCTGACGCTTTGTGTGGCGGGCTGGTAGCTGTCCTTGATGGATCCGCGCCAGCCATCGTTGAGATCGGCTGCACTTGCCGCGACCGTTGCGAATGCGCTTGCTGCAACCATGGCAGTTGCGAGACCGGCCTTTACAAACCCGTTCATTGCGAAACCCTCTGGCTTTCTGGACGCCAACCACTGGCCGCCCGTCTCCGTTCATCGCCAAGATGGATCGAGTGCAGTTAAAAGGCCGTTAAAGAGCGTTTCGATCCGGGACGGGACTGTTCCGGCTTGGCCACACACCCAATGTTCAGTTAGGTTCCAGGGAGCATCTTGGAGGAGATACAGTTGCCGATCGCCCGCAACATCGCCGCCGCAGTTGGCCGAACACCCTTGATCGCCCTCAAGGAGGCATCCCGAGCCACCGGCTGCACGATCCTCGGCAAGGCGGAGTTCATGAACCCCGGCCAGTCAGTGAAGGATCGCGCTGCGCTCTACATCATCGAGGACGCGATGCGGCGGGGCGTACTCGGTCCGGGCGGCACCATCGTCGAGGGCACTGCGGGCAACACCGGCATCGGCCTTACGGTCATCGGCGCGGCCATGGGCTTCCGCACAGTCATCGTCATTCCCAACACGCAGTCGCGCGAAAAGAAGGACACGCTGCGGGCACTCGGAGCCCACCTCGTCGAGGTGCCCGCCGTGCCCTACAAGAACCCCAACAACTACGTGAAGTATTCCGCCCGGCTCGCCGAAGCGCTCGCCAAGTCCGAGGAGAACGGTGCGATATGGGCCAACCAGTTCGACAACACCGCAAACCGGCAGGCGCATATCGAGACGACTGCTGAAGAGATCTGGGCTGACACCGGCGGCAAGGTGGATGGGTTCGTTGCCGCCGTGGGATCGGGCGGTACGCTCGGCGGCGTATCCATGGGGCTCAAGGCAAAGCGCGCCGACATCCAGATCGCCCTTGCCGATCCCCCGGGTGCGGCACTCTACAGCTACTACACGACGGGCGAGCTCAAATCGGAAGGATCGTCGATAACCGAAGGCATTGGTCAGGGTCGCGTCACTGCGAACCTAGAAGGCGTCACCGTGGACCGCGCCTATCTGATCCCGGACGAGGAATCGATCCCGCTCACTTTCCGCCTGCTCGAGGCCGAGGGGCTCTGTCTCGGACCTTCATCCGGCGTCAACGTCGCCGGCGCCATGCGCCTCGCCCGCGACCTCGGGCCGGGTCACACAATCGTAACGGTGCTCTGCGATCTCGGTACGCGCTATCAGTCCAAGATCTACAATCTCGAATTCCTCGCGAGCAAGAACCTTCCGGCGCCGCCCTGGCTCGCCACTTCGCGCACGGATATACCTGAAGTCTTCGTCCAACCCGACTGACCAGCCACGCTCAATCCACCGTCCGAAGCGAAGCGCACCATGGATCTTTCCTCCCAGCACCTCGTCTCCGTCGACTGGCTCGCGCGCAATCTGCAGGCGCCCGACCTGATGATCTTCGACGGCTCCTGGCACCTGCCGAGCGAGAACCGCGACGCCCGCGCCGAGTATGCTCAAGGCCACATCCCCGGCGCCTTCTTCTTCGACATCGACGATCTTTCCGACGACGAGAGCCCGCTGCCGCATATGCTGCCTCCGCCCGTCAAGTTCGCGTCCCGCCTGAAGCGCATCGGCGTTGGCGACGGTGTCGGGATCGTCGTCTACGACAGCAAGGGGATCTACTCGTCGGCCCGCGTCTGGTGGACCTTCCGCGCATTAGGCCACGACAACGTTGCCGTGCTGGACGGAGGTCTGCCGGCATGGAAGGCTTCGGGCCTGCCACTCACCGACCAGCCGCCTGCACCGCGACCGCCGAGACATTTTTCGCCGCGTGTCAAACCGGCAATGGTACGCGATCTCGCCGCTGTGAAGTCGATGCTCGCTTCCGGCAGCGCCCAGGTCGCCGACGCACGGCCAGCCGCCCGCTTTGCCGGCGACATCCCGGAGCCTCGCCCGGGCCTGCGTTCGGGTCACATGCCCGGAAGCCGCAACGTCCCGTTCGACGCCGTCCTCAACGCGGACGGTCGCATGAAGCCGGCTGATGACCTCCGCACAATCTTCGCCGCGGCCGGCATCGACTTCTCGAAGCCCGTCATCACATCTTGCGGCTCCGGCGTCACCGCCGCCGTTCTCTCCCTTGCGCTTGCGATCGCCGGCCACACCGAGACGAGCCTCTACGACGGCTCCTGGGCCGAATGGGGCCAGCCGGAGTCCGGCGGAGATGTCGTGGCGGGGTTTGATTGAGCCAGTTTGCATTCCCTCGTCATCGGCGCGACATTGTCGTCGAGCGAACGCATTTCACCATGGAGCATACCATGAGCACCGCCACCGAACTCGATCCGTTGATCCTCGACATGCTCGAGTGGATCGCCAAGGCACCACGCACCTATAACGACGTCATGGAGGGCTGGCGCACGTCCTGTCCGCGCCTCACCGTCTGGGAGGATGCCATCGAACGCGGCTTCATTGCGCGCCGCCGTCATCACGACAACTCGGTGGAGGTTCACGTCACGCCCGCCGGCCTCGCGTTTCTCTCCGCCAACGGCCGCGCGACAGTCCCCCATGACGCTCCGCCCAAAGATTCCTCACCGAAGATCGCCGGCTGGCACGCGCACGTCTATTTCGACGCCGACAGCCGGGACAAGGCGCGGCGGCTATGCGAAAAGGCGAGCCGCACACTTGGCATACTGATGGGGCGCATGCACGAGCGTCCTGTCGGGCCACATCCGGATTGGAGCTGCCAGCTCACGGTCCCCGCCGACCGCTTCGACGAGGTGATCCCGTGGCTCGCCCTGAACCGTGACGGCCTCAACATCCTCGTTCACCCGGAAACCGGCAACTCGCTGCACGACCACCGCGACCATGCGATCTGGATGGGCGCCGTCCGGCCGCTCGACTTCACCCAGTTCCTTGCCCGGGCTGCCGAGTAGCGCTGCAACGGCTGCTTGCCGCGACGACGGATCGTCTGGACGCAAGTCTCGAGTTCCCGCTTCAACCCGACAAACCGAGGGGCGCTATCCGGGCCCCTCCATCCGCAATACAGCCTTCGCGCGCAATGATACTGTCGCGCGGTCACGTTCCTGGTGCTGACTTCGGATACGCCGGAGGCGCGCCGCCGCAGGAGAGCATGAATGCCAGCCTCGAAGTCCGATGCGCCCGTTGCCAGCCTGAACGCCCGGATCGCCATCGCCGGCGGCGGGCTTGCCGGCTTGTTCACGGCGCTCAAACTCGCGCCGCTGCCGGTGATCGTCATATCGCCGCTGCCGCTTGGCGAGGGTGCTGCCAGCGCCTGGGCACAAGGTGGAATCGCGGCCGCTGTCGGAGAAGGCGACACGGCAGCGGCCCACGCTGCAGACACGATCGCCGTCGGCGGCGGCCTCGTCGATCCCGCAGTGGCCGAGAGCGTTGCGGCCGAAGCAGGGGACCGCGTGCGCGACCTCCTCGCCTACGGCGTTCCCTTCGACCGCGATCTCGCGGGCCATTACCTACTGTCGCGCGAAGCGGCGCATTCTGCGAAGCGTGTCGTCAGGGTCTCGGGCGACATGGCGGGCGCTGCCATCATGCAGGCCTTGATCGCGACCGTACGGGCCACGCCTTCCATCACCGTCCTCGAGGGCTACGAGGTGACGGATCTCATCCAGGACAAACACGCGGTTACAGGAATGGAACTCAGGCGCGCCGACGATACCGGGCGCGCTTTCACGCTTGCGCCGCTTGCTGCAACTGTGCTCGCCACGGGCGGCATCGGCGCGCTGTTTGCCCGGACCACCAACCCGAACCACGCACTCGGGGAGGGTATTGCCGTTGCCGCGCGTGCCGGCGCGCGAATTTCCGATGCCGAGTTCGTGCAGTTCCATCCAACCGCCATTGATTGCGACCTCATCCCCACGCCGCTCGCCAGCGAGGCTCTGCGTGGCGAAGGCGCGGTACTCGTCGACCGGGCTGGCAGACGCTTCATGCTGGATGTGCATCCCGATGGCGAACTCGCACCGCGAGACATCGTCGCCCGCGCGGTGCACCGCCAGATCGCGAGCGGCAACGGTGCCTACCTCGACTGCCGCGCGGCCATCGGCGCCGCATTCAAGGAGCGGTTCCCGACCGTCTATGCCAAATGCCTGCAGGCCGGCATCGACCCCATCGCCGAAGCGATTCCCGTGACGCCTGCCGCACACTATCACATGGGCGGCATCGAGACGGACATGCAGGGACGCTCATCGGTTGCCGGACTGTGGGCGATTGGCGAGGTGGCGCGCACCGGGCTTCATGGTGCCAACCGTCTAGCCTCGAACTCGCTGCTCGAAGCGGTCGTGTTCGGCGCGCGCGCCGCGGCGGACATAGCAGCCGCACTGACCACCGCCTCCGGTCCGGGTTCCCGGCTCGCCGCCACGCTTTCGTCGGCAGACGGTGCATGCTCAGACACAGGCGAACTCGCGTCCCGCATCAAGAAGACCATGTCGGCCAAAGTCGGGGTCGAGCGCAATGCCCAGGGTCTCGCTTCCGCATTGTCGGAACTCGAGGCACTCGAGGCCAGCGGCCGCACCACTCCCGCCATCCGCAACATGCTGCTTGCAGCCCGTTTCGTCGTCACGGCAGCGCTGCGGCGCACCGAAAGCCGTGGCGGCCACTACCGCACGGATTTTCCCGACGAAGATCCTTCCCAGGCTTGCTCGCGCGCTCTTACGTGCGCCGAACTTTTTGCGAAACGGGATTGATTGTCATTTGCCGCGATGGCGGCGGATCTCGTCGGCCGATATGTAGCGGGTCGCGGCGTGATCTTCGCCTGCAGCCACCTTGATGGTCATGCCGGTTCCCGCGCGCCCGATGGGGAAG
>JBJOGJ010000194.1:0-7462 GCA_046048295.1 Pseudomonadota bacterium | reverse complement strand
AAGCGCACGGGTGCGATCGTCGAGGCTCCGGTGGGCAAGGGGCTGCTCGGCCGCGTCGTCGATGGTCTCGGCAACCCGATCGACGGCAAGGGCCCGATCGACGCTGCCGAGCGCCGCCGCGTCGACGTCAAGGCGCCCGGCATTCTGCCGCGCAAGTCCGTGCACGAGCCGATGGCCACCGGCCTCAAGGCCATTGACGCGCTCATCCCGATTGGCCGCGGCCAGCGCGAGCTCGTCATCGGCGACCGCCAGACCGGCAAGACCGCGATCATCCTCGACACGTTCCTCAACCAGAAGCCGCTCCACGAGAGCAGCGACGAAAGCGCCAAGCTTTATTGCATCTATGTCGCCGTCGGCCAGAAGCGATCGACGGTTGCCCAGTTCGTCAAGGTGCTCGAGGAGCGCGGCGCGCTTCCCTATTCCGTAATCGTTGCAGCGACCGCGTCCGATCCCGCGCCGATGCAGTTCCTGGCGCCCTTCACCGGCTGTGCCATCGGCGAGTACTTCCGCGACAACGCCATGCACGCCGTGATCGCCTATGACGACCTCTCCAAGCAGGCCGTTGCATACCGCCAGATGTCGCTGCTGCTCCGTCGTCCGCCGGGCCGCGAGGCATATCCGGGCGACGTCTTCTATCTCCATTCCCGCCTTCTCGAGCGCGCCGCCAAGCTGAACGACGGCCATGGCGCCGGCTCCTTGACTGCGCTGCCCGTCATCGAGACGCAGGCCAACGACGTGTCGGCCTACATCCCGACCAACGTCATCTCCATCACCGACGGCCAGATCTTCCTCGAGACGGACCTCTTCTACCAGGGCATCCGTCCTGCTGTGAACGTCGGTCTTTCCGTGTCGCGCGTCGGCTCCGCCGCCCAGACCAAGGCGATGAAGCAGGTGGCGGGCAAGATCAAGGGCGAGCTCGCCCAGTATCGTGAGATGGCCGCATTCGCCCAGTTCGGCTCGGACCTCGACGCAGCAACGCAGCGCCTCCTTGCTCGCGGCGCCCGTCTCACCGAGCTCCTGAAGCAGCCGCAGTTCTCGCCGCTCAAGATGGAGGAGCAGGTCTGCGTGATCTTCGCAGGCACCCGCGGTTATCTCGACGGCGTCCAGGTCAACCAGATCGGGCGTTTCGAGGAGGAGTTCCTGCGCAACCTTCGCGAGCAGAACAGCCAGATCCTGGACTCCATTCGTGCCGAGAAGGCGCTTTCGGCTGAGACCGAGAAGCAGCTTGTCGATGTGCTTGACAAGTTCACCGCCAATTTTGCGGCCTGATGAAGTTTCCGCGCCGGCGCGCCGCATGGCGCGCTGGCCATCACTACGAATGCACTCGGTACCTGCGTGCCGGGCAATAGGAATGGGGCGCTCGAATGCCGAGCTTGAAGGATCTCCGGAACCGCATCGCCTCCGTCAAGGCGACGCGCAAGATCACCAAGGCCATGCAGATGGTCGCGGCGGCCAAGTTGCGCCGGGCACAGGAGGCAGCCACTTCGGCCCGCCCCTATGCGGAGCGGCTGGACCGCATGCTCGCCAACCTCAATGCCCGCGTGATTTCCAAGGAAGGTGCTTCCCCGCTCCTCGTCGGCACCGGCAGGGATGAGGTTCACCTGCTGGTCGTGATGACTGCCGAGCGGGGGCTGTGTGGCGGCTTCAACGCAAATATCGCCAAGCTGGCACGCCAGGATGCCCGCCGTCTGGTAAGCCTTGGCAAGAAGGTCAAGATTCTTACCGTCGGCCGCAAAGGTGCCGATAACCTCCGCCGCGACCTTGGTCACCTGATCACCGACCGCTTCGACCTGCGGGGCATCCGCCAGGTCGGCTTCGCCCAGGCCGCGGAGATCGCCGAAAAAGTAACCTCGGAGTTCGAGGCAGGCGCGTTCGACGTCTGCACCATCTACTTCTCCGAGTTCCGGTCTGTCATCGCGCAGAAGCCGACGGCGCTGCAGCTCATTCCGGCCAAGCTTCCCGAGGCCGACGAGAGCGAGGGCGCCGCCGCCAAATCCCATTTTGCCCAGGCGGTGAGCGAATACGAGCCGAGCGAGGAGGACATCCTCGACGACCTCGTTACCCGCAACATCACCACCCAGATTTTCCGCGGTCTACTTGAGAACGCCGCCTCCGAGCAGGGCGCCCGTATGAGCGCGATGGACAACGCCAGCCGCAACGCTGGCGACATGATCGACCGCCTGACGATCACCTACAACCGTCAGCGCCAGGCCAACATCACCAAGGAACTGATCGAGATCATTTCGGGCGCCGAGGCGCTCTGATCGCAACACCGCATCGAGGTACGAACAATGGCAACGAATAAAGTTGGTCGCATTCGCCAGGTCATGGGCGCCGTCGTCGACGTTCAGTTCGAAGGGCACCTGCCGGAGATCATGAACGCGCTCGAGACGCAGAACCAGGGCAGCCGCCTCGTTCTCGAAGTCGCTCAGCACCTCGGCGAGAACACGGTCCGCACCATCGCGATGGATTCGACGGAGGGTCTCGTTCGCGGCCAGGAGGTCGACGACACCGGCAGCCCGATCGAGGTACCCGTCGGCGACGAGACGCTGGGCCGAATCATCAACGTCATCGGTGAGCCGGTCGACGAGGCCGGTCCGGTGAAGACCGCCCAGAAGCGCGCCATCCACCAGCCGGCGCCGAGCTTCGCGGACCAGTCCACCGAATCCGAGATCCTCATCACCGGCATCAAGGTCGTCGACCTGCTGGCGCCATACGCCAAGGGCGGCAAGATCGGCTTGTTCGGCGGTGCCGGCGTCGGCAAGACCGTGCTGATCATGGAGCTCATCAACAACATCGCCAAGGCGCACGGCGGCTATTCCGTGTTTGCCGGTGTGGGCGAGCGGACCCGTGAAGGTAACGACCTCTATCACGAGATGATCGAGTCGGGCGTCAACAAGGACCCGAAGGAAAACAACGGTTCGACTGCCGGCTCCAAGTGCGCCCTGGTCTACGGCCAGATGAACGAGCCTCCGGGTGCCCGCGCCCGCGTCGGCCTGACCGGTCTCACCGTCGCTGAGCACTTCCGCGACCAGGGCCAGGACGTGCTGTTCTTCGTCGACAACATCTTCCGCTTCACCCAGGCAGGCTCCGAGGTGTCGGCGCTCCTGGGCCGCATCCCCTCCGCCGTCGGCTACCAGCCGACCCTCGCCACGGACATGGGCGCCCTTCAGGAGCGCATCACGACGACCCAGAAAGGCTCCATCACTTCGGTGCAGGCCATCTACGTTCCGGCCGACGACTTGACCGACCCGGCGCCGGCAACCTCCTTCGCCCACTTGGACGCCACCACCGTGTTGAACCGCGCCATCGCCGAGAAGGGCATCTACCCGGCCGTCGACCCGCTCGACTCCACCTCCCGCATGCTCGACCCGCGCATCCTGGGCGAGGAGCATTACGAGGTCGCCCGCCGCGTGCAGGAGACGCTGCAGCGCTACAAGGCGCTCCAGGACATCATCGCAATTCTCGGCATGGACGAGCTTTCCGAGGACGACAAGCTGGCGGTTGCCCGCGCCCGCAAGATCGAGCGCTTCCTTTCGCAGCCGTTCCACGTCGCCGAAGTGTTCACCGGTTCGCCTGGCAAGCTCGTTGCGCTCGAGGATACGATCAAAGGCTTCAAGGGGTTGGTCAACGGTGATTACGATCACCTCCCCGAGCAGGCATTCTACATGGTCGGCACGATCGACGAGGCGATGGACAAGGCTGAAAAGCTGGCCGAGGCAGCCTGAGAAGGTTAGAGTCGCATCCGCCGCACGCATGGGTGGCGGAGCAAGTGGGGGAGCCGCTGGAGCATGTCGGACGGCAGTGACGACGACGGTGTCGCCGGTCCGGAAGGCGAGGAGAAGCCGGACGGTGAAGCGGCTTCAACCTTCGGTAGCTGCTGCGATGAGCTGAAGGAGGCTCTCGCGGCGCACGGCTTCGAGCCATTCATTTCCGTCGGTGACGATGGCGTGCTCTACATGTCGGTTGGCGAGGTGCTGCTGGAAGGTGAACAGCACAACTACGTCGACCACCCGATTTTCTTCTGCCCCTTCTGCGGTACCAGTCTGCAGTCTCGGGACGAGATCATGGCCAGGCTCACGGGCGGCGGTGACGCGCCTGCGGGCTCAGACAGCGACGGCGAGTGAGAACGATGGCTGAGACTTTTCAATTCGAGTTGGTGAGCCCCGAGCGGGTTCTCATGTCGACCAGCGCAGAACAGGTTGTCGTACCTGGCAGCGAGGGCGACTTCGCCATTCTGCCGCGCCACGCGCCCGTCATCTCGACGCTGCGCCCAGGTATTCTCGATGTGACGCTGCCTGAGGGCAGGAAGCGCGTGTTCGTCAAGGGCGGTTTCGCGCAGATGGACAATGATGTCCTGACCATCCTCGTCGAGCACGCCATCGGGCCGGAGGGGCTCGATGCCGCTGGTGTCGCCAAGGCGATCGAAGAGGCGGAGGCCGACCTGCGGGCGGCCGTCGATGACCGTGGCCGCAAGGCTGCCAACGATGCGCTCGACGCTTTGCGTCAATTCCGGGCGGGCGCTCACTGAGCGCGTCGCCACGAGAGGGCGCCGGCTCCGGCACTGCGGCTTCGACCGATATAAGGGTTGGTGCCTTCTGGATGATTATGGCGGGCCTCGCGTTCACCGCCATGCTCATCTGCATTCGCTATCTGGCCGGCCGCTATCCATCGGTCGAGGTGGTCTTCTTCCGCGCGCTCATCGGCCTCGTTTTCGTGCTTCCGCCATTGATGAAGCACGGCCTCAAGGGCCTCCACACCAAGCGCTTTCCAATGCACATTTCGCGGGCGACGTTCTCGCTGCTCGCCATGGTCACCTATTACTACGCCGTGCCTTTCGTGCCGCTTGCCAATGTCACCACCTATGCCTTCATCATTCCCCTGTTCGTCACCCTGGGCGCCTGGCTTTTTCTCCGCGAGAATGTCGACGCCGCGCGCTGGGCCGCCACCATCGTTGGTTTTCTTGGTGTCCTGATCGTTCTTCGCCCTGGCCAGGCGGGAATCGATTTCGCGGTACTGATGATGCTGCTCTCGGTTGTTTTCTATGCCGGTTCGTGGATTTCCATGAAGCTGTTGTCGCGCACCGATGAGGCATCCGTCATCGTCTTCTACCAGAACGTATTGATCGTTCCGCTTGCGCTCGTCCCGACCCTGATTTTCGGCACCGTTCCGACCTTCGAGGACTTTCTCTGGCTGACCGGTGTCGCCCTCTTCGGCTCCTATGCGCACTACTGCCAGGCGAAATCCTTCGGCGCCGCCGATGCGAGCGCCGTGATGCCGTTCGATTTTCTGCGTCTCGTTTTCAGCACCCTTGGCGGCTGGTACCTGTTCCAGGAAGCGACAGACGTAATGACCTGGGTCGGTGCGGTGGTGATCTTCGGAGCCACATATTTCATCTCGTGGCACGAGACACGGGTGAAGCGGCGCGCCACCGCGGAAAATTAGTTTCCTGCGCGCCTGCTTCGCCGCCGGCTCAGCCCTGACACCATGCGGCTCGCGGCGCCTTGGCGAGGTAGTCTCCGAGCCGCGCCGCCCGCCACGTCCAACCGCGCCAGTCCGAAAGCTGGCGCTCCACGGATCGCGTCAGGCTGCATCGCGATCTCACTGCCAGCCAATTCGCCCGCTGCATCGTCGTGGCTTCCGCCACGATCCGGTCCATCGCCGGGATCGCCTCCGGCCCAAGGCTGACGAGATAGCGATAGTCCAGGTTGACGCCCTTCCCGGAGACTTCGCGGCTATGGCTGACGTTGTAGTCAGCGATGAAGCCGGAAAAATTGAAGAACGCGCAGGCATAGAGAACCGCGAGCGTCGCTGCCAGGTTTGCGCCGAAAAGCCACGTGTTCGACTGTCGCAAAGCAATTCGTATCATGATGGATATCAGTCCGAATGCAACGAGCCCCATCCAGATGAACGCCGCGATGCGCCAATGGCTGAGCGAGTAGACCTCGACGTAGAGATTGAGCCGCAGGACCGACGACAGGACGAGCACCACGTTCTGGGCGATCCACGCCAGCACGAGCACCCGCGCCAGGAGGGATTTTTCGAGGCGCCGCCCGGGGCCGAATGTTGCGAGTACGAATACCGCCGCCAGGACCGCTGTCGCAATCAATGGGTATGCGCCGCGATGCGCATATTCCGCATAGCTCATGCCGTCCGGTAGCGCCGCCCCGCGCCACAGGTATTCGATATCGAGCGTCGTCTGCACCGCGAACAGAAGGTTGAACAATACCAATGCCCGCAGGATCGCCTGCGGCCCGGTCATCCGCTGGATGGCAAGGATCACGGGGTCTGTTTCAGGCGCCGGCGGCAGCGCCGGCCCCGGTATCGGGACGGAGTCGGGTTCCGTCGGCATTCGGACCGCGCGGGGCGTTATCATACCCCATGCAAAGCTGGCCGCCGCCAGCCAGAAGAGGACGCGCTCTATGCTGACGGCCGCGATCAGCCAGTGCGGATTGAACTGAACCAGCCATTTGGCGATCAGCGGGTTCGCCGACGAGAACAGTCCGAGGAACACCGCCGTAAGCGCGAGCGGTACGACCCACAGACTGACCGCATCGAGGCTGACTATTGGCGCCAGCCCCCCGCGCGCGGTGACCAGATCCGGCGCCAGGCGCAGGGGGCCGATCGCCAGCAGCTTGAGCGGTTCGCCGGCGAGCGATGGCCACCTCCACTTGAGCTGTCCGCTCATCATCAGCGCGAACGTTGCGATGCCGAGCAGGCCGAAGAAGACCGAGACCGTTGTCACGTCTTCGACCAGCGGCGCGACCGCTAGTGCCAGGACGATGATGGCCACGGTCCTCTCGCGCCAGGAGGTGCGCATCGGATTGATGAGCGCGACGCCGACGGCCAGCGCCAGCAGTCCTGCCGCCACTGATATCCCGGTCGGTCGGCCCCAATAGAGCCAGTCGGCGAACGCCACCAGCCAGCCCACCGTAGTGAGCGCCAGCATTCCTTTGCCATCGAACCGCCGCTCTGCCCCAGCCTCCGCCATCGCATTCTCCCTCGATATTAAAGATTTTGAAAAAGCACTCTGCAATACAAAGTAAAAAGCAGGCAGGGTTGTGGCAAGCAGCACTGCTGGAAGAAGTTAAGGGGCGCTCGGCATCGGACTGCAGAAGGATTTGCCTCCGGCTTCGCTCCACGCCGGAGCCGGGAATGGTGGGAGACCGTAGTGTCAGCCATACTGCCGGTCGCCAACTCCGCCGCGCCCTCGGCCCCACTCACCCCACCCACCAATTGTCATCCCGGCCAAGCGGCGTCAGCCGCGCAGAGCCGGGACCCAGGGCCACGACGCAAACCCATCGCCAAGCCGCCCCTGGGTCCCGGATCTCGCTACGCTCGTCCGGGATGACAGTGAGGGGCAGCGACACGGCAAAACGCTGGCGGCAATCCGCCCGCGAACTTGCCACCACCGCAGCCCCACCCACCAACTGTCATCCCGGCCAAGCGGCGCCAGCCGCGC
>JBJOGJ010000193.1:0-7506 GCA_046048295.1 Pseudomonadota bacterium | reverse complement strand
GAAAGATCTTCGTTGGGCTCTGCGATTGCGCGGATCCGCGGCAGCAGCATGGCTCGGCCGCCCGCCACATCGAGGAAATGTTCCTGCAGCACACGGGCCGCCCGGCGCGTCGGAAGCAGGATCGTGACGTCGGGCAACTCATCCGGAGAGGGTGCAACGCCGCCGGCACGCGGCAGGTCCCCGTTCAGTACCGCTTGCGCCAGCGATCGCAGGAACGCCGATGACGAAGGCACGTTGAAGACGACACCAAGACCGAGCGCGTCGCCACCCCCTGCATGATCAGCCCTGTTGCTCACCCGCAATGAACCTCTCGGCATCGGTCAGCGCTTCGGGCGTACCGATATGCATCCAGATCCCGTCTAGCCGAACGCCGTAGAGGCGACCAGCCTCGATCGCCTTGTCCCACAGTTTGTTCAGCGAAAAAGCGCCATCGGGAGCGTCATTGAACATGCGCGGATGCGCTATGGAGACGCCGGTGAAGACGAACGGCGCAAATTCGCCGGGACGCCGGCGGCTGACGAGGCCATCACCATCGAGATAGAAATCGCCGCGCCCATCGTAACCGAGGCTGCGGGCAATCGGCGCCATCAGCATGAGGCTGTCCATCCGGTCCCCATCCCAGCTGTCGACTAGGCGCCCGAGACTGGAGCCGACACCCTCCAGCCAGACCGAATCCGAATTGTGAATGAGGAATGGCGCCTCGCCCAGCAGCGGCAATGCCGCCGTTACGCCGCCCCCGGTGTCGAGCAGCCGTCCCCGCTCGTCGGAGATCCGGATTTTCGGCCTGGACCGGCCCACGAGATGCGCTTCGATCAGATCCGCCAGATAATGGACATTGACGATGGCTTCCTCGAAGCCGCCCTCTGACAGCCGGTCGAGCACGTGATCGAGAAGCGCCCTACCATTGAAGCGCACCAGCGGCTTCGGCAGTTCATCCGTCAACGGACGCATGCGTGTACCGAGGCCTGCGGCAAGTACCATAGCCCGGGTGGGTCTCTCTGCCATCATCATTCCTCAGCGTCGGCGTCCGGCCACTTGCGGCAGGGCGGCGGCAGGTACCGGCTGTACCATTCTGCAAGCGGCGACAATGTGACATGCCCAAGGTTGCGTTCCACGTAGCGCCAGATACGCGGCAGGTGTCGCAGGTACTGGGTCTTGTGATCGCGGCGGGCAAGACGCGCGAAGATGCCCAGGATCTTGGTATTGCGCTGTGCGCCGAGCAAGGCGTAGGCGAAGCGGAACTCCTCGCCGCTGAAAGTCGCATCCTGCCTGCCCACGGCCGTGATGTAATGATTGAGAAGCCGTTTCTCCAACGCCTCCGGCACGTCGATCCGCGCGTCCTGCAACAGTGATACGAGATCGTAGGCCGCGTGACCGATCTGCGCATCCTGGAAGTCGATGACGCCGACCCTTTGCCAGCCCTCGCGCCCCGGCAGCCACACAAGGTTTGGTGAGTGATAGTCTCGCAACACCCATCCCTTCGGCAATTCGTCGAGCCGCTCGAAAAGCGGCGACCACGCCGCTTCGAAAGCTGCCAGCACATCGCAAGGACACGGCTCCCCCTTGACGACCGGCCAATACCAATCGAGGAGCAGGCGCACCTCAACCGACAGTGCCTCTTTGTCGTAGAAGGGCATAGGGTGCGCCCCAACGCCGTCGACCGGCAGGATAGCGGGCACTGGCTGCGACCTCAGATGCACTAGTGCATCGACGGCCGCTTGCCAGAGTTCCCCCTGGTCCGCCCCATCTGCCACCAACCCGCCGAATACACCGTCGCCCAGGTCCTCGATCAGGGCAAGCCCCCGATCGACATCCGCGGCATGGATCAGCGGTGCGGAGAGGCCGGCGTTCAGCAGTCCCTCGTCGAGGGCAATGAATGGACGCACGTTCTCTGCCAAGTGCGCCACCTCGCCGTAGGACTTGCCGTTGAAAATCCGCGGCCCGTCGGGTTGCGCCGGCATGTCCATCAGCAGCGCACGCTCGCCATCCTTCGAGAGCCGGAAATAGCGACGTACCGAAGCATCGCCGTGCAGCTTGACGATTTGCGCCCGCCCCCAACCTGCCTCGCCCAGGAATGCGACACTAGCGACGATCCTTGGCGCGATGGCCGCAAGGCGCCCGACCCCCTCCACCACGACCTTCCTGGTGTCTGCAGCCTCGTCGGCAACGAGGCTGATCTCGAGTCTGTCCGTGGGCAGCACGTCTGTCGCGCGCTCCGGCCACTCGATGAGCAAGGCACCTTCCGCCAGAATATCGCGGTATCCAGTTTCCTCGACGTCATCAGCGCTGCCGAGCCGATAGAAATCGAAATGTCCGACGGATACCCCGTCCCTCTCGTAGACCTGCACGATCGGAAACGTCGGGCTCGTTACCTCCAAGAGGTCGTCGCGGAGGAGCGCCCGTACGATCGCGCGTGCCAGAGTTGTCTTGCCGGCCCCGAGATCGCCCTGGAGAGCTACCGCCTCACCTTGTGCGATCGCTGCGGCGACAAGCGCCGCAAGCGGTCCGATCTCTTCCAGATGAAGCGTCAGGGTTTTCGGCTCGGCTGACAATTGCGTGCTCAAGAGATACTTCCGCGATTTGGCCGCTTGCGCCGGCGCTCGTCGCCCTTACGACGCTTTCTTGATCTCTTCAATAGGCGATGGGGGCGGGCTGTCGCTCGGAAAACGAACAGTGACGACCGTACCCTGCTTGTCCTCGGAATGGAAAGCGATCTGCCCGCCGTGCAGGTCCACGAGGCTCTTGACGATTGCCAACCCGAGTCCGGCGCCGCGCGGCTTCGCTCCGCGCTGGATCGTCTCGAAAGGCTGGAAAACGCGGCCGATCTGATCCTTCGGCACACCGACCCCCTGATCGCGGACCTGGAACGTCACCCAGTCGGGTTCCTGCCACGCAGAGACGGTCACCTGGGCATCGGGATCGGAGAAGCCGATGGCATTCGATAAAAGATTGTAGAGGATTTGCCGGATCCGTGCATCGTCGCCGGGAAACAGGATCGGCGTTTCCGGAACATCGATCTGAAGCCGTATTCGCGCGCGAGCCGCCCTCTCGCGGACACCCTGCACGGCGCCTTCGATGATCTGGCGCGCGTCGGCCGGCGCCACCTTCAGGTCCAGAGCCCCCGCATCCATTGTTGCCAGATCGAGAATATCGTCGATGATCGACAGCAGCGTCGTCGACGAGGCCCGGATGTCGTTCAGATACTCGCGCTGCTTCTCGTTAAGCGGTCCGGTCCGCGGGCTCGCGAGCAACTCGCTGAAGCCGATGATATTGGTGAGCGGCGTCCTGAGTTCGTAAGAGACGTGCCCGATGAACTGGCTCTTCAAGCGGTCCGCTGCGACGAGTGCCTCGTTGCGCTCGACGAGCGCGCGCTCGTATCTCCGCGTATCGGTAACATCGGCGAAGGTGACCAGAGTCGCACCATCGGGCAGCGGCATGATTGCATAATCGATGACGCTTCCCTCGGACCACGTCATGACGCCATCGTGGCTTCCCCTCTGGTCCGAGAATGCCGTTACGGCGAACGAGAACCGGCGCCAGGTGTCGTCGTCGTCATAGATCACCTTCGCGTTCTTTATGAACGCGTCGATATGCGGGCCCTTGTCGAGCATCTTGCGCGACAGCCGCCATATGCCTGCAAGTGCCGAGTTGTAGAGCTTCAGGCGGCCGTCGGCGCCAAACACCGCAACGCCTTCCTTCATACTGTCGAGCGTCTCGCGCTGCACGTCGATGAGTTCGTTGTACCTGCTCTCGAGGGCCAGGCGCTCGGTGGCGTCCTCGTAGAGATAGGTGACGCCGCCATCTTTCCTGCGCTCGGCCGTCACATGCAGCATCTGTCCATTCGGCAGGTGCCACCAGTCCTCTGTCGGCTTCCCGTCCACGTAGCACGAGTGCAGGTCTGCCTTCCACGTCTTGAAGTCGACGACCCCCGGAAGCCGCATCATGTCGCTGAGCCGGTCGAGAATTTCCCCATCGCTGGGCGAAGTCCGGAGCCATGCCGGATCGAGCCCCCACAATTTGGCGAAGGCGGAATTGAAGAACGTCAGCCTTTGATGATTGTCGTAGATTGCGACAGCCGTCGTCATGCGATCGAGTGTGCGCTCGAAGGCCGAGCTTTGCCGGTCGAGTTCGCCAAGCGCCTTCTCCAGTGCCCCGACGTCCTCCGCCGTTCCCGCCGCAGACTGTCCCCCCTTCACGACGACGACATTGTGGTCGCGCCGTTCGCCATCGACCATGAGATGAAAACGACTGTTGAATATCTTGCCCTTCTCCAATCCGCGCCGCACCAGAATCCGTTGCCGCTCTTCGAGCAGTTCGAGCTGGCGGTCGAGCACCTCGTTGAGATCACCGCCTTCTACGGCACGCACATAAGCCTTGTTCGCCCAGGCGATCCTGCCCGCCTCGTCCTTCAGCCACACTGGCGCAGCAAGCTCATCGAGCAACGACTGGGTAAGCTCGATCGATTTCCCGAGCCGCTCGAGCTCCTCCTGCGCCTCGGCATACTTGTGCCGAAAACCCGCCACGTCCCTCAGCCTCAGCACCGCCCTCGGCCCGACGGCACGTCCTTCCGCCTCGAAGTGACCGCCGGCCCGGGTTTTCAGCAGCAAGCTGAACGACGAGCCGGCCTCGAACAGGCGATCGAGGCAACGTTTGAGCTCCCGCGCCGATTGCGGCTCAACCCATTGCCCGAAGCGCAGCAGGCTCGACTGGTCAAGCGGCAGACCGTCGACCGTCTCCAACGTGTGGTTGATGACGCGTAGCCCCTCGCCTGGCTGCCAGAAAACCAGCACCTGCGGCTCCGTCCCGATCAGCGTTTCTGCCATCAGAACCTTCTGCCTGAGCTCGGCCGTCTCCTCCCGCGCCTGCCTGAGCACGCGCCGCGAGTTCTGCACCGTGGAGACGACGAGAGTTCCTGCGATGGCCGCCGCACCGCCGAACACCGCCAGCAGCACGATGTGATGGAGCGACACCGCCCCCGCGCCGAGGCTGCGCCCGTCGGTAAGTCCGGCAAGCAGCGTTGCAACACAAGCCACGCTTGCGATGATCAGGGCCAGCAATTCCCTGTTTATGCTGCCGAATCGATTATCGCCCAGGAGCGCCTGCATGAGGACCTTTGAGTTGCAGATCGGATTTTCAGGATGAACAAGGTCCGGTGCACGAAACTTCGATACGAGCTACATCGGCCGGACAAAGCGAATCATCCATGAATTATGGATGTCACCGCATCCTGTGCAAAGCGCCTAACCACAACAATTGATGAAGAAAAAGCCAACCAGCCCCCAACATTCCTCAGCTCACGTCAATCATCACCACTGAGAGACAATACCGCCACAGTGGATCCCGATGTCCCCATGTGCGATCTTCGCCGCCTTCTTCTCTACAACTAATAATTCCCGCGCCTCCCATGCGCCGTAGATTTCAGGTCTGATAACGACCAGCGATTCGCTGCCGACAACTAGGAGGCGTCCATGGCCCTTGCCCGCAAGCTCTCGACAGCCGAGGACTACCAGAATTCTGCGACCGAACCGGCATTTCTGGCCGTAACGGCATCGGCCAAGGGCCTTCACTGGCGCGAGCGCCTCACCGCCAAGACCCGCCCGGTTGCAACGGCAATCAGTCAACAGCACGGACTACCGGAGCTGCTCGGGCGCGTCCTCGCCGGCCGGGGCGCCACGCTCGACCAGGTGCCGACCCTGCTCAACCCGACCATCAAGGCGCTGATGCCGGACCCCAGCGTCATCCAGGACATGGATCGGGCCGCCGCACGGCTCGCGGATGCGATCTCGGCAAAGCAGTCCGTTGCCGTATTCGGCGACTACGACGTCGACGGCGGCTGCTCCTCGGCACTCATGCGCCGATTCCTGCGCCATCACGGCCTCGATTGCCGGATCTACATTCCAGACCGGATCTTCGAAGGCTATGGACCGAACCCCGATGCAATCGAGTCGCTGGTGAAGGACGGTGCCCAACTCATCGTCACCGTGGACTGCGGCACCACCAGCTTCGAGCCTCTTGCTCATGCCGCCCGTCTCGGTGCCGAAGTGATCGTCATCGACCACCATCAGGCGGATGAACGCCTGCCGCAGGCAAGTGCCGTCGTGAACCCCAATCGCCAGGACGACCTGTCGGGGCTCGGTCAGCTCTGTGCTGCAGGCGTGACGTTCATGGTGCTGGTTGCCACCAGCCGCGAACTGAGGCGCCGGGGCCATTACGGCAGCAGGCTGAACCCGCCTGACCTGCTCGAACTTCTCGATCTTGTTGCCCTAGCCACCGTTTGCGATGTCGTCCCCTTGACCGGGCTCAATCGCGCATACGTTACGCGCGGCCTCGAGGTCATGCGCCAGCGCCGCAACATCGGCATCCGCAGTCTCCTCGATGTGGCAGGCCTCAACCAACCGCCCAACCCCTATCACCTTGGCTTCGTCATCGGCCCCCGCATCAACGCCGGCGGACGCATCGGCGATGCGGCACTCGGCTCGCGATTGCTGGCGACGACGGAAGAGCCCGAGGCCACCCGCATTGCCGAACTTCTGGACCGGCTCAATAAGGAGAGGAAGGCCATTGAGCAGGAAATACTCGAGGGCGCGATTGCGGAGGCGGAACTGAAGATCGCAGAAAATCCGGACCTGCCGATCGTCATGCTGGGTTCCGAGGACTGGCATAAGGGCGTCGTCGGCCTGGTGGCCTCGCGACTGACCGAGCGTTTCCGCCGCCCCTCATGTGTCATCGCCTGGGAGAAGGGTGGCAATGGCACAGGCTCGCTCCGTTCCGTCGCCGGCGTCGATGTCGGCACGGCGGTTCGCGCTGCCGTTGCAGCGGGACTCCTGGTCAAAGGTGGCGGACATGCGATGGCGGCTGGGCTCACCGTCTCCAGGGACAAGCTGGCGGATGTCGAGGCATCACTCTGCGAACGCCTCTCCAGCACCGCAGCGGCCGCCCGCAGCACTGCAACGCTGGACATCGACGGAGCCCTGACCCCCGCCGCCGTGAATGACGAGTTCATAGAGCTGCTGGAGCACGCCGGCCCCTACGGCCAGGGCAATCCCGCCCCACGGTTTGCGTTCCCGGCCGCTCGGGTCAAATTCGCCAAGGTGGTCGGCAATGCCCATGTTCGCTGCATGCTAGAGGCCGGAGACGGCTCGCGTATCGAGGCGATCGCCTTCCGCGCGGCCGGCGAGCCGGTGGGTGAGTTGCTGATGGGAACGAAGGGAACCCCCGTGCATGTGGCCGGCAGCGTCAAGAAGGACACCTGGGGCGGACGCCAGCGTTTCGAACTCCAGATCGAGGATGCCGCCGATCCCCGCACCTGCACATGACTGACGCCTTGCCAGCGGCTCTTGAAAGCATTAGAAACCCGTGCTTCGGGCTTGCGGGAAGGGGTTGCCACCCCTATACCGCAGATCGACGCTCCCTTCGTCTATCGGTTAGGACGCCAGATTTTCAATCTGGAAAGACGGGTTCGACTCCCGTAGGGAGCGCCACCAAATTCGAAAACCTCAAGAAAGC
>JBJOGJ010000192.1:0-7519 GCA_046048295.1 Pseudomonadota bacterium | reverse complement strand
CGAGTGCTTGAGGGCGGGCACCCCGGGCGTCGCAAATCGGTATGTCGCGAGGTATCCGAGCTTGCGCATCTCTCCGATGTTGTCGGAACGAAAGAACGCGGTGACGTCGCGGTCGATCAGCTTTGTCCTGGTCCCGGCAGCGCTGAGCACATGCGTGAGATTGCCGCCGAGTGTCTGCCAGGTCGCCTTCACGCCTCCGAGCGAGAACGTGTTCTCGAAGTCCGAGCCATCGTCGAATGACGTAGCGAGTGCTCCCGTCGGCCCGTCGAAGGCGTCGCGCTCTGCACGCTTCGAGACGTGCCGCAACGTGTAGTCGATGACGAGGTTCCGGGCCGGCCGAAAGCCGCCTTTCCAGTAGGTGTTGGTGATGCGGGAGGGATCGACCTCGTTGCCGAACGGCGAGATGTTGAAGCCGTCGATGCGGAGATGACGATGGCCGAACGAAAACCAGAGGTCGTCGTTGCCCCCCGACGCAAAGACAGCGCCGCTCTTGGTCTCGAAGGCCCCCGCCTCCCCCTCGGCCGTCACCTTGAGCAGACCGCTCCCCCGCTTCGTGATGATGTTGACTACACCGGAGAGCGCATTCGATCCGTAAAGGCCACTCTGCGGGCCACGGACGATCTCGACGCGCTCGATGCCGTCCGCCGTCAGGTTCGAGAAATCGAATGCGCCTGTCGTCGGGTCGTTGGCGGCAATGCCGTCGATCAGAACCAGCGTGTGGTTCGCCTCGCCGCCGCGCACACGAACTTCCGTCAGGCCTGCGCCGCCGCCGCCGCGGCTCACCGTGACGCCAGGCAGGTTGCGCAATCCGTCCGCCGCATAACGCGTCTGCTGGCGCACCAGATCTTCACCCTGGATGACGAATACGCTCGTGCCAACGGCATAGAGCGGCACGCCGTCGGTCTGCGGCGCAGCCGCCCCGCCACCCTCGCTCGCCGTCTCCGCCGCCCCGCCGCCGCTGGCGCTCTCCGGCGATGCGGAAGCAGAAGTAGAGGCAACTGGCCGATGGATCGTCGCGGGTCTGCGCTGCGGCGCCTCGAGCGTCGCGCCTTCCACGACGAGCGGTGGCAATTCGTGCACCCCCTGGGCGACGGCCGCACCTGCCCCGATCAGTAAAAAACCACCCGTGACAAGCAGCAGGCGGTGGTGCAGCGCGCGCAAGGCGAATGGGGCGGTCGCGGAATTGTTCACTGGGTTCCCTCTCGGCTTCCCGGGTTTCCCAGAAACCGCGACGGCAAAGGAAGGTCGCTGGCTGCCACGCGTGCAGCCATTGGCGGCTCGTTCTGCCGCCGCTCCCCAAGACTGAGCCCGAAATCCTCGAGTTCCTGTCCCTGCCTGCGATCCTGGGCGTATCCCTATGGCTACGCTTCAGATCAGCCGCCGCTCGAAGAACCTCCGCTTCTCCGCGCCCCACGCACGGAAAGTGGGCAGCCTGTGACGGCAGGTCTCCTGACTTGCGGCTCTGGCGTTCGCTTCGACCTTCCCGGCACCGGTCCTACGGGACAGCGCCAGTGGTGCATGTGAAGCGAACTCGCCGCTTACAGTTGCGGGGGCAGTCGAGGCCTGGGTCTTCCGGCAGAAGACCGCACCTCATTCCCTTTTCACCGCCGTTCCAATGGCCCGGCGGAACCGTCACATAAGGTATCAGACACCAGCAGCCGAGGGTGGGTCAACGACAATTGCACGTTTCTCGCGCACGGACGTTTGCCTGCGACAAAACCGCAACATGCGATTCGCAATCTCCGCAGCCGGTGATCCAAACGGGATCTACAGCCGCGAGCGGATGAACTCGAGAACCTTGTTCGCCGCCAGCACGTCGCGCGCGGATATTTCGTCCGAAGTCGAGATCAGGACCGGAACGTCCGGCGGTACGCCCTTGCCTTCCCACGCATTCCCCGCGCGGTCGGCATAGACCTCGTTGGAAAGGTTGAGACGCCAGCCGTTGGGAAGTTTCTTTCCGAGTACGTCCGACAACGAGCCGCGCGTCGGCTCACCGATGTGGGTGACGTGCGGCAGACCGCGCAAGACCAGCACGATCAGCTCGGCAGCGGAAATGCTCGTCCGGCTGGAGATCAGAAAAACCGGTTTCGTGTATCGCACGCGCTCGCTCGGCTCCACGTACACGGCCTGCGGCTTCTCCCCCCGTTCGTCCGCCGCGTAGCGATAGTAGCCGAGGATGCGCTTGTCGAGAAACCGGCGCGTGAATTCACGAGCAGCGTTGTCGGTTCCGCCGTAGTTCCGCGTGATGTCGATGATGAGCGCCTTGGTGTCCTTGAACAACGTGAGCGCGTCGTCCAGCGGCTTGCCGAGCGCCCGGCGCAGGGTGCCGCCACTGGAACTGACCATCAGGTAGCCGATGTCCTTGTCTTCGCCGATCAAGCCGTACTTGATGCGACCGTCGCCGACACTCTTTGCATTCTTGCCGAGCAGTATGGGGCCCACGTCCTTCGTCCAGTAGCCGGTGGTCCGAAGCGCCCGGATCCTGTCGGCCTCCGTCACGGGCTTCCGCGGCCGGCGCGGACGAAAATAGAACTCGTCGTTGTCGAACTCGGCGGCAATGTTCACGTGTGCGTCATTGATCGGCGCAATGAGGTCGGAAAGCGTCGCAAAGAGCTGGCGATTGGTCATTGCGTCGTGGACCTTGGGCCTGACCGAGCGGACATGACGGACCCAATCCACACCGCGCACGTCAAAGAACGCGTAGTGGGCGGACAGCGTCTCCACCGCCGACTGGAAAACGTCACGTGGTCCTTTGGCCGTCGGTTGCCTGCATGCCTCGGGCAGCCGGTCGACCCGGTCGAAAGTGTAGAGATAATTCGGGTCGTCGATCGACAGACGGACGACGTTCCGGCCGTTGTCAATCTGTATACGCTCCATGAGATCGCCGGGCAGGTCGTCGGGAGAACCGTTGCGCACGCACGTATTGGCTGTAACGTCGTAGGCCTGGACGCGCCCGCGCTTCACCTCCCAGATCCAGCCATACCCGCGCGACCGCCAGATCCCGTCGCGGGATAGCAGCACGTCGGAACGCTGCCACTCCAGCACCGGTTGGCCCGCCGCCGTGGCGGGCGAAGCAGCGAAGATGGCCGCTGAAAGAGCAGACACAGCAGCAGTGAAGAGCCCCGGCGGGCAAGATCGAAAAGAGAACGTTCTGCGCATTTCGTCCTATCCAGATTTTGCTAAGCCGCTATTGTCCAATCGTCCGCCCCGTCAACGTTCACGGTAGGCCGATCCGTCGCCGTCCGGGCCAGATTAATCCCATAGCCAGAGGTGGCATTGCCCGACGCTTGTCAATTCACAAGTCCGCGCGTTGTTCCATCACGTGACAACCGTAACCAGGGATGTGGGCCGATTGGCGGCTCCATCAGGGAGAAACCGGGCCATTGATGCCGAGCCAGAACACGACGATTACGAGGATGGCAAGCGGAATCAGCAGCCAGAGGATGGACCTCGGACGGGGCCCCTTGCCGGGTTCTCCGCTGATCATGTTCACCTTCCTACCTGACCAGAACAATGCCGCCGACATCGCATTGCATGTGCCACCAGAACGCTCGTCATGCAGCATCCACCTCGAGCACATGCCGGTCCAATTCTACGATGCGGTCGCTGCCATCCGTCAAGCCGCGGCCGATAATCTCGATACGCCATACGTCGGCCCGCCTTTCGATGTCATAAAGGTTGTATCGGCCGAGCCCCTCACCATGCCAGGATCGCCCGCTCGACGTCGAGCAGAGCCCGACTACCGGCACCCGCTTGCCGCCACCCTCGAACCAGTCGAGTTTGTTGCGGTGGTTGTGACCATAGAGAATCAATTCGGCACCCGCATGTGCCAGGACGGCCTCGAGTTCATGTGCGTCGCGGAGGCGGCGACGGAAATCGGCAAGGCCGTACAGGGGCGGATGATGCAGCATGACGAGCCGGAATGCCGCCGTTGCGCCTAGCGCCGAAAGCGCACCTTCGAGCCTGTGGCACTGCCGCCATCCGACGAGCCCGGTGGCCAGTCCCGGCGGCGTCGGCACGGCGGAATTGACGCCGACCACCGCGACCTCGCCGACCCTGCGGACGAACGGGAATTCGGCCTCGCCCCCACCATGGCCCCCGCCCCATCGGTCGGAGTTCATGTAGGCCTGCCAGCGGGCGCTGCCAGGATCTGTCCACAGTGTCGTGTAGACATCGTGGTTGCCTGGCACCACAGAGACTTTTTCCGGCGGACCGAGGCTCTGCAGCCATTGTGCTGCCCGTTCATACTCCGCCGGAAGACCGATGTTGACGAGATCCCCGGTAATCACCCAGTGGTCCGGATCTTGCTCCCTGATATCGCCAACCAGGCGGTCGATCACCTCAGGAAGGTGAATGTTCCGGCGCTTGCGTTGCCAGTTGGCATAACCGAGCGCACGTTTGACATTCCAGTGACGAGGGGTGAAACCGACGATCGGTCCGATGTGCAGGTCGGTCAGATGGGCGATCCTGATTTTCATGGCATCCTTCTAAAGGCTGCCGAAGCAAACTGGTCAAGATGGAATGCGGGTATCGCAATCGATTATCGATTTCGTCGTCAATGACCGGCGCGCAGGCAAGAGGCGACAGTTCGTCGTCAAGGCCATGCAGCGCTATTGGCGAAACACGCGCGGCCTCACGATGGGAGCGCAGGGGCTCATCCTCGATCCGAACGGCAATGTCGTACTCATCCGCCATACCTATCGGCCCGGCTGGCACTTTCCAGGAGGCGGCGTCGAGAAGAACGAGACCGTACTGACGGCGCTGAAGCGAGAACTTGAGGAGGAGGCAGGCGTCGTCATCACCGGTACGCCCGAGCTGTTCGGCATCTATGCCAACTTCCGCGCCTTTCCTTCGGACCATATTGCCCTCTATCTCGTGCGGGAATGGGAACAAATACCCGCCTTCCGTCCGACAAGCGAGATTGCCGAGGCCGGCCTGTTCCCGATCGACCAACTGCCGGAAGGCACGATCGGACCTGTCAGGCGACGACTCGCGGAAGTCCTCAACGGACTGCCGGGCAGCGAGACCTGGTGACCCTGGTGCGCAGTTTTTCTTGAAGGCGCGGGCGGCGATATGATAATGCCCCGCTTTCGCGCGAGACCGGGCCCGAAGCCCGATGCGGACGCACCACCTGAAATCAGACGAGGATCGCCGGGTGCACGCGACTGCCGGTTTCCTGGACCCATCGACAATGTCCGAGGGCGCAACGTTGCGCCCCGCCGAACCTGACGACGTGGCTGCGATCCGCGCGCTGCACGACCGCGTGTTCGGGCCCGGCCGCTTCGCGCGCACGGCATTTCGCATACGCGAGGGGACGCCGGACGTGTCGGCCTACTGCCGGCTGATGCTGCTCGGTGGAACGCTCGTCGCCTCGATCCGCATGACGCCGCTGCTGATCGGCGCTGCGCCAGGCGCCGCGCTCCTGGGCCCGCTCGCAGTCGATCCTGCCCATCAACGCCTAACGTTCGGCCGCCGCCTGATCGCAGCCGCCCTGGCGGCCTTGCAGAGCGCCGGCATCGAACTCGTGATCCTGGTTGGCGACCTCGACTATTACGGTCCGCTCGGTTTCGTCCGTGTGCCACCCGGAGCGATCGTGCTGCCCGGCCCGGTCGATCCGCGGCGCGTGCTGGCTTGCGAGCTTGTCGAGGGTGCGCTCACCCGCTTTGCGGGGCCTGTCACGGCCGACCTCGATCCGCGCCACTGGCCCGCCTGATCACCCTTCGAAGGGATCGCGCATCAGGATGGTGTCGTCGCGCTCGGGGCTCGTCGACAGCAGCGTGACCGGACGACGGATGAGCCCCTCGATGGAGCGGACGTACTTCACAGCCTGAGCGGGAAGCTCCGCCCACGTGCGCGCCCCGCGGGTGGTCTCCTGCCAGCCCTCGAACGTCTCGTAGATCGGCTCGACACGCGCCTGCGCGTTCTGCCCCGCCGGCAACCGGTCGACACGCTCGCCGTCGAGCATATAGCCGACACAGACCTTGATCTCGGGCAGTCCGTCCAGCACGTCGAGCTTGGTCAAAGCAATGCCGTCGATGCCGCCGACCACCGCCGCCTGATGCACCAGGCACGCATCGAACCAGCCGCAGCGCCGCTTGCGCCCGGTGACCGTCCCGAACTCATGGCCCCGCTGGCCGATCAGTTCGCCGGTTTCGTTGTCGAGTTCGGTCGGGAACGGGCCGGAGCCGACCCTGGTCGTGTAGGCCTTCGCGATCCCTAGAACGTAGTTGATATTGCCTGGACCGGACCCCGATCCCGTCGCAGCCTGGGCCGCCACGGTGTTCGACGATGTCACGAACGGATAGGTGCCATGATCGATGTCGAGCAGGATGCCTTGTGCGCCCTCGTAGAGCACACGCTTGCCGGCCCGGCGCATGTCGTCGAGTAGTTCCCAGGATACGGCAATGTGGGGCAGAACCTTGGGTGCGATCTCGCGCAGGTCGCTCAACAGGTCCTCGGCCCGAACCTCTGGCTGGCCAAGCCCGCGACGGAGCGCGTTGTGGTGGACGAGAATGCGCTCGACCTTGGGTGCGAGCGTCTCGGGCGTCTTCAGGTCTTGCACGCGAATGGCGCGGCGCCCCACCTTGTCCTCGTAGGCCGGACCGATGCCGCGGCCGGTGGTGCCGATCTTTCCAGCACCGGCTGCCGCCTCGCGCAACTGGTCGAGCTCGCGGTGGAGCGGCAGGATCAGCGTGGCGTTTTCGGCAATCTTCAGGTTGTCGGGGCCGATCGCCACGCCCTGGCCGCGCAGACGCTCGATCTCCTCCGTGAGCGCCCAGGGATCGATCACCACGCCATTGCCGATGAGACCGAGCTTGCCGGGCCTGACGACACCCGACGGGAGCAACGACAGCTTGTAGGTCTTGCCATTGATGACGAGGGTATGGCCGGCGTTGTGCCCCCCCTGGAAACGCACCACGACGTCGGCCCGCTCGGACAGCCAGTCGACTATCTTGCCCTTGCCCTCGTCTCCCCACTGCGCGCCAATGACCACGACGTTCGTCATCGCTCTCAACCTCGAAAAAGTGCGGCCGGAATCACAACAGCCCCGCATCAGGCGAGCGGGGCTTCAGTTCGTTTATAGAGCATGTAACGAGCCTGTCACCACGTGGAATCTGGTATTCTGCGTAACTTTGACCCGCGATACCGGAGATCAGGCTGCCTGCCGAGGGGCGGACGCGCGCAGGCTCTGGCCCGCGAACCAAACGCCAAGGATGCCGACCACCACGTTGAGCAGGTTGAAGACGAAATTGAACATCTCGATCGAATCGACATTGCGCCGCCCCGGAGCCGCGCTGCGAGCAGGCGCCGTGTCGTCGATCGGGTAGGACACCTCCGTGCCGCGCATGAGCACGGTACGTACCGGCGCCGGCTTGCCTGCAGCAGGGCGCTCTGCCCGCATGCCTTCGACACTGAGCATCTGACGGTACGCAAACGCCCCCGCCGCCGCACCGATGAGTACGATCCCGACCAACAGCAACACCAACCGACGCATCACCAACTCCGCTCACACGAATTG
>JBJOGJ010000191.1:0-7523 GCA_046048295.1 Pseudomonadota bacterium | reverse complement strand
CCCGCCGGGCGACACCATGTTCCAGATCCCGTTCGCCGCCGAGATCCGCGCCGAGGCAGACGTGCCGACCATGGCTGTCGGCAACATTCAGTGGGCCAAGGACATGAACGACATCGTCGCCAGTGGCAAGGCAGACCTCTGCTGCATCGGCCGCGGCCACATGTACGACCCCTACCTCGCCCGGCACGTCGCCCGCGAACTCGGCTACGACATGCCCTGGCCGGGGCAGTACAGCCGCGGCGCCGGGTTCCGCCTCCCGCGCTGACCCAATAAAGACCGGTAGGGCGCCATGTATTGCGCGGTGCGACTTTAGTTATCCCCGCCTCCTCCGCATGCCGCATACTCCCTCGCATCCGCCTCATCCGGGGCACTGTCGCGAGATTGGCGTCCGGGTGGAGGTGTCGCACTCGCAACCACATGCCGGGGCTGCCGATGTTGAGAAACTCCCACAAGCTAGTGTCTTACCGCGAGCCCGCTCGTGCTGAGAAGACCAGGCAAAGCCAGTTTGTGAAAACTACAAAGGCACCGGGACCCTCATCCAGCATCGGGCCGCTGCATCCAGCGGATCAGGATACCGGCCGGAATCACCCACAGCAGGCCCGCGATCACGTAGTAGAGGAGTTCCACCAGTTTGCTCGCATTCACCTGCAACGCCACCGCGACCAACATTGCGGCGAGCGCGTAGAAGGTGAGGAAAGCAATGAGCACGATGGTGCCTATGAACTTGCGGGTGCGGATGTGCATGCGTGCGAGGCTCCAGGACTTGCGATTTGCCGCATCGCCGCGCCGACCGGGCGCATTGCGGCAAAGGGTTGCTGGCATTAGGTCAGGCTTCAAGTGGGGTCTAGCACGGTCGCGGGTGGGCGGCACTGGCAAAGGCGGTAGGTGCGCGATGACGACGGTCGAGGCGAGGTCTGGCGAGGTTACGGCAGGTACGGCCAGTTGGGCGGTAAAGGCGTGGCTCGTTGTCGTGGCGTTGCTGGTGTTTGCGATGGTGATTGTCGGCGGCGCGACGCGGCTGACCGACTCAGGGCTCTCGATCACCGAATGGCAGCCGATCCTTGGTGTGATCCCGCCGCTCTCGGAAGCCGACTGGCAGGTTGCGCTTGAGAAGTACAGGCAGATTCCGGAATACCAGCAGGTCAACAAGGGCATGAGCCTCGAGGCGTTCAAGGCCATCTTCTGGTGGGAGTGGGCGCACCGGTTCCTTGGCCGCTTCATCGGGCTTGCTTTCGCGTTGCCGCTTGCGGTGTTCTGGTGGCGCGGCATGCTCCCCGGCTGGCTGGCCTGGCGCGGGCTGGCAATTCTGGCGCTCGGTGCCCTGCAGGGTTTCGTCGGCTGGTACATGGTGATGTCGGGGCTCGTCGATCGCGTCGATGTCAGCCACTACCGCCTGGCGCTGCACCTCACGATCGCGTTCGTCATCCTCGCGGCCCTGGTATGGACGATACTCGACCTGGAGCAGCGAGTGGCGCCGCGCATCCAGTCATGGGCGGCGGTCATTGTGGGGGTCATTCTGCTGCAGGTCGTGCTCGGCGCATTCGTTGCCGGCACCAAGGCAGGTCTTAGCTACAACACGTGGCCGCTGATGGATGGAGCCTTTGTGCCGGACGGCATGTGGTCGATGAGCCCGTGGTGGATCAACCCGCTCGAGAACCTGGCGCAGATCCAGTTCAATCACAGAGTGCTCGCCTATGTGATTCTCGCCATTTCGGTGTGGCAGGTGGTGCGGCTGTGGGGCTGCCCGGACTGGGCGAGCGCGGGGTGGGTGCTGGCTGCGGTCATTGGCCAGATCGGGCTTGGCATCTGGACGCTTCTCGCGGCGCAAGGTGCGATCCCGATCGGGCTCGGCATCAAGCACCAGGCGTTCGCGGCCGTCGTTCTGGCGCTGGCGGTCTGGCACCTGCATGCCGCGTCTCGCCGGCCACAATAAAAAAATGGGCGCCCCCGAAGGAGCGCCCGGCGTCTGGGGAGACGCTTTGAAATCGTCAGACGGTCGCCGGTCCAACGCCTTCCTTGGACTTCAGCGCCTCGGCGGCGGCTTCCTTGAACGGCTGGTTCTTCGGTAGCAGCAAGGCGGCGGAACGCACCTTCTGATGCTCCGGATCACGTCCGCGCGGCATGATCCCCTTGTCGAGATCCTTGAGCGCCCGCTGGAGCATGTGCCGGGCCATGATGACGCCATTGTCGGAGGACGCGAGGTTCTCCTTCGTGCGGTCCTGGATCGGGCCCATGCTCTCCTGCAGCGAGGCGTCCTGCATGGCGATGCCCTCGACGCCGCTCGACAGTTCGCCGGTCTTCTGGCGTGCGCGGTCGATCAGGTAGTCGTTGTCCTTGTTGGCCAGCGTATTGTAGGTGCCCGGGATGTACTTCACATGCACGCCGGCGCCGTTCTTCATCGCCGCCCGCTCTTCCGGCTTGATCTTGCGGGTTGGATGATAGTCGTAGGACCACGCCCAATTGTTCTCGTCGTCAATCGGTATCCAGAAGTGGCCGTGCATGGTGTGGTTGCCGCGCGGCGGAATCATCGTGAACGTCGGTACCACGTACGGCGTTATGCGCCAGTAGTATTCGTCGTCGCTGGCGTTGCGTCGCGCACCGATAAACAGGCCGCCGTCACCCTCGACCACCTCGAATACCGGTGCCTTGTCGGTGAACATGTACTGGTTGCCCTGAGCGCCCTTGAACAGGGGGTCGGACTTCAGGCTGTCGCCATGCAGCCAGGAGACGTGTGCGTTGTCGATGCCGCCTTCCATGGCCTGCAGCCAGTTGCATTCCTGCAGGCGCTTCGAGACGAAGCTCTGCTCCGCCGGTACCGTGCAGAACTCCCACTCGGGCAGCGGCGGCTGGTTCTCGGGTGGGCCCATGTAAGTCCACAACACGCCGCCGCGCTCGATCATCGGGTACGACTTGAGCTTGATGCGATCGGCAAAGCCGCTCTCCTTCGATTCGGAGGGGACCTCGACGCACTGGCCGGTGTAGTCGTACTTCCAACCGTGATACGGGCAGCGAATGCCGCATTCCTCGACGCGTCCGAACCACAGCGACGGTCCGCGATGGGCGCAAAACTCGTCGATCAGGCCGTAGTTGCCGTTCGTATCCCGAAATGCGATGAGCCGCTCGGAGAGCAGCTTGACGCGGACCGGCGGACAGTCGTTTTCCGGCAGCTCTTCCGCGAGAAGGGCCGGAATCCAGTAGCAGCGGAACAGGTTGCCCATCGGCGTACCCGGTCCTGTCTGGCACAGGAGGTCGT
This sequence comes from Pseudomonadota bacterium, assembly GCA_046048295.1. Lineage (GTDB taxonomy): Bacteria > Pseudomonadota > Alphaproteobacteria > Rhizobiales > Hyphomicrobiaceae > CBDCWA01. Next base: position 4,270 of record JBJOGJ010000191.1, on the reverse strand, counting down.
TCTGCTCTTTTCTCAACATAGCCTTGCTCCGTCGGCGTTTTCCTCGGTCACGCTTTCCAGCCAGCGTCGATGAGACGCCGAAGGCAGGAGTTGACCGCTTTGCGAACCAGTTGCTAAAAGACAGCTGGTTCTGATATGCGGAACGTCGTTCCGCTTTTCAACGGCGGACATTACACGGCGCCCCCTGGGGCGTCAACGAGGAGGCAGATTAATGTCGCGCATCGCTCTTTGTAAGACCGATGAGGTTGAGGATGGCAAGTCGATCAAGGTCGAGACGGAGGGGCTTGAACTCGCAGTTTTCAATCTCGGAGGCGAGTTCTATGTCATGGAAGACCTTTGCTCGCATGGGCCAGGATCGCTTTCGGAAGGCTTCATCGAGGGCGAAGAAATAGAGTGCGACTTCCATAACGGTCGCTTCAACATCAAGACCGGTGAGCCGACAGCGCCGCCATGTCTGGTTCCGCAGAAGATCTACAAGACCACGATCGAGGGCGGGACGATCTACATCGACACGGAGTGAGGATCGGTCCACCGGCGGGAAGTCATGGCTGAACGGGCAATAATTCCGATCGTGCTGCTCACCGGGTTTCTCGGTTCGGGCAAGACGACGCTGTTGTCCCGCTGGCTCCGGGCGCCGCAGTTCTCGGGCGCCATGGCGATCGTCAACGAACTCGGCGAGGTCGGGCTCGATCATGCGCTGCTCGAGTCGGCGAACGATGCGCCTCTTCTGCTCGAAAACGGGTGCGCTTGCTGTGCGGCATCCGACGATCTCATAGCAACCCTCGAGCGGTTGTTCTGGGACCGCCTGCACAAGCGTATTGCGCGGTTCGATTGGGTGCTGATCGAGACCACGGGAATTGCCGATCCGGGACCGATCGTCGAGATGCTGCGCATGCACCAGCTTCTCTCCGAGCGGTTCAGGGTGGCGGGGGTGGTGACTGCATTCGATGCTCTGCGCGGTGCCGAACGTGTCCGTGAGTTTCCCGAGTGCAGACGACAGCTCGAATTCGCGACCGTGGTCATCATCACAAAGGCGGATCTTGTCGGCGGTGCGCAAATCGAAGCCGTCCGCGATATCGTCGATCGTTCTGCGCCCGGCGCGACGGTGCTGACCAGCCGGGGAGGGAATCTTTCCGCAGAACGCCTGCTCGCGGCGCTTGGCGAGAACATCGAGCCCGGTACTAAGAGTGGGCTCTGCGACGAGGGGCATAAGAGCTGCGGCGACGATCATGATTCTCACGCACACCACCGGCAGGATGTTTCGACGGCATTTCTGGACCTCCCGGAGCCCGTGGCGTGGCGCAGTTTGCTCGACGTTCTTCCGGACTTCCTTGAGGTGAGCAAGGCGTGGCTGTTGCGGGTGAAGGGGAGTGTGATGCTTGCCGAGACCGGCGGATATTTCGCCGTTCAGGCGATGCCGGGTGAGGCAATCTCGCGAAGGCCGATGCCGGTCGGTCCCGGTCAGCTGAAGTACCGCACCGGGTTCACCATTATTTCGCACGGTCGACCGGCGTCTGAGATCGCACAGGAACTGGGGCTTTGCATTGCGCGGGCGTCTACGAACGCGGCCCATCAGGACGCCGGCGGAGCAGGAGCGTGATGCCATGGCAACCGTTGTAAGGAACCATCGTACTGTCGGGCGCACGCAACCGTCGGCAGGCGGGAAGCGGAGTGAACCTGCGAAGAACACAGTGCGCGCCGGAGTGGGGGCGAGTGCCCGAACGCCGCAGCGGCTTTCATCGGTGGCGACCGCGATTGCGCTCTTGAAGTGCTTCTCCGAAAGCGAGGTTGAAATCGGGGTGAGCACACTGGCGCGTAAACTCGGTGTCGCCAAGAGCACGGTTCATCGCCTGGCCGTGACGCTGGTTTCGGAAGGCATGCTCGAGCAGAATCCCGAAAGCGGACGCTATCGGCTCGGTATTGCGCTTTTCAGCCTCGGCGCCTTGGTGCGACGCAGGATGAACCTGTCGAGTGAAGCACGCCAGGACCTTTTCGCTCTCCGAAACATCACACAGGAGACTGTGCATCTCGCCATCCTCGACGGTGCGGAAATCATGTATGTCTACAACCTCGAGAGCACCCAGGCGATCCGCGTCAACTCTGATATCGGGGTCCACAAGCCGGCCTTCTGCACAGCCAACGGCAGGGCGATCCTCGCGTATCTCCCGGAAGAGCGGATCGCGGCGGTGATCGGCGCGGGCTTTTCGGCGCGTGCGCCAAGGACGAAGACAAGCGCGGCCAATTTCCGCAAGGTTCTGGCAGAGACGCGCAAACTTGGGTATGCGATCGAGGATGAGGAGTGCGAGGCAGGAATGCGCGCGGTAGCGGCACCGGTGCGGGATTCCTCGGGGCAGGTGGTTGCCTCCGTCGGCATTGCCGGGCCGGTGCAGCGACTTTCTGAAGAGATGATGGCGAAGTTCGCGCCCGCCGTGGTCGAAACGGCAGCGTCGATCTCGCGCAGGCTCGGTTATATCAACGGCTCAGTCTTCTAGGAACAAGCGCGACTAGGGACAAAGCGACGGAAAACCTTGAAAAGGGGAGTGGGCGCACGACATGGCAAACATCAAGCTTGCGAACTCGGATATTGCCTTTACTTGTGATGAAGACGATACGATCATGCGGGCGGCCGTCCGCGCCGGGCTCGGCTTTCCCTATGAGTGCAACGTCGGCTCATGCGGTAACTGCCGGTTCGAGCTCGTAGAAGGTGCGGTCGAGCACGATCGCCAGGATTCACCCGCGTACAATGAGCGCGACAAGCAGCGCAACCGTTGGCTCGGCTGCCAGGCCAAGCCCAATTCGGATTGCCAGATCAAGGTTCGTCTGAGCGACCACTACGTAAGCAGGTTCGCACCGCAGAAGACTCCCGGGACCGTCACGGAAATCTTCGACATCACCCATGACATCCGCGAATTCCGGTTCAAGCTCGACAGGCCGGCTCGGTTCCTTCCTGGCCAATACGCCTTGCTTTACGTGCCGCACGTTACCGGCGCACGCGCCTATTCGATGTGCAACGTCACCCGCGATGGGGCCGAGTGGCATTTCCAGATCAAGAAGGTGCCGGACGGCAAGGCGACGACCCAGCTCTTCGATGCTATAAAGGTCGGATCGGCAATCGAATTCGACGGACCGTTCGGTATGGCCTACCTCAGGGAGGATGCACCGCGCGATGTGTTGTGCCTTGCCGGTGGGTCGGGCCTCTCACCGATGGTGTCGATCGCCCGCGGTTTCGCCGAGGCAGAGGGCTTGAAGGGCCGGCAGTTGCACTTCGTCTATGGCGGCAGGCGGGTTCAGGACGTCTGCGGCGAGGATGCGTTGAAGGGGCTGCCGGGCTGGGGCGAGCGGATCCATTACTATCCGGTGATTTCGATGCCCGACAAGGACCCTGACGCGGCCAGCTGGACCGGGAAGACGGGTTTGATTACCGATGTCGCGAAAGAAATGTTCGGCGACAGTATGCGCGATTTCGAGATCTACTTCGCCGGTCCGCCGGCCATGGCTCGGGCGGTGATGCAGATCATGATGGAACTGAAGGTGCCGCCGGCGCAAATCCACTTCGATGAATTCTACTGACAACGCGGTGCCCGTCCGCCACATCAGCCAACCATAATACACGAGGGAGATACGACAGCCTATGTCAAAGCTCGACCTGACGCTCGCCTGCTGGAACTATGACCGCACCCGAGCATTGGCCGAAGGCCGCGTGCAGCCAGATGGCATTGACCTGAGATACCTGAACTACATGGTGGAGGAGACGTTTTTCCGCCAGGCGCGGTTCCAGGAGTTCGACGCGTCCGAGATGTCGTTCTCGTCGTATGTTGTATCGCTCTTCCGTGATCCCAAGCCGTTCATTGCCATTCCGGTGTTTCCTTCGAGATACTTCCGGCATTCCTGCATTTACGTAAACGCAAAGTCCGGTATCCGTGAGCCGAAGGACTTGATCGGCAAGAAGATCGGGGTGCCCGAATATCAGATGACAGCCCCGGTGTGGATCCGAGGCATTCTTTCTGAGCACTACGGTGTCCCAGTCGACAGCGTCACCTACTACACTGGCGGAGAGGAAGAGCCCGGGCGCCCCGAGAAGATGAAGCTCGATCTACCGCCAAACATCAAGGTCGAGGCTATTCCCGAGGACAAGACACTTGCCCAGATGCTTAGAGATGGCGAGATCGACGCCTTCCATACCGCCCGCAAGCCGTCGACCTACGACCGGAAGACAGTCGTCCGCTTGTTCGAGAACTACCGGGATGTTGAGCGGGCCTATTACCAGGAC
>JBJOGJ010000190.1:0-7561 GCA_046048295.1 Pseudomonadota bacterium | reverse complement strand
GCCGGTCCTCGTCGCGCGCCTGCACCACCACATCGTACGCCCGGCCGCGATCGGTGAAGTCGGTTATCTTGCGCGACGCCAGGAATGTCTGCAGCGTCGCCGATATCGTCTGCACACTGATCCCAAGGTCGTCGGCCCGCTCCCGGTCGACCTTGACGGTGAGCTGAGGCAGGTTTTCCTCATAGTCGATATCCGGATTGACCAGCCCCGGATGATCCTCGATGCGCTCGAGGATCGCCTTTGCCCACTCCTTGACGCTCTCGAAGTCCGGCCCGCTCACCACCACCCGCACCGGCGTCCTGCTGCCCCTGAGCCCGAGACCGGCCGGCACCACCGGCCGCCCCTTCGCACCGACGATCTGGCTGACGTCGCGGCCGAGCGCCTGCGCCACGTCGGTATGCGTCATGCTGCGCTCGTCCCAATGCTTGAGCCGGATCACCACGAACGACCGCTCCGGCCGCCGTGCCCGCCCCAGCACGGCGAAGGTCGTCTCTACGACCCCCTTCTCGCGCAGCGGCTCGATCATCCGCTCCGCCTTGCGGGTGATTTCGTCCGTATACTCAATGGTGCTGCCCTGTGGCGCCGTGAGCGGCACGAACACCACCCCGCGGTCCTCCTTCGGAGCCAGTTCCTGCGGCAGCGTTCCATAGACCAGCCACCCGCCGCCCGCGAACAGCAGCGACACCGCGATCACCAGCACCGGCATCCTGAGCGCACCGCGCAGAAGCCGCTCGTAGGTCGTCGACACCCACCCGAGGGATTGTGCGCCTGCCCCCGTGACCGCCTTCGAGCTCTGGCGCCTCAGGAGCCGCGATGCCAGCATCGGGCACAGCGACAGCGCGACGAACGTCGAGATCACAACCGCCCCGGCCATCGCGAAGCCGAACTCCGTGAACAGTCTCCCGATCTGCCCGTCGAGAAACGAGATCGGCACGAACACGGCGATGAGCGTGATCGACGTCGCCAGCACCGCGAACGTCACCTGCCTGGTGCCGAGCGTCGCCGCGACGAGTGGCGTCTCGCCGAGTTCGATCCGCCGCTGGATGTTCTCGAGCACGACGATGGCGTCATCGACCACCAGACCGATCGCCAGCAGCAGTGCCAGCAGCGTCAGCACATTGACCGAATAGCCGAGCCCCCAGATCACCAGCATGCACCCGATCAACGACACCGGGATCGTCACCGCCGGCACGATTGTTGCCCTGACCGAGAACAGGAACGCCAGGATCACGAGCACCACCAGCACCAGCGAGATTCCGAGCGCGATCGTCACCTCCCGGATCGACGCCGCGATGAACAGCGCATCGTCGGATCCGATCGTGATGTTCATGCCGGCAGGCAGTGTCGGCCGCATGCGGTCGATCTCGGCCCGCACCGCCTCCGAGATCGCCATCGTATTGGCTTTCGACTGCCTGAGCACCCTGAGCCCCACCGCATCGGCTCCGTTCGCCCTGACGATTGTATTCGTATCCCTCGGCCCCCGCTCGACACGCGCGATCTCGCTGAGCCTCACGGGATATCCGCCGATGCGCGTCACGATGATGCGCTGGAACGCCCTGACTGTCTGCAGCCGGCTGTCTACCCTGACCGTGAGTTGCCGGCTCTCCGACTTGAGCTCTCCCGCCGGCAGTTCCATGTTGTTGCGTCTGAGCGCCGCCTCGACATCGGCAACGGTAAGGTTGCGCGCCGCCATCGCCGCCCGGTCGAGCCATATCCGGATCGACCACCGCCGCCCGCCCGATACCTCCACTTGCGCCACGCCGTCGATCGTCGCCAGCCGGTCCAAGATGAAGCGCTCGATGTAGTCCGTGATTTCGGATGCATTCATCCGAGAACTGGTGACCGCGATCCGCATCACCGGATCGTCATCGCTGTCGTTCTTGAGCACCCGCGGTTCTTCGATCTCATCCGGTAGCCGCGACCTGATCCGCCCGACGGCATCGCGCACGTCGTTGGCCGCCTCGTCGATCCGTCTTCCCGTCACGAACTCGATGACCGTCCGGCTGCGCCCCCGCTGGCTGAACGAGGCGATCGACTTGATGCCGCTGATACCCGAGACCGCCCCCTCGATGATCTCCGTGATGTCCGTGTCGACAATCTCCGGGCTCGCCCCGTCGAGCTCCGTCCTGACCTCCACGATTGGCGTATCGATGTCCGGCAGCTCTCGCACCGGCAGCTTCATCACCGCCGCAATGCCGAACACAACGATCAGCAGGCTTGCCACGGTCGCGAGCACCGGCCGCTTGATACTGATATCCGAGAGGGTCACCGGCGCTTTCTCCTGGCAGCCGCCGTGGGATCTACGTACACTTGCCCGATCGTCTGCTTGCGAGAGGTTCAGGCCATGGCCACCGCTGAAGGATTACGCGAAGTTTCCTACGTCGACTGCAAGGGCGGCGGCCAGATCGTCGTTGAGAACGGCTACGCCTATGTTGGTCACGTCGATGGGCCGGAGGCAACTACGGTCATTGACATACGCGACCGCCGCAAGCCGCGCATCGCGACCGTTCTGGAGTGCGATGACAAACAGGGTGTGCATGCCCACAAGGTCCGTGTCGGCAACGGCCTGATGCTCACCAACTACGAGGCTGCCGGCCCCCGCGATACCCGCATCCCCGGCTTCCGCGGCGGCCTCCACATCTACGACCTCTCGAACCCCGAACAGCCGCGCCCCATCCACTACTGGGAGACCGAGGGCGCCGGCGTCCACCGCTTCACGTTCGACGGTCGCCTCGCCTACCTCTCGACCACCATGCCCGGCTACCTCAACCGCATCGTCGTCATCCTCGACCTCGCCGATCCCGAGAAGCCTGTCGAGGTCGGCCGCTGGCACTGGCCCGGCCAGTGGACCGCAGGCGGCGAGACGCCCGAAGGCATCGAGGACCGCCACCTGATGTGCCACCACCCGATCCGCATGGGCGACCGCCTCTACGTCAGCTACTGGCACGCCGGCTTCGCGATCCTCGACATCTCCGACATCTCCCGCCCGAAGGAAATCTCCCGCCATTCCTGGAACAAGGCATTCGCCGTCCCGACCCACACCTGCCTGCCGATCCCATTCAAGCTGCGTGGCATGGACATCATGCTCGTCGCCGACGAGGACGTCTCGAAGCTCCGTCCCTCCGGCCCGGCCATGACCTGGCTCGTCAATATTTCCGACGAGGCCAACCCCGCCCCGATCTCCACCTTCCAGGTCGCCGGCCTCGACACCGGCACGCCGATGCCGCCGCAGACCGGCTGCCACCAGCCCGTCGAGAAAGTCCAAAGCACTGAGATTCCCATCGCCTGGTTCGCCCAGGGCCTGCGCATCGTCGACATTGCCGACCCGCACCGCCCGACCGAGGTCGCCCACTTCATTCCCGATCCGAAAGGCCCATCCGGCAAGGTCCGCTCCAACGATGTCTACGAGGACGACGACGGCCTCATCTACCTCCTGGACCGCCATTGGGGCCTGCACATTCTCGAGCGCTGCAAATAGGCGGATTGCGCTTCAGGTCATCGGACCGTAGAACGTCGACAGGGCCGAGACGCGCTCAGCGCCCCGAAAGGGCGGCAACGTGCGTGATGACAGAGGCTTGGCACCACAACGAATTTGGGAGTGAAGGCATGAAGACCTTGGGTTTCATCGGCACCGGCGGCATGGGCAGCGGCATGGCGGCCAACCTGATCAAGGCGGGCTATCCGCTCGTCGTCAACGATCTCAACCGTGCGCAGGCCAAGGGACTGGAGGAGAAGGGCGCCACGTTCAAGGACACGCCGAAGGCCGTCGCTGAATCCTGCGAGATCGTGCTCTCGATGCTCCCCCATAACGATGCGGTCACGGCCGTCGCCACCGGCAAGGGCGGCCTCGCCGAGGCGACCGGTGGCGCCAAGGTCTGGATCGACTTCAGCAGCATCGACAAGGAGACCATCGTCAAAGCCAGCGAGACGCTCACCAAGAAGGGCTGGGCTGTCGTCGACGCCTCCGCTGGCGGTGTCGAAGAAGTCGCGGCGGCCGGCGAGCTGGCACTCTGGATCTCGGGCACCCGGCAGTTGTTCGATGAATACCAGGCGGTCTTCGCACCGATGTCCAAATCCTGCCTCTACGTCGGCGAGCTCGGTAACGCCAAGCTCGTCAAGAACGCCATGGCAATGTTCGCCGCCGTCCAGCACCTGAGCCTCGCCGAGATCTGCGGCTGGCTCAAGAAGGGCGGTGTCGACGACGCCACCTTCCAGACCATCATGAAGAACTCGCAGCAGGACTCGGTGGCCACCCGGCGCATCATGGAGATCATGGTGAGCGGCAAGTACAAGCCGCGCAAGTCGTGGATGCCGAAGGACGTCGCATTCGGCCTCGACATGGCCCGCGACATGGAGGTCCCGATGCCCTTCGTCAGTCTCGCCTACCAGATGTTCGCCATCGCTCAGGCAACCGGCCAGGACGGCTACGAGGCCACCGGCATCGCCTGCAACGTCTACGACGTCATCAACGGCCAGAAGAAGTAACGCCACTGCACCGCCGCTCGGACGGACACGCTCCTATCCGAGCGGCGACCTGAACACGCAATAGGCGCCAGCCGCGATGAGAATGAACCCGACGGCATAGCTGACCGTGAACCGCTCGCCGAGGTAGAGCACGGAAAATCCGGCGAACACGACGAGCGTGATCACTTCCTGGATCGTCTTGAGTTGCGCCGTCGAATAGACCGCGCTGCCGAACCGGTTCGCCGGCACTGCGAGACAATACTCGAAGAACGCGATGCCCCAGCTCGCCAGCACCACGACCCACAGCGCCGTGGACTTGAACTTCAGGTGACCGTACCACGCGAAAGTCATGAAGACGTTCGAAGCGAGCAGCAGGACGATCGGCGTGAGGTACGCGCTCATGTTGGCTTCTGCCAGGAACTACCGGGGAATGGGATCAATCGTCCAGAATAGCGCTGATTTTGGCCGCGTTCGCGACCGCGAATGAGCAGCGGCGAGGATTCCGTCAAGCCCCTGTTCGAAACCTCGCAGCTTCGATAGGGCCGCCTGTCCCCGCCGCATGCCATCCTTCCGGGATCGCCTGAACTCCAAGCGACCCATCCGCATCCGCACTATTTCTTCCGCGCGTCTGTCAAAACACTGATCGCCTTGTTTCGCGCTGCTTCCGGAGCCGCAAAAGCATCCTTGATGTGCTTCTCGATCTCTTCCGGCGGCATATAGCTGATCTGCAGCTTGGCTTTCGCGGCCTCAGCCAGGAAAGCCTCGTCCTTCAGGGTGGCCGCGAACGCCTTGCGCAAGGCGGCGAGGCGGTCCGCTGGAACGCCGGGCGGCGCAGCGAACGGCCGGCCATAGCTCTGCGGACTGAGCAGCACCCGCAGGGCGTCCTTGTTGAGACCTTCGGGCACCATGTCCATCAGGAAGGGTACGTTGCGCTTGGCCAGATCCGGATGCCGGCTGTTGCCGATATCGATGCCCACCTTGAGCTTGCCTGCATCAATGGCCGACGCCGCCTGAACCTGTGCGCTATCCCAGCCCCAGCCGCACAAGCCCTGCACCTCGTTTCGCTCTATGCCGAGAACGACATTGCTCGTGCTCTTGTAGCCGGTGACGATCCGGAACTTGGTCCCCACGAGGGTGTTGAGCATCTTCGGGACGAGCGAAGTCGAGTTACCCAGGCCCTGTGTCGCCCCGATCAGATACTCGCGCGTAAAGAAGTCCTTCGCGGACTTGAACTCGACTGCACCCGATAGAACGCAAATGGTCGCTTGCGTATTCATGCTGCCGATCCAGAGAAACTTGCTCATATCGAGTTTCAAGTTCGGCGTGCCGCTGATCTGCTCGATCGTGAGCGTATTCTGCAAATGCGTTATGACCGACCCATCCCGGGCCGCCTGGCCATAGACGTAATTCCCGGCAATCATGCCGCCGGCCCCCGGCATGTTCTTGATGAGCACCGTCGGCTTTCCGGGAACGTGACGGGCCATGTGGCGGCCAAGAAAGCGGGCATAGGTATCGTAGCCGCCACCGACACCCGATCCGACGACGATTTCGATACGGGTGCTCTTGTAGAAGTCCTCGACGGGGTCGGCAGCGACAGCCACGCTCATTGTCATGACGACGGCAAACAAGGCCGAAGCCCTTTTGAAGGAAACGATCATCGTGAATTGGTCCTCACTTCGAATTTCGGCTTTGTTGCGCGAGTTCTATTGCCTATTCCGCCGCCTGGGCGGGTGAGAGCTTGGCGAGGTGAGCCAGAACCTCTTCAAGATGCATTACGTCGGCATACTTGTGGCCAAGATCGAAGAGATTGGACTTCAATGGCGTGTCGGCTCGATCGAAAACGCACTCCTCCACGAGTGACACATGAAAACCTGCGGATTGGGCGTCGAGTACGCCAGCCCGAAGGCAGCCGGAAGCCGTACCGCCACCCACGATCAAGCTGCGAATGCCAAGCTTTGCAAGCTGTAGCAGCAGCGATGTCCCGTAGAAACAGCTGGCACGCTGCTTGTAGATCACGACGTCTTCGGATTGTGGCGCAAGCTCCGGATGTATGGCGTAGTCGTCAGGTTGTCTGTTTCCGACTGCACGACGATGTGTGACCCCCGTTCCAGTGCTGCTGAACGTGAACTTGCTGTTCGGCCGGTCTTCTCCAGTCGAATAGAAAATTGGCAGTCCGGCCTTGCGCGCGGCGGCGATCAATTTCTTGGTAGGTTCGATAGTGCGAACCGCATAACTGCCGCAGGTAGAAGGCCACTTCTTCGCGAGTTCATAGGGATGCTGGTCGCCACCACGGAAACATTCCATGTAGAAGTCGATGAGAAGCAGTGCCGGCGCCGGCCCAACCTTGGTCTCGCGGGCATAATGCGAGTAGAGCTCGAGATCCTGTTCCGAATACAGATCCTTCCAAATGTGATTCTCGAATTCCTCTTTCCGAGCCATGTGCATTCTCCCGTACTGAAGTGGAAAACACCAGAATACGCATCTTGCCGGATACCCCACAAGAGCTTTGTATCTGGAACGCCGACCGCGCCGGGCGGCACCCACATGCTCCGCCAGCGACTGCTGGGCGTCTACCCGGAACGCCCCGCCATTGCCGTCCGCTGCCAGTGCCCGCCAGCAAGCAACGCCACCACGCCCCAACTGTCATCCCGGCCAAGCGGCGTCAGCCGCGCAGAGCCGGGACCCAGGGGCCGTAACGCAAACCCATCGCCAAGCCGCCCCTGGGTCCCGGATCTCGCTCCGCTCGTCCGGGATGACACATGAGGCGTGGCATCCGGCCAGCCCCACCCACCCCGTCATCCCGGTGCTCGTCACCGGGATCCATGGTTCGGCACGCGCATCGCGCGCCGTTGAGCGCCATCGTTGCTACCGGCCCACCCCACGCCCCCATTGTCATCCCGGCCAAGCGGCGCCAGCCGCGCAGAGCCGGGACCCAGGGCCATGACGCAAGCCCATCGCCAAGCCGCCCCTGGGTCCCGGATCTCGCTACGCTCGTCCGGGATGACACATGAGGCGTGGCATCCGGCCAGCCCCACCCACCCCGTCATCCCGGTGCTCGTCACCGGGATCCATGGTTCGGCACGCGCATCGCGCGCCG
>JBJOGJ010000189.1:0-7570 GCA_046048295.1 Pseudomonadota bacterium | reverse complement strand
TCCCGTGCATGCCGGCGTGACGTGCGGGAAACTCGGGTACCACTGGTTGGAGGGCGGGGCGTTTTCGTCGATGCCCGCATTCCCTGTCGATGTCGTCGATACGACCGGGGCGGGCGATGCGTTCCATGGCGGGTTTGCCGTGGCGCTTACCGAGCACAGGCTGACGGCGGAATGCGTGCGCTTTGCGAGTGCGACGGCGGCACTGAAATGCAGGCGGCTTGGCGCACGTGCTGGATTGCCGACACGCGAAGAGGTCGAGGTTTTCCTCGAGTCTAATCCTGTCCTTCATTGATTTTGGTGGGCCTGCTGTTACAACCCATCGTGTTTTCCGTGGGTTTATCGGTAATCGGCGTGGACCGTCCGGCTTTGCGGCTTTATTGCCGCGAGCGGTTCCATGCAGCGAATCGGGAGAAGGACGAGGGATGGCAGAGGTTGGTCACACCGAGATGGCGAATGCGATCCGCGCGCTCGCGATGGATGCCGTCGAGGCTGCGAAATCCGGGCACCCGGGCATGCCGATGGGGATGGCCGATGCGGCAACTGTGCTGTTTCGCGATGTGCTGCGGTATGATGCCGGCGATCCGAACTGGGCGAACCGGGACAGGTTCGTGCTGTCCGCTGGCCACGGCTCGATGCTGCTTTATTCGCTGCTCTATCTGACCGGCTATCCGGGCTTCTCCATCGACGACATAAAGAGCTTCCGGCAGCTTGGGGCCAAGACTGCGGGACATCCAGAGCATGGGCACGCGCCGGGCATCGAGACGACGACGGGGCCGCTTGGACAGGGTATCGCCAACGCCGTCGGCATGGCGCTCGGCGAGCGCATCTGGAATGCCCGGCTCGGTGGGGTCATCGACTACAGGACCTATGTCATTGCCGGTGACGGCTGCCTGATGGAGGGCATCAGCCAGGAAGCGATTTCGCTCGCCGGCCACCTCGGTCTCGGCAAACTCATCGTACTCTTCGATGACAACGGCATTTCTATCGATGGTCCGACCAGCCTTGCTACGTCGGAGAATCATATCGCACGGTTTGCCGCATCCGGCTGGAATACGGCATCAGTCGACGGCCACGATCCGGCGGCAGTGAAGCGGGCGCTCGACACTGCCAAGGCCGATGCCTCGAAGCCGTGGCTGATCGCATGCAAGACGGTGATCGGGTTCGGTGCGCCGAACAAGCAGGGGAGCGCTGCGACGCACGGTGCGCCGCTCGGCGGCGATGAGATCAAGGCGGCGCGCGAAAAACTCGGTTGGCCACACGCACCTTTCGTGGTTCCGGATGCGATACTCCAGGCGTGGCGGGGTGCGGGGCGTCGCGGGCATGGCGAGCGAGAGTCCTGGCGCCAGCAGTGGGCCGGCGTTTCCGAAGTGCAGCGTGCGCAATTCGAGGATCCGCTCAATGCCAGCGTCAAGGCTGCGATGGAGGCCGCTGTCGCCGACTCGAAAGCGGCTGTTGTGAGCGACGGCGGCCAGAAGGCGACCCGCGTCTGGTCCGAACTCGCGCTTGGTCATCTCACGGCAGCCGTGCCGGGCATGATCGGAGGATCTGCCGACCTCACGGGATCGAACAACACCAAGGTCAAGGCTCAGGAGGCGATATCGAAGGACCACTTCGGTGGCAGCTATATCTATTACGGGGTCCGCGAGCATGGCATGGCGGCGGTGATGAACGGTCTTGCCCTGACGGGCGGCCTGATTCCCTACGGCGGCACATTTCTCGTCTTCACCGATTACTGCCGCCCTTCGATCCGGCTTTCGGCTTTGATGCAGAAGCGTGTCATCTATGTAATGACGCACGACAGTATCGGTCTTGGCGAGGACGGGCCGACTCATCAGCCGGTCGAGCACCTTGCTGCGCTCAGGGCGATCCCGAACCTGCAGGTGTTCCGACCGGCCGACGGGATTGAAACAGTCGAGTGCTGGCAGCTGGCGTTGAGTTCGCCTGAAACCCCGTCGGTCCTCGCGCTTACGCGGCAGGGCGTGCCGAACCTGCGCCAGGCCGATCGGGAAAACCTGTCGGCGCGCGGGGGCTACGTGCTGCTCGATGCCGAAGGCGGTCGCGACGTGACGCTGCTCGCAACAGGTTCCGAGGTTGGTCTGGCCGTGGCCGCCAGGGATGCGCTTGCCGGGGAAGGCGTGAAGGCGGCGGTGGTGTCGATGCCGTCGTTCGAATTGTTTCGAGCCCAATCGAAATCCTATCGCGATGAGGTTCTGGGACGTGGCCCCAGAGTGGCCGTCGAGGCCGGGATCGCGCAGGGGTGGCATGAGTGGCTGGGAGAAAGAGGGCGGTTCATCGGCATGGCAAGTTTCGGTGCGTCGGCGCCCGCGCCCCAGCTCTACGAGCATTTCGGGATCACCGCCGAGGCCGTTGCCGCGGCTGCGCGGGAGTTGATCGCCTGACGCGTGAGATGTTCAGCATAGGACTGGACTGAAGTTGCCGCTTTGGCGTGCTCGGGCTAGTTCAGGCGCCGAAAGTCGGTGATGGGTTTGGGCAGGTGTGACATGGATCTTGAGAAGCTGCGTGGGACAGAAGGGCTCGACGTAAAGGGTAAAAGGCTGATCCTGAGGGCGGATCTGAATGTGCCCGTGCAGGATGGCCGGGTGACCGACGCCACGCGGCTCGAACGTATCGTTGCCGGCGTGCGCGGTTTTGCCGACCGGGGCGCCCGGGTGGTGGTGATCTCCCATTTCGACCGGCCCAAGGGGCGCGATCCGAGATTCACCTTGAGGCCGATTGCCGACGCCTTTTCGCACCTTGTCGGCAGGAACGTTGCCTTTTCGGAGGACTGCATCGGCGAGGTCGCGAAGCGGGTGGTGGACAGCCTCGAGGAAGGCGGCATTGCCGTGCTCGAGAATACGCGCTTCCACGCCGGCGAAGAGAGCAACGATCCCGGTTTCAGCAAAGCGCTTGCCGCGCTCGGCGACATCTACGTCAATGACGCCTTCTCCTGTGCGCATCGTGCTCATGCGTCCACCGCCGGGCTCGCCGCCGAGCTGCCGTGTTATGCCGGCCCGGCGATGATGGAGGAGATCGGTGCGCTGCGTGCGGCGCTCGAGAAGCCCGTGCGGCCGACTGCGGCGGTCATCGGCGGTGCCAAGGTGTCGACGAAGCTACCGGTGCTCAAGAACCTGATCGAAAAGGTCGACAAGTTGATCATCGGCGGCGGCATGGCGAACACCTTCCTGCAGGCGCAGGGCATCAATGTGGGGAAGTCACTGGCAGAGCCGGATTTCAACGAAACGGCGCGTGAAATTCTTGCCAAGGCAGCGGCCAGGGGTGTCGAGATCCTGCTTCCTGTCGATGGTGTGGTTGCGCGTGAATTCAAGGCCGGGGCGGCGAGCGAGACTGTTGAAATCTCGGCGGTGCCCGGTGATGCGATGATCCTGGACGTCGGGCCGAAGTCGGTTGCACGATTGAAGGATGCGCTCGAGGGATGCCGGACCCTCCTTTGGAATGGGCCGCTCGGAGCTTTCGAGATCGAGCCGTTCGGGAACGGAACGTTCGTGCTTGCCCAGGCTGCGGCCGAGATGGTCAAGGCCGGCCGGCTGGTGGCGGTCGCTGGTGGCGGCGATACCGTTGCTGCGCTCAACGCGGCACGAGCCGCAGACGATTTCTCCTACGTCTCGACTGCCGGTGGTGCGTTCCTCGAATGGCTCGAGGGGCGTGAGTTGCCGGGCGTTGCGGCGCTGGCGAGGCATTAGCCTGATGGGCGGGCGTGCAGTCAGGGGCATCGTCTTCGATCTCGACGGAACTCTGATCGACAGTGCGCCCGATATCGCTGCCGCGCTCAACGGTGCGCTGCAGGAGGCCGGGCTCGCCGCGCTTGGGCTGGCGGATGTTCGGGGCATGATTGGCTCCGGTGCAACGGTGTTGGTCGAGCGGGCGCTCGGGGCGCTCGGCGAGAGAGCCGAGGCGGCTCGGGTCGCCGGGCTGGTGCGGCGGTTCGAGGCTCACTACCTCGAGGTCGGGGCGGCGCATTCGCGCATATTCGATGGTGGCGGCAGGCTGCTCGAAGAACTCTCCGCGCGGGGTGTGCCGCTCGGAATCTGCACCAATAAGCCTGACGATGTGACGCAGGTTGTCGTGCATGAGCTCGGGATTGCCGCGCGCTTCAAGGCGGTACGTGGAGTGCGTGCCGAAATGCCTCGCAAGCCCGCACCCGATATGCTTATCGCCGTACTCGATGAGATGGGGTGCCGGGCGGAAGAGGCATTGATGGTCGGGGACAGTGCGATCGATGTCGAGACGGCGCGGGCGGCAGGGGTGGCGATCGTCCTCGTCAGTTTCGGGTATACGCCGGTCCCGGCGCGCGAACTCGGGGCGGATGCGGTTGTCGACCGGCTGATCGATGTTCTTCCGCTTCTTGGAAGGTGAACTTTTCGTGTGCCGCGTTGCCGCATCGGTGCGGTACACCTACCTGAGGTGTTAAGCT
Source organism: Pseudomonadota bacterium (assembly GCA_046048295.1). Lineage (GTDB taxonomy): Bacteria > Pseudomonadota > Alphaproteobacteria > Rhizobiales > Hyphomicrobiaceae > CBDCWA01. Next base: position 3,138 of record JBJOGJ010000189.1, on the reverse strand, counting down.
CTCCCAAGGCGTTCATCCGAGGCAATCGTCGGCGCGCATGTACTTCGATCTTTACATCTATCTTGGCGTGGCGTTCGCGGGGCTTGTCAGCTTCTTGTCGCCGTGCGTGCTGCCGCTGGTGCCGCCCTATCTCGGCTACCTCGGAGGGACGACGGTCAGCCAGGCGGCGGTGGCGGACGGGCTCGACAAAGCGGTCTGGCAGCGGATCGTCCTCGGTGCGGTGCTTTTCGTGCTTGGCTTCACGACCGTATTCGTGGGGCTCGGTGCCAGTGCTTCCGTGCTCGGGCAGTTTCTGCGTGTCTACCAGCAAGAGCTCTCGTTCGTCGCCGGCCTGGTTATCGTCCTATTCGGTCTGCACTTCCTGGGTGTGTTTCGTATCTCGATGCTCTACAGCGATGTTCGGTACCGTGGGCAAATGCAGGGTGCGTCGCTGGCCGGGGCCTATCTGATCGGACTGGCATTCGCCTTCGGCTGGACGCCGTGCATCGGCCCCGTTCTCGGCGCGGTGCTCGCGGTTGCCGCGAGCGATGGAAGCCTCGGAGCGGGTGTAAGCCTGTTGTTCGTCTATTCGCTCGGGCTCGGGATACCGTTCATTCTGGCAGCCGTCGCGATCCGGCCTTTCCTCAAGTTCACCGAGCGGTTTCGCGGACATTTCCGTACCGTCGAGCGGGTGATGGGTGGTGTGTTGATCGTTACCGGGTTGTTGTTCATGAACGGCTCGATGAATGTCATTGGGCAATGGATGCTGGAGACTTTTCCGGCGTTGGCCCAGTTCGAAGAGTGGGTTACGCCCGACTCCCTCAAGTCGGAAATTCTTAAACGGAACGGCGGGTGAGCGGATGACGCCAATCCCCGACAGGCTACCCGTGGCTCTCACGATCGCTGGCTCCGACAGTTCCGGTGGCGCCGGTATCCAGGCGGACCTCAAGAGCTTTTCCGCGCTGGGTGTCTACGGGGCAAGCGTCATTACAGCGCTGACCGCTCAAAACACGACTGGTGTCAGGGCGGTGCATGTGCCGCCGGCCGATTTCGTCGTCGCGCAGCTCGAGGCCGTGTTCGACGATCTGAACGTGCGGGGCGTCAAGACCGGAATGCTGGCCACCGCCGAAATCGTAACGGAAGTGGCACGCTTTCTCGGTGCGCGCTGCATGTCTCCTATCATCGTCGATCCCGTGATGGTTGCGACATCGAGCGACCGTCTTCTGGCGCCGGAGGCGGAGCGGGCCGTCCGCGATGTGCTGCTGCCCGTTGCAGCGCTGGTGACGCCGAACCTCCATGAAGCCGCGGTGCTTCTTGGCTCCGATGTGGCAAGCAGCGAAGCCGAGATGATCCGGCAGGGGCAGGCGATCCTGGCTCTCGGACCGGGCGGCGTTCTCATGAAGGGCGGGCACATGGCCGGGACAACGGAGGCGCTCGATCTCCTCGTCACGGCGGCTGGAGTCGAGCGGTTCTCTGCGCCTCGCATCGAGACGCGCAATACTCATGGAACCGGTTGCACGCTTTCGGCCGCAATCGCGGCGGGCTGCGCCAATGGCTTGCCGCTGGGGCAGGCAGTTGCGAGCGCCAAGAGCTATCTTTCGGAGGCTCTGCAGGCGGGGTCTGGCCTCGTGATCGGGGCCGGGCACGGTCCCGTCAATCACCTCGTCCGGTTCGGCCGGGGGCGATAGCCGGCTTTCGTCGTGGTTGCTTCACTGCCACACAGTTGTCGCAATCGATGCAAAACGCCTAGATTCTGGCCAATTTTGATTTGTCGATCGTCCGTAGTCGGGTTTAGCTTTTTTGCAAGAAATGGTTGAGTTGACCAGTTCTGCAACTAGGGATGGGACAAGGGCAGGAAACCATGGCCGGGGCACGATCCGTTGGTGTGATGTGGGCGGTCTCCGCTGCTTTGACCGCTGGCGCTGTAACCGCGCATGCCGGTGGCTTTGCAGTGCGCGAGCAATCGACTGTCCACCAGGGCGCCTCGTTCGCCGGTAATGCTGCGGGCACGGTGATCAGCTCGCAGTTCTGGAACCCGGCGGCGCTCGGCAATGCTGGCGCGGGCTTGACCACTGAATCGAGCTATTCGCTGCTCTATTCGCAGAGTGACTTCACGGCAACCGGCGGAACTGCCATCGGGGTGTTCCCGGGCGCGGAACTCACGACCGACACCGGCGGCTTTGCGTTCGTCGGTGCGAGCTACGCCAGCTATCGCTGGTCGGACGACCTTGTGTTCGGTCTCGGGTTCAATGCACCGTTCGGTCTCGGTTCGGAGCCTGACAGCTATGCATGGGTCGGCTCCGCACATGGACGCAGCGCCAAGCTCACGACGTACAACCTCAATCCGAATTTCGCTTATCGCCTGGCGCCGAATTTCTGGATTGGTGCGGGGGTTCAGCTGGAGTTCGCCAATCTGCGCTTCAAGTTCGGTGCGCCTGTCGGGGCCGTGCAATCGAACGCAGTGCTGGATCTCGACGACACGGTTGGTGTCGGTTTCACGGCCGGTGCGTTGTGGCACATGGCGCCGACCACCACGCTTGGTCTCGGATTCCGGTCCAGCGTCAAGCACACCCTGTCGGGCGATGCATTCAACGTCGCTGCAGTAGGGCTCGGTGGGCAGGCGGAAGCCGAGTTGGAAACGCCCGAGACCGTGACACTCAGTCTGCGGCATTCATTCACGCAGCAGTTCCGGGCGCTGGGTACGATCGAGTGGGCGAACTGGAGCCGGCTCGAGAGTGTCCCAGTGACATGCACGAGCGGCGCCAACCTGCTCATTGCAGGGTGTGGCGCTGGCGGACAACTGGGTGTGCTCGATGCGAACTGGGATGACGGCTGGTTCTATTCACTCGGTTTCGAATACGATTATCAACCCGGACTGACGTTGCGCAGCGGCATAGCCTACGAACAGTCGCCAATGCAGAACGCGGCGCAGCGGCTCTACCAGGTTCCCGACAGCGATCGCATCTGGTTGAGTGCGGGTTTGTCCTACAAGCTTTGGGAGAATACCACGCTGGACTTCGCCTATACGCACATCTTCCTGGAAGATGCCGAGGTGAGTCGCGGTACGCTGACCAATCCGGCGCTGACTCTCACTGCCGATCGTGAGGGCAGTGTCGATATCGTCTCGGTCGGCTATCGGATGCGCTGGGGCGGCGGTGC
>JBJOGJ010000188.1:0-7581 GCA_046048295.1 Pseudomonadota bacterium | reverse complement strand
ACTCTGCGGCAGGCGGCAGCCTAAGCCGCCCTTCGCCCTCAGCCGGTGGCTGTTCGCCATCCTCATCCTTGTTCGAACTGCTGAGTTCGACGTTCAGACCGAGGGCCCGCATCTCCTTGACGAGCACATTGAAGCTCTCCGGGATGCCCGCCTCGAAGGCATCGTCGCCCCTCACGATCGCCTCGTAGACCTTGGTCCGCCCTGCCACGTCATCAGACTTGACTGTGAGCATCTCCTGCAGCGTGTAGGCGGCACCGTAGGCCTCAAGCGCCCAAACCTCCATCTCGCCGAAGCGCTGGCCGCCGAACTGAGCCTTGCCGCCCAGAGGCTGCTGCGTGACCAGCGAGTACGGACCGATCGAGCGGGCATGGATCTTGTCGTCGACGAGGTGGTGCAGCTTCAGAACGTACTTGTAGCCAACGGTCACCTTGCGGTCGAACTGTTCGCCCGTTCGGCCGTCGAACAGCGTCACCTGCCCGGAGGAATCGAAGCCCGCCATTTTGAGCATCTCGTTGATGTCGGCCTCGCGCGCACCATCGAACACCGGCGTCGCCACAGGCACGCCGAGCTTCATCTGGCCCGCAAGCAATGCGAGTTCCTTGTCGTTGAGATCGGTAACGGACTTTTGACCGCCGTAGACCCTGTCGAGCGTTTCCCGCAGGATCTTGCCGTCACCACTCTCGCGGTAGTCCTCGAGCGCGTTCTGAACGATGCGGCCCAGGCCTCGACACGACCAACCGAGGTGCGTTTCCAGGATCTGGCCGACGTTCATCCGGCTCGGCACGCCGAGCGGATTGAGCACCACATCGACGGACGTGCCATCCTCGAGGAACGGCATATCCTCCCGCGGCACGATGCGTGAGACGACGCCCTTGTTGCCGTGCCGTCCAGCCATCTTGTCGCCCGGCTGGATCTTGCGCTTAACGGCAACGAAGACCTTGACCATCTTCATCACGCCCGGCGGCAACTCGTCGCCGCGCTGCAGCTTCTCGACCTTGTCCGCGAAGCGGTTCGATAGGCTCTTCTTAGCCTCCTCGTACTGCTTCTGGATGGCCTCGACTTCGCCCTGCGCCTTGGCATTCTCAAGACCGATCTCCCACCACTGGCTGCGTGGAATTTCACCCAGGATCTCCTCGGTGATCTCGGTCCCCTTGCGCGCTCCCTTCGGTCCCTTGGCAACGACCTCGCCGGAGATCACGTCACGCAGACGCGCATAGACGTTGCGATCGAGGATCTGCAGCTCGTCGTCCCGGTCCTTAGCGAGACGCTCGATTTCCTCCCGTTCGATCGCCATCGCCCGCTCGTCCTTGTCGACGCCGTGGCGGTTGAACACGCGCACTTCGACGACCGTTCCCGAAACTCCGGGCGGAAGGCGCAGCGAGGTATCACGTACATCCGATGCCTTTTCGCCGAAAATGGCGCGCAGAAGCTTCTCCTCCGGCGTCATCGGGCTCTCGCCCTTCGGCGTGATTTTGCCGACCAGAATGTCGCCGGGATCCACCTCGGCGCCAATGAACACAATCCCTGCCTCGTCGAGGTTCTTGAGCGCCTCTTCCGACACGTTCGGGATATCGCGCGTGATCTCCTCCGGCCCGAGCTTTGTGTCGCGAGCCATGATCTCGAATTCCTCGAGATGAATCGACGTGAACACGTCCTCGGACACGAGGCGCTCTGAAAGCAGGATGGAGTCCTCGAAATTGTAGCCCATCCAAGGCATGAACGCGACGAGCACGTTCTTGCCCAGCGCCAGGTCGCCAAGATCCGTCGACGGCCCGTCCGCAATGATCTCTCCCTCACGAACGGCCTCGCCGACATTCACCAGCGGGCGCTGGTTGATGCAGGTGTTCTGGTTCGAGCGCTGGAACTTGCGCAGGCGGTAGATGTCGACCCCCGGCTTCGAGGCATCGGTCTCCTCGGTGGCCCGGATGACGATACGGGTGGCGTCGACCTGATCGACGATGCCGGTGCGCCGGGCGCCGATCGCCGCACCGGAGTCGCGCGCCACGACCTCCTCCATGCCGGTGCCGACGAGCGGCGCCTCGGCACGCAGAAGCGGCACCGCCTGGCGCTGCATGTTCGAACCCATCAGGGCCCGGTTGGCGTCGTCGTTCTCCAGGAACGGGATCAGTGCCGCGGCGACCGACACGAGTTGCTTCGGAGAAACGTCGATATAGTCGACGCGATCCGAAGGCACCAGAAGCACATCACCCTGGTAACGGCAGGTGATGAGGTCTCCTGCCAGGCGACCCTGCTGGTCCACTTCGGCGTTGGCCTGGGCGACGTGGTGGCGCATTTCCTCCATCGCCGAGAGGTAGTGCACGTCGTCGGTCAGCTTGCCGTCCTTGACTTTGCGGTACGGGCTCTCGATGAAACCGTACTTGTTGACGCGGGCGAACGTCGCAAGCGAGTTGATGAGGCCGATGTTGGGACCTTCCGGTGTTTCGATCGGGCAGATGCGGCCGTAGTGCGTCGGGTGAACGTCGCGGACCTCGAAGCCCGCCCGCTCACGCGTCAGACCACCCGGGCCCAGAGCGGAAAGCCGCCGCTTGTGCGTGATCTCAGACAACGGATTGGTCTGGTCCATGAACTGGCTGAGCTGGGACGAGCCGAAGAACTCCCGAACCGCTGCGGCAGCCGGTTTGGCGTTGATCAGGTCCTGCGGCATGACAGTGTCGATATCGACCGAACTCATGCGCTCCTTGATCGCCCGTTCCATGCGCAGGAGCCCGACGCGATACTGGTTCTCCATCAACTCGCCAACGGAGCGTACACGACGGTTGCCGAGGTGGTCGATGTCGTCGATCTCACCCTTGCCATCGCGCAGGTTCACAAGCGTCTTCACGACTGCGAGAATGTCCTCCCTGCGCAGCACGCGAACGGTATCTTCGGCCTCGACGAATTTCGGGTCCTCGGACAGCTTCATGTTCATTTTGACGCGACCGACGGCGGAGAGGTCATAGCGCTCGTCGTCGAAGAACAGACCAACGAACAGACCCGTTGCCGCCTCGATCGTCGGCGGCTCGCCCGGGCGCATGATGCGGTAGATGTCCATCAGCGCTTCCTGCTCGTTCGCATTCTTGTCGAGCGCCAGCGTGTTGCGGATGAACGGGCCGACATTGACGTGGTCGATGTCGAGGATCGGCACCTCCTTGACACCCTGCTCCTTGAGTTCGGCCAGCAGCTTGGCATCGAGCTCTGCGCCAGCCTCGGCGTGGATACGCCCCGTATCCATATCGACGATGTCCTCGGCCAGGTAGCGACCGATGAGTTCTTCCGACGGGATCAGGATTTCGGTGAGACCGTTGTCCGCAAGCTCGCGCGCCCGGCGGACCGCCACCTTCTCGCCGGCCTTGATCACAACCTCGCCCGTACTGGCGTCGATCAGGTCGGAAACCGGCGTAACACCCCGCATCTTCTCCGCGACGTACGGCATCCGCCATCCGCGCTTCGAGCCCTTGATGATGATCCTGTTGTAGAATGCGGCCAGAATCTCCTCGTCATTGAGACCCAGCGCATAGAGCAGCGTCGTGACCGGCAGTTTGCGGCGGCGGTCGATGCGAACGTAGACGATGTCCTTGGCGTCGAATTCGAAGTCGAGCCACGACCCGCGGTAGGGTATGATACGCGCGGCGAACAGCAACTTGCCCGACACATGCGTGCGCCCACGGTCGTGATCGAAGAACACACCCGGCGAACGGTGCATCTGGGAAACGATGACGCGCTCGGTACCGTTGATGACGAAGGTGCCGTTCGGCGTCATGAGCGGCATGTCGCCCATGTACACGTCCTGCTCCTTGACGTCCTTGATGGACTTCGAGCCGGTCTCCTCGTTGATGTCGAATACGATCAGGCGAAGCTTCACCTTCAGCGGCGCCGAATACGTCATGTCGCGCTGCATGCACTCGTCGACATCGTACTTGGGTGCCTCGAACTCGTAGCTCACGAACTCGAGCGTCGATTTGCCTGAAAAGTCGGAGATCGGGAACACCGACTTGAAGACGGCCTGAAGGCCGGAATCGGGACGGCCGTCGACAGGCTCCTTCACCATCAGGAAGTCGTCATAGGAACTCTTCTGGACCTCGATCAGGTTTGGCATCCGCGCGACCTCGATGATCGTGCCAAATGCCTTGCGAATACGCTTGCGGCCGTTGAATGTTTCAGCCATATCAGCTCCTCGTTCGGTCCAAGGGTACCCTGGGGCGCAGCGGGTACCTGCCTTCTAAGCCACCAAATCCTGCTAGTCGTCGCATGCCGACACCCTCGCTCGGTCGCTGCGACGGAGAACGTCTCACCAGAGAGCCCCCGTCCGGCACGCGGGCTCTCTGGTGAGACGTTGCAATTCTTGCCGGCGGACTGGTAATTCGCCGGCAGTACGGGCGCCGGAGTACCGGCACCCGCGAATTGCCAAGCGCCGGCTCAGGTGAGCTCGACGGTCGCGCCGGCTTCTTCCAGCTTCTTCTTGATTTCTTCGGCTTCGTCCTTGCCGATGCCCTCTTTCACGGTCTTGCCGCCGGCCTCGACGAGATCCTTCGCCTCCTTGAGTCCGAGACCGGTGATGGCGCGGACCTCTTTGATGACGTTGATCTTCTTGTCACCGGCAGTCTTGAGGACGACGTTGAATTCCGTCTTCTCCTCGACCGGGGCAGCAGCACCGCCACCAGCCGGCGCGGCAGCAACGGCCACGGCAGCAGCGGCCGAAACGCCCCACTTCTCCTCGAGCATCTTTGCAAGCTCGGCCGCCTCGAGGACGGTGAGTGCGGAGAGATCCTCGGCAATCTTTGCAAGATCAGTCATGACTTCATATTCCTTCCAGTTCGAACCAGTTCAGTTGCTGAGCGGCACAAGGGCCGCCATTCCATTCGATTTCAAGCCCGTCAGGCGGCCTCGCCCTGGCTTGCCTTCGCCTGAAGCACGCGTGCCAGCTTTGCGGCAGGCTCGTTGATCGTGCGGACGACCTTCGTCGCCGGCGCGTTCAAGAGGCCGATCAGCTTGGCGCGGAGTTCATCGAGCGATGGCAACTCGGCAAGTGCCTTCACACCATTCGGATCAAGGACGGTCTGGCCCATTGTTCCGCCGAGGATAACGAGCTTTTCGTTCTCCTTGGCATAAGCAACGGCAATCTTCGCCGCTGCGATGGGATCCTTCGAAAAGGCAATGCACGTTGGCCCTTTGAAGAGTTCCGAAATCGCGGCGGAGTCCGTGTCCTGCAGTGCCAGTTTCACCAGCTTGTTCTTGGCCACTTTGACCGACCCGCCCGCGGCTTTCAGCCTCTGGCGGTAGTCGGTCATCTGTTTGACCGTCAAACCTGCATAGTGGGCAACGACCACCACACCCGTGTCCTTGAACACGTCGTGCAGCTGACCGACGAGCTCGCGTTTTGCAGCTCTGTCCACCTGCTTACTCCTTGCTCGCAGACCGCATTCACGGTCTGCCGGTTGCACCATGCCGCAGCCGCCGGTCGATCGACCCTGGGCCGCAGCGCTATACCCTGTCCTGGCCGCGCGGGACGAGCCCGGCACGGTGCCAACCAAAGAGGTTCAAACCGGATCCAACGGTGTCATGGCCGTCGCAACCGATCATTCTCCCATCTCATGCAGACCCACTGGGATTAAGCCGGTCACCCGGCGCCTGCAATCTCGGACAGGTTCGGGACCAGCCTCGCAAGAGACGGTCCCTACCGGGGCAAGCCCCGGAATTCCTTCTAGTTGCCACGGCCCGTGCACAGAAACGTTGCCGTGGCACAAAATCATGTCGCCGGCTGATCACCACCGATCGAGCCAACCTCCAACCGAACGCCCGGGCCCATCGTCGACTTTATTGAGACCCGCTTGATATAGGTACCCTTTGCACCCGCAGGCTTGGCACGGTTCACCGCATCGACGAAAGCGCGGATGTTTTCGGCCAGCGCCTCGTTCGAGAAGCTCGCCTTGCCGACGCCTGCATGAACGATCCCCGCCTTCTCGACGCGGAACTCGATCGCACCACCCTTGGCGCCCTTGACCGCGCTGCCGACGTCCATCGTGACGGTACCCACCCGCGGATTGGGCATCAGCCCGCGTGGCCCCAGAATCTTGCCGAGTCGGCCAACGATGCCCATCATGTCCGGCGTGGCGATGCAGCGATCGAAGTTGAGGTTGCCCTTCTGCACCTCCTCCATCAAATCCTCTGCCCCGACGATGTCGGCGCCCGCAGCCTTGGCCTCCTCGGCCTTGGCATCGCGCGCAAACACGGCGACACGGACAGTGCGCCCCGAACCATTCGGCAGGTTGCACACGCCACGAACCACTTGGTCGGCATGCTTCGGATCAACGCCCAGGTTCATCGCGATATCGACGGTCTCGTCGAACTTCGCGGTGGCCTTCTCCTTGACGATCTTGATCGCCTCTGACAGAGCCACTGCCTTGGTGCGGTCGACTTCGTCCCTCAGCGCCGCGATGCGCTTGCCCTTCTTTGCCATCGCCTTACCCCTTCACCTCGATGCCCATGGAACGTGCAGAGCCGGCAATCGTCTTGGCAGCCTGCTCGACGTCGTCGGTGTTCAGATCCTTCATCTTCATCTTCGCGATCTCGCGAACCTGATCCATGGTCACCGAGCCAACGAACACGCGCCCCGGCTCCTTGGTGCCGCTGCCTGGCTTGCCGGACGTCTTGAGGCCGGCTGCCTTCTTGAGGAAGAAGCTCGCAGGCGGAGACTTCATTTCGAAGGTGAACGACTTGTCGCTATAGACCGTTATGGTCGTCGGGATCGGCGTCTCCGGCTCCATTTCCTGCGTCTTGGCGTTGAACGCCTTGCAGAACTCCATGATGTTGACACCACGCTGGCCCAAAGCCGGGCCAATCGGCGGCGATGGGTTGGCTTTGCCTGCTGGAACCTGCAGGTTGATGTAGCCGGCAATCTTTTTTGCCATTTAGGTTTCCCCTGACTTCGACTGGGCACTGCGCGAAGAAGCACCCGTTGGGTTAGCGGTCCACGGGCCGGACGCAGCCCTCCCGCACAAATCTGCGGAACGATCCACGATCGCCACCGCAGCATCCTCATTCGGCGCAGGGCGCCAAATCGTTTGCATTTTCTCTATCACCAGCCCCCTTCGCCTCAGCCGGTCTTCTCGACCTGACTGAACTCCAGATCCACTGGCGTCTTGCGCCCAAAGATCATAACGCCGACCTTCAGCCGCGAACGATCCTCATCGACCTCCTCGACATCACCCTGGAAGGACGCGAACGGCCCGTCGACGACGTTCACCAGTTCGCCGACCTCGAATGTGATTGTCGGCTTCGGCCTCTCAACACCTTCCTCGACCTGATGCAGTATCCGGGCTGCTTCCTCGTCGGAAATTGGCATCGGCTTGTTGTCCGCGCCCAGAAACCCCGTAACCTTCGGCGTGTTCTTGATGAGCACGAAGGCAGGGTCCGTCATCTCCATCTTTACCAGCACGTAACCCGGCAGGAACTTGCGCTCCGTCTGCACCTTACGGCCACGTCGAACCTCGACCACATCTTCGGTCGGGACGACGATGTCATCGAACAGGTGATCGAGCCCGCCCTGCTTCGCGCGCTCCCGGATGGCGTCCGCCACCTTGC
>JBJOGJ010000187.1:0-7789 GCA_046048295.1 Pseudomonadota bacterium | reverse complement strand
GCCAGCGGCAATGTGCACGCCATCAACTACTTCGTCGCCAACAACTACATGAAGGCACTCGAGCAGCTCGCCAAGTCGAACAATCAGAAGATCCTCATGATGCCGCTCGACGCATCGTCGGTGCTCGGTTCACTGGCTGGCATCGCTGAAATTGCTGGCGAAGCCTTCGGGCCGAACGGTCGCAGGAATAACGGCCAGAATTCACCGCGTGGCAGCGTTCCAAGCACCTGACCGATCGGATTTGACACGCATTGATATCGAGCTTGCATCGAGCGGCCCGGAATTCGTAACCGGGCCGCTCGTCGTCATTCGGGAGAGAACTTGAACAGTCCGACATCGAGTTGGCGGTCTCGGAATCCTTTCTCACAATACTTTAGATAGTACTCCCACATGCGGCGGAAGCGATCGTCGAACCCGAGGGCACGAATTTCCGGCCACGCAGTTTGGAAGCGGTCGTGCCAGTCGCTCAGCGTGCGTGCGTAGCTCTGGCCGAAGCGTTGGTGCTCCAGCAGGCGCAATCCTGACAACCGGGCCTTCGATTCGACGATTTCTACAGTTGGGAGCATGCCGCCCGGAAAGATGTACTGTTGTATGAAGTCGGGGCGGTTGCGATAGCTTTCAAAAACAGCTTCGTCAATCGTGATGATCTGCATGACGGCGACGCCGTCTTCAGTTAGGCAGCTGCGGAGCTTGTCGAAGTAGGTTTGCCAGTACCGCTCGCCGACTGCCTCGAACATTTCGATCGATACGACTCGGTCGAACGTACCGTTCAAATCCCGGTAATCCAGGAGTTCGAATGAACAAGGTGCGTCGGTTGCAGTATTGGGCTGCATCGACCGGGCGTGGGCGAGTTGTTCTTCAGACAGGGTTATTCCTCTGATGTCGGCGACGCCCCTCCGTGAAAGGCGGCGCGCCAGCGCACCCCAGCCGCATCCGATCTCCAGGACGCTTTCACCCCCGTGCAAGTCGAGAAGCTCCACAATTCGGTCGAGCTTCAGCGCCTGTGCCTCCTCCAGGGTTGCGCGATCTCCATCATAAATACCGGACGAGTAATTCAACTGCTCGTCGAGCCAGTGGGCGTAGAAGGCATTTCCAAGATCGTAGTGCGCGGCAATGTTCCGCCGGCTGCCACTTCGAGTGTTTGCGTTTCGGCCATGCCAGATTGCGTTGAGCAAGTGGGCAAAGCTCCAACCGCCTGTTGTCGCCCCTACCGTGTCTAGGTTTGCGAGGCCGAATGCAAACACCTGGCCGAGGTCCGGCGATGACCAGTCCCCATCGACATAGCAGCGCCCAAGACCGATTTCGCCTTCAGTGGCCAGCCGCCAGAGGAAGCGCCAGCGCAGAACACGGATTGCTGCTTCCGGACCGGGAAGCTGACCGGCATGGAACACCTTGCTGCCATCCGGAAGTTCGATCGAGACCGACCCGGTCTGAAAAGTACTCACGCGATTCGCCAACCACTTGCAAAAGAGGCCGGAACCGCCTGCCTGGTATCTGTTGTCGGAGAGCGTTTGGCCCGTTGTCATTGTCGCTTTTCTCGATTGGCGCTGTGTACGATTGTTGATCCGTGGCGAGGCGTCGTCGGCTGGTCCTGCAGTCTGAAACCCTTGAGCCACATACTGAAGGCATGCCAGTGGATCCATCCCACGACCCTGAGCGTCAGCAGCGGGTGTGTGAGGAGAAGCCTGGCGAGTTGACCATCGGTCAGGGGGCGCTTTCGTCCAACGAGCGAAGTGTTGATGATCGGCCCATCGCGATTGGATCCCTGGACAGATAGTTGAACGGTTTCGCCAGGGAGTGCCGTGCTGAATGCGTAGGACATATCCATCCCCAGAAACGGCGAAACGTAAAAGTCCTTGGAGCTCCGTTGCCTTATTTCTCCGCTGTCGCTAGCAGTAGCGGGAATGACATACATGTGACGCTGGTGGAACGTATTGTTCACCTCATACACCATGGCCACGGCTTCGCCGGTCCCCCGCGTGCAGTAGTAGACGCTGATGGGATTGAAGTCATAGCCGAGAAAACGGGGCATGCAGAGAACTGCAACCTTGATGTTGGTGGTATCCAGGCCGGCATCGTTCAAGTGTCGTACGATCTGGTCCTGCAACGGCAGCCCGTCTCCATCTCCATGGTCGCGGTCGAAAAAGGCGATAAGATTGGAACGGTTGTGGGAGAATAGTCTGGTCTGCCTATCAAGTGCGTCGAGCTCGCCGAGGTCCAGGAGCAGCCAGAACACGTTATGACGCAGGCTGTGAGTGTTCGGCTTGAGCCTGCGATGCGTGACATGACCGACGTAGATGCAGGATCTCATGGTCATGCCGGACTACACGTGCGAGCCGTTATGACGTCTGCTCCATGCACGTTGATCCGCCCCGATTCGTTCTCTACCGACCAAGGCCGCCTTACTCCCCCGAGAGCTTCCGCGACGGCAAGTCCGGCCTGTAGCCCGTCTTCGTGGAAGCCTGCACCGAAGTAGGCACCGCAGTACCATGTTCCTCGAACGCCCTGCAGCGACCACAGTTCGTCCTGGGCGCGCTGCGCCTCGATATCCATCACCGGATGCTCAAAGACTTTCGTGGCATGAGTGAGCGCCCCAGGCGGAGCCGCTTCCGGATTGAGAGTGACGAACAATGGCAGGTCCTCTGGGATACCTTGCAGCAGATTCATCCAATACGTAACGGTGAGCGCATCTGCGCGCGCCCCCGACCTGCCGATGTAATTCCAACTCGCCCATGCTCGCCGGCGTTTCGGCATCAGCCGTATGTCCGAATGGAGGTAGGCTACATTTCTGCTGTAGCGGATGGCCCCAAGCAGGCGGCGCTCGTCATCGGTCGCATCGTCGAGTAGGGCCAGCGCTTGGTCCGGATGCGTTGCCATGACGATCTGGTCGAACGTGTTCGTCCGCCCCGTCCGATCGCGAACCAGAACATGATTGCCCTGTCGGACAACGGCGGAAGCAGCACACCCCGTCCGGACACCGGAGCCCAGGGATTGGACGAGGCGGTCCACATACGTTCGACTGCCGCCTGTAACCGTCCGCCAGATCGGTCGTGAAGTAAGGTTGAGGAGGCAGTGGTTTTCCTGGAACCGAATGAAAGAGGATGCAGGAAAACTCAATACGGCGTGATTGGGCACGGACCATATTGCAGCCGCCATGGGAAGCAGGTGATCCTCGACGAACGCCCTGCCGAAATTGTTTCTCTGGAGGTATTCGCCGAGTGTCAGCCCTTCGGTGCGGAGTGCGGCAAGATCGCGGGGCGCCTGCCTGTAGAAACGGACGAGTTCCCCGAGCATGGACCAGAAGCGCGGACGGACGAGATTGCTTCTTTGTGCGAGCAACTGCCCGATGCGCCCCCCGCCGTATTCCAGCCGGCCGTCGTCGAGTGATATCGACAGCGACATGTCGCTGGCTTTGGTCGGGACATCGAGGTGGGCAAACATTGCAGTCAGGTTCGGGTAGGTCACCTCGTTGTAGACGATGAACCCCATGTCGACGGGTTGCAGGCCGGATGGTGTCGCGACGTCGAGCGTGTGGGAATGACCACCTGCGCGCTCGTCCTTCTCGTAGAGCGTGACATCGTGCATGGAATTCAGCAGCCAAGCCGCCGATAGCCCTGAAATGCCGCTACCAATTATCGCAATCCTCTGGCGAAACTGGCTTTGGCCGTCCATGACACTTCCTCCCCCAGTTCTCATTCAAAGGGTATCCCCAATGTGTTGATTACGGCTATCCCGATTGGCCGGATCACAGGTTATAATATGTGCGTCAGTGATCCGCGGCCACCGGGTCGACGTAGATGTCGGCATGGAGCTAGCATCGTCGTCAGAACGGATAGAGAGAGAGCCGGCGCCCCGCAAGAAGGGGTGGGCGGTACGTTGGCCCGTGCGTCAGGCCGTTTCTCCTGGAGTTCTTATGCGTCATCAAGACGGAATTTCGTCCGGTCCGCCAACGCCGGAGCAGTTGATAGCGGCAGTGGCTTCGGAGCAAGACAAGCAGGCGTTCGAAACGCTTTTCGATTCGTTTGCCCCACGCGTGAAAGCTTTCTTGATCCGCCAGGGCCTTACAGCCGAACGGGCCGAGGAGCTTACGCAGGAAACGTTCATCACCGTATGGCGAAAGGCGCCTCTGTTTCAGGCTAGCAAGGGCAACGCCGTTACTTGGATATACACCATAGCGCGTAATATGCGCATCGATGACGCGAGGCGGGACAAGCGTGCCCAACTCTACGAGGTCATGGAGGAATTCGAGCCGGACGAGCCGCCCCGGCCGGATGACATAGTGAGCGGCGAAGAGCGGGCAGAGCGTGTGCGCACTGCGATGCAGGATCTGCCAGCCGAACAATTCGAGGTGGTTCAGCTCTCTTTTGTTGAGGGGGCTGCTCATGGAGAAATCGCAAGTCGGCTCGGCTTGCCTTTGGGTACTGTCAAGTCGCGTCTGCGGCTCGCTATGCGCCGTCTGAGACGCTCGCTCGAGGATTTGGCATGAAGCTTTTGCATCATCCTACAGAAGTAACGCTCTCAGCTTTCGCCGGTGCGACGCTTGACGAGGGCAACAGTCTCGTCGTTGCGACCCATCTCGCCCTCTGTGGTGATTGTCGCGAGATCGTGAAGAGCTACGAATTGGTCGGCGGTACGCTTGTCGATGAGATCAATGCCTGCGAGGTGAGCCGGGCTGCACGTGCAAGCGTTCTGGACCGGGTGGCGGGTACGCAACAGGTAGGCGCGGGAACGACAATCCGGCCCCGGCGTTCCGAGCACGACGTTATGAAGCCGTTGGCTTTGTATGCCCCTGGTAGCTGGCGTTGGATCGGTCTTGGCGTGCAGTGGAAGCCTGTGCACGTGAACTCGGACGCCGGCACCCGCGTTTTCATGCTCAAGGCGGCACCGGGAACGAGACTGCCGGATCACCGCCATGTCGGCACCGAATGGACCTGCGTCCTGCAGGGTGCGTTCACGCACCAGCTTGGGCGCTATGGGCCGGGTGATTTCGACGAGGCGGATGACAGCGTCGAGCATAGTCCTAGCGTCGATCGTGGCGGCGATTGTATTTGTCTCGTTGCGCTCAACGGAAGGATCGAGCTGAAGAGCTGGCTCGGTCGCCTGATACAGCCGCTCGTCGCGATTTAGAAGCGGAAGGCCATGAGGTGAGTATCACCATCCTCATCGGGTACGCATTGGGATTGATGATCTGCATGTCGATCGTTATGGCGGCGGCATGGGCCATCCAGCAGCGCAGCGGTAATTCCGGGTGGGTGGACGTAGTATGGACGTTTGGCCTCGGGCTCAGCGCGGCTGCAGTCTCGCTCCTTGCACTCTTTGACCCCACGCGTTCGTCAGATCGCGCGGTGCTCCTAACGCTGCTCGTGCTGATCTGGGCGGGACGCCTTGGATGGCACATTGTGGCACGGACGAACCACATCTCCGACGATCCGCGTTATCGACAGCTTCAGCAGGATTGGGGCGAATCCAGGCGTCGGAACATGTTCCTGCTGCTGCAGGCCCAGGCGTTGCTCAGCCTCCCTCTCGGATTGGCAATAGTCCTCGCCGCTCATAATCCCGAACCGCTTTGGCGGGTCATGGACATCGTGGCGGTCGCGATGTTCGCAACTGGTTTGGCTGGTTCCGCCCTGGCGGATCTGCAACTCAAGCGCTTCAAGATGGCGGAAGCGGAAGGTGTCTGCGACACCGGGCTTTGGTCCTGGTCGCGCCACCCGAACTACTTTTTCGAATGTATCGTCTGGATCGCCTATCCGCTTCTGGCGATCGAGTTTTCCGGCCGTTACGGCTGGGGTTTCCTGGCGATTGGCGCACCCGTTTGCATGTACTGGCTACTCACCCGTGTCTCGGGCATTCCACCGCTCGAGGCACACATGTTGCGCAAGTACGGTGACGCCTACCGACGTTACCAGGCTGAAACGAGCCCATTTCTTCCCTTGCCACCTGGTCGAACAACACTGATCTGAGGAACATGATGCTGATCGAGAGCGCCATCTCACTTGTCGAGCGCACGAGGCTGCCGGATTCGATGACCCGTGCAGGAATAAGTTTTCTGGTCGAGCGCTCGCGGCGCGCCCTGGCGGCAAGGCCGAAATCAGATGGGCGCCGTTTCTGCGAGGAGATGGAGGATTATCCCATTGCCGTGGCGACGCGCACGGCGAACGCGCAGCACTACGAGGTTCCAGCAGCGTTTTTCGAACTGGTCCTTGGCGCACGCCGCAAGTACTCGTGTTGCTACTTCGATCGCGATGGCGCAACTCTCGATGACGCGGAGGTCCGGGCGCTCGAGCTTTCCGCCGAACATGCGGGCCTGGAAGATGGCCAGCGCGTACTCGAACTGGGCTGTGGCTGGGGATCGATGAGCTTGTGGATGGCTCAGCGCTATCCCGGCTCCCGCATCGTTGCCGTCTCCAACTCACATTCGCAGCGAAACTATATCCAGCAGTGCGCTGCCGCGCAGGGCCTGACAAATCTCGAGGTCGTCACGGCGGATATGAACAACTTCGCTCCCGAGGGCCGCTTCGATCGCGTCGTCTCCATTGAAATGTTCGAGCACATGTCGAATTGGCGCCGACTGATCGCCCGTATCTGCGACTGGGTAGAGGCGGACGGGCGCTGCATGATTCATGTTTTCAGCCACAGGGCACAGCCTTACCGCTTCAACGTAGAGGACCCGGCTGATTGGATCGCTCAGCACTTCTTTACCGGCGGTATCATGCCGAGCCACGATCTCATGCACCAATTCCCGGACCTGCTCGAGGTAGAACAGGACTGGCGCTGGAGCGGCGAGCACTACCAGAAAACGGCCGATGCGTGGCTCGCCAATTTCGACCGGAACAGCCAACAGATCGACGCTATCCTCCATCAAGTCTACGGGAGTGAGGCAAGGGTCTGGAAACGGCGGTGGCGCTTGTTCTTCCTCGCGACCCGCGGCCTGTTCGGCCATACAGGAGGCGCCGAATGGGGCGTCAGCCATTATCGGCTGAAGCCCGTGCGCCGATCGTAGCGTCGCTATCTCCAATGAGCCGCAGTGGCGTCACGCCGTCCACCAACGGGCGGCGTGATAGCCGGCTATGGCACAAAGCGCTGCAGTGATAGCTCCGTAGGCGATGTCAATCACCGTAAGCTGAAGTGTCCAGTTCTTCAGGGTCGCATAATTCGTCAGGTCGTACGTGGCGTAGGCAAGGCCACCGAACAGAAGGCCGAGCCCTATTGCGGTAGCCATCGACCCGTCCCGCAAAGCCGGCATAACGGCGAACACGACGATGCCCACCGGATACAACAGATAGAAGATTACGGCCGGGGCGATACGGATATTGTCGAGAAGGATATCTCCCAGGACAGGCCGGTAGAGAAGGCCAGCCATGCTGAAGAGCCAGATGGCGTCGATAATCCCGAAGACGATCAGGATCGACACATAGGCTACGATCACGCTCATATTCTTGCCCTCGCTCGCTGGCGTTTGGATCACCTTCGTTGAACGAATGACCCGGTATCATGGATTTCCCTTGGTCAGGCCTGGATGACGGAGCAGGATTGCCGAACTTGCCGATACGTGTAAGGTTCCTGCCGTATGCCTGGAGGAAACGAGGAGCAAGCAATGGAGAAGGGCGTGATCGTAGCTGAGGACCATTGGGCCAAGAAGGGTGACGTCGACCTATATATGCACCGCAAGTACATGAGCGGTGGAGACAAGCAGCGCCCAGTCCTGTTCCTCGTCCACGGTTCTTCGTCGTCGGCCCGCACGACCTTCGATCTCGAGGCGCCCGAACATGGCGAATACTCGATGATG
>JBJOGJ010000186.1:0-7932 GCA_046048295.1 Pseudomonadota bacterium | reverse complement strand
CACGCCGGGCACCATCACGACCGATGTTCGTGGCTCGGTGCTGACAGTCCACGCGCTGACGAAAGCCGGTGCTCTCGATGTCGAAGAAGGTGGCATGGACCGCAAAGTAACGCGCTTCGAGGGAAGCTCATGATTACAATTGCCGGCTACACCATCACTAACTTTACCATCTTCGCGGTCGCAGCGATAGCAGTACTGGTGGCCATGTCGCTAGCTGTGCTCCGTGCGCTTCTGGGTCCCACTGTGTTCGATCGGGTGCTGGCCGGAAACGCGATCGGCACTCTCGCCATACTGCTGCTGGCCGTGCTCGGCTTCATCACCGGACGGCCCGAATGGCTGGACATCGCCATCACTTACGGAGTGCTGAACCTGATCGCGACTTTCGCGATCCTCAAGTTCTTCCGCCACGGCGATCTCGCTTACGACCCGCCGGATGAGGATACGCCATGACCGGTCTGGATTCCCCTCTCGTCGCGCAGTCGATCGAACTCGTAAGCT
The DNA here is from genome assembly GCA_046048295.1 of Pseudomonadota bacterium. GTDB lineage: Bacteria > Pseudomonadota > Alphaproteobacteria > Rhizobiales > Hyphomicrobiaceae > CBDCWA01. Next base: position 7,434 of record JBJOGJ010000186.1, on the reverse strand, counting down.
GGATACTCATCCTGCTCGGGTCATTTTTCATCGTTGTCGGCATGGTCGGCGTCATGCGCATGCCCGATGTATACACCCGGATGCACGCGACGAGCGTCACCGAGACGCTCGGGGCCAGTATTCTGATCATTGGCCTCCTGCTGCAGACCGACATTGCCCTGACGATCTTCAAGTTGATCACCATCCTCGGGATTATCTTCTTCACCGGCCCCGTGGTCACGCATGCGCTTGCGCAGGCCGCCCTTCACGCAGGCGTCGATCCGCTCCTGCATGAGGACCGTACCGATCGCATCGATGCTCCATCAACCGCCGCGTCGAACGACGAAAGTAGCAATGGGAGGCCGCCATCGAACTCCTAATCAATACTGTACTGCTGACGCTCCTGGCGATCGTAACGCTGGCGGTCGTGCGTACGCGCAACCTCTTCGGCGTCATCATCCTGTTCGGGATCTACAGCTTCCTGATGGCGAGCGTGCTGATGGTGCTCGACGCCGTCGACGTCGCGATGACGGAAGCCGCTGTCGGTGCCGGCGTCTCGACTGTCGTGCTGCTGGCAACCCTGCATCTGACGAACACGATGGAGTATCCGAAGAAGCGAAGCACGATCCTGCCGCTGTTCGTCGCCATAGGGACCGGACTTGCGCTTCTTGCCGGCACGCTCGACCTGCCGCCGTTCGGCACGAGCAACGCCCCCATCCACCAACACGTCGCGCCGTACTACCTGGACAATATCTACAAGGATACGGGGGTGCCGAACTTGGTGACCGCCATTCTCGGTGATTATCGAGGCTACGATACCTTCGGGGAAGTGGTGGTGATCTTCACCGCCGGAATCGCCATTCTGCTGCTGCTAAAGGGTCGCCGGCGCCAATATGACAAAGACGGACGCGATCAGGGGGCCGCATGAAACTCGACCTCATACTCCGCGTCGTTTCAAAGATCATACTGCCATTTACGCTCTTATTCGCGTTTTATGTGCAGCTTCACGCAGACTACGGCCCAGGCGGCGGCTTCCAGGCAGGCGTCATCGCGGCCGGCGTGATCATTCTCTATGCCCTGATGTTCGGCAACTCCGCCGCCAAGCGTGTTGCCTCGCCTCGGCTGGTGGAGTTCATGATACCGGCAGGTGTGCTTCTGTACCTCTCCGTCGGCCTGCTTGGCATTCTGCTCGGCAAGAATTTCCTCGACTACAGCGTTCTCGGAGAAGCCGGTGCGCCGCAGGCAAGGGAGCGCGGCATATTCTGGGTCGAGATCGGAGTTCTCATAAGCGTGTCCGGCACAATGATTGCCCTCTATTACGCATTCACTGACCGGAGCCGCTCATGACAGGCATCGATCTCGATAACATCCTGGCTCACTACAACTACTTCATCACCATCTTTCTGATGGTTTCGGGGCTTTACATCGTTATTGCCCGCGGTAACATGGTCAAGGCGCTGGTCGGTCTTTCGCTGTTCCAGACTTCCGTCTATCTTCTCTTCATCTCGCCAGGTAAGATCATTGGCGGAACGCCACCAATTATCGACAAAGCCCGCCCAGACCTCATCTATTCGAATCCACTGCCTCACGTACTCATCCTGACAGCCATCGTCGTCGGGCTCGCAACGATCGCCCTCGGCCTGGCACTTGTGGCGCGAATCCACGAGGCGTATGGCACCATCGAAGAAGACGAGATCATCGCCTTGGAAGAACCGGAATGAAGGAGATCCTGCCTCAACTCCCAGCGCTGGTGGTCGTCGTCCCGCTCCTCGGCGCGGTCATTTCCGCATTTTTGCGTGCCGGCATTTTGGCCTGGGCCTGGGCGACGGCAATCACGTTCGCCACCGCCGTGCTCTCGGTACTGCTTCTGATCGAGGTCAAGTCCACCGGGACGATGTCCTACTTCTTCGGCGGCTGGACGCCAGCGGCGTACAAGGATGCGATCCACCCGATCGGCATCGAATACCGCGTCGACATTCTTAGTGCCTTCATCGCGGTGCTTGTCGCGACAGTTGCCGCAGCGATGATGCCGTTCGCCCGGCGCAGCGTGGCCTTCGAGATCGAGGGCGACAAGCAGCCGTGGTTCTACACCATGTACCTCACGTGCTTTGCCGGCCTGCTCGGCATCTCGCTCACGGGCGACGCGTTCAACGTCTTCGTCTTTCTGGAAATATCGTCGCTGGCCACATATGCGCTCATTGCAACCGGACGCGATCGCCGCGCCCTGGTTTCTGCCTATCAGTATCTCATACTGGGCACCATCGGCGCGACCCTGTACGTGATTGGCGTCGGCCTCCTCTACGTCACGACGGGGAGCCTCAATCTTCTCGATATATCCAACCGCCTCGAACTTGCATCAGCCGACTATTATCGCCCGGTTATCGCTGCACTTGCGTTCATGCTCGTCGGCATAAGCCTCAAGCTGGCGCTCTTTCCGCTTCACGGGTGGCTGCCGAACGCCTACGCCTATGCGCCCTCATTCGCATCCGCCTTTCTGGCCGCAACCGCGACGAAAGTCGCGGTCTACCTCCTGCTGCGGATGATCTTCTCCGTTTTCGACATATCCGTCGACATCGAGAACCTGAACATCCGAGAAGTGATCGTCGTGCTGTCCATCGCCGCGATGTTCATTGCCTCGATCCTCGCCGTGTTCGAATCCAACCTGAAACGCATGCTGGCCTTTTCGTCGCTCGCCCAGATCGGCTACATTACGCTCGGCATCGCGATTGCCAACACCAGCGGGCTCACCGGCAGCATCGTCCATCTGTTCAATCACGCGCTCATGAAAGGCGCCCTGTTCCTTGCGCTCGGCGCCGTATTCTACCGCGTCGGCACTGTCAGGCTCGAGAACCTCGGCGGGATCGGGCGACAAATGCCGGTCACGTTCGCGGTCTTCATGATCGCCGGACTGGCGCTCATTGGTGTGCCGGGCACGGCGGGATTCATCTCGAAATGGTATCTGGCCGTGGGCGCATTCGAGGCCGGCTGGTGGCCGGTTGCGTTCCTGATCGTTGCAAGCTCGCTGATTGCCGTAGTCTACGTCGGCCGCGTGATCGAGGCAGTCTATTTCCAGCCGGCCAGCGAGGCGGTTTCGAAAGCCAGCGACCCACCGCCAATGATGATGATCTCGATGCTGATCCTCGGCCTCGCGGTCATCGTCTTCGGCATCTATACCGAGTGGTCGGCAGGGATCGCCAACCTCGCCGCTGCGGCTCTGATGGAGGGGCGATACTAGATGCTCGACTTGTCGCCCGAACAGCTGATCATTGCAGCTATTCTCATACCACTTGCGGTGGCGGCGCTACTTCCCGTCTTCCATCGCGTGCCGAACCTCCGCGAAGCCGTAACTCTTGCCGGCACCGTCGCACTGCTCAGCACGACCATCCGCCTCGCCGGTCATGTCTTCGAGGGCGCACGCCCGGGTGTTTTCGATTTCGACATCGGCTACGGGCTTACATTCGGCTTCAAGGTCGAGCCGCTCGGCATGATGTTCGCACTGGTTGCCTCGACGCTCTGGATCGCCAACTCCGTCTATTCGATCGGCTATATGCGCGGCAACAACGAGCCGCGCCAGACGATGTTCTACGTCTGCTTCGCCGTGGCCTTATCGAGCACGATCGCACTCGCCTTCTCGAAGAACCTTTTCACCCTGTTTCTCTTCTACGAGATCCTGACACTCTCGACCTTTCCACTCGTCGCACACAAAGCCAATGCCGACGCGCTCCGCGGCGCACGGATCTACATCATGCTCCTGCTGGCCACCTCGATGGTGCTTCTGCTCCCGGCCATTGCCTGGACATGGAACCTTGCTGGCACGACGGACTTCAAGCTCGGCGGCATTTACCCCGCCAGCATCGACACCACGACCTTGACGATCCTGGTCGTGCTGTTCGCCTTCGGCATCGGCAAGGCTGCGCTGATGCCGTTCCACTTCTGGTTACCTTCCGCGATGGTGGCCCCGACGCCGGTTAGCGCGCTCCTGCACGCGGTTGCCGTCGTAAAGGCAGGCGTATTCACGGTGACGAAGGTGTTCGTCTACATCTTCGGGATAGACACCCTTGCGCAAACGGGCGCTTCCGACTGGCTGGTCTATTTCGCATCGTTCTGCCTGCTCGCTGCGTCGGTCATTGCAATCACCAAGACGAACCTCAAGGCTAGGCTCGCCTACTCCACCGTCAGCCAGCTTGCCTACGTAGTCCTCGGCGCCGCGCTTGCCACGCAAACGGCGATCATCGGTGCAGGCGTCCACATCGTGATGCACGCCGTTGCGAAGATCACGCTCTTCTTCTGTGCCGGCGCGATCTACACGGTGGCCCACAAGACCGAGATCCACGAACTCGATGGGATCGGGCGAAAAATGCCTCTCACGATGGCGGCATTTGTGATCGGCTCGCTCTCGATTATTGGACTACCGCCGTTCGGAGGCGCGTGGAGCAAGTGGTGGCTGATGATAGGCGCGCTCGATGCCGGCAAGCAGTTCGTTGTCGCCGTACTGATGTTGAGCTCGTTGTTGAACGTCTGGTACCTCCTTTCGATCCCAATTCGTGCCTTCTTCACACCAGAGCATAAAACCGTGAGCGTCAGCGCTGCTGCGGCCGCCGGCAATGATCTTCCCAACGGACTGGAGCGGCGGCATCCGCTAGTCGTAATCGCTCCATGTGTCACAGCGGCCGGCTGCCTAGCGCTTTTCTTCTATGCCGACGCGATCGTCGCGCTTCTCCAACCGATCGTACCCAAATGAGCTCGCCAATGCACGACGACGATAACAACCCGAGCTGGTTCGAACGCCGCGAGAACCAGAACAAGCTGTGGTACGCCATCCTGGCAGTGGCAGCCGGCTTGACGGTGTCCGAGTTTCTCTATGAGCACCAACCGCACTTCGAAATCGAGAACATTCCCGAATTCTTCGAGTTCTTCGGGTTTTTCGCATTCGTGTTCATCGTGTTCGTGGGGGCGGCCCTACGCAAGCTGATAAGGCGTCCGGAAGACTACTATGACCGCAATTGAACTAAACCCCGGCCTGCTCCTGATCGCCGCTGGTCTGTTGGCCGCGGCACTGCCGCGCGGCATCCGCCAGGCAATTACGCTGCTGGCCCCGCTCGCTGGCGCCTACGTGCTGACCAACACACCGCTCGATTCGCAAGCGGTCGTTTCGGTTGCCGGGTTCGACCTGACACTGCTTCGGCTCGACAAGCTCAGCTTCATTTTCGCTCTGATCTTCCTAATCGCATCGGCCCTCGCGTCGCTATACGCCTTGCATCAGAATTCGCGCTTGCACGACTCGGCGGCGCTTGTGTACGCAGGGGCCGCCATCGGTGCGGCGCTTGCCGGTGACCTCGTCACGCTGTTCATCTTCTGGGAACTCACGGCAATCTCATCCGTATTGCTTATCCTCTCGGCCGGCACGACCCGTGCCCTCAACGCCTCGATGCGATACCTCATATGGCAGATCGGCTCCGGCGTCCTGCTGATGGCGGGTATTGCGCTGCATTGGCGCGCAACGGGCTCGCTCGCATTCGGGGCGATCACGCTCGGCGACATGGGATCCTGGATGATCTTCCTGGCCTTCGGCATAAAGTGCGCTTTCCCGCTCTTGCACCCCTGGATGCAGGATGCCTATCCGGAATCGACCGGTCCCGGGACAGTCGTACTATCGGTCTTCACGACGAAGCTCGCAGTTTATACCTTCGCCCGGGCGTTCGCCGGCGAATCCCTACTGATCCCAATCGGCGCCGTGATGACTTGCTTCCCGGTCTTCTTCGCGGTCATTGAAAATGACCTGCGCAGGGTGCTTGCATTTTCCCTCAACAATCAGCTGGGCTTCATGCTGGTCGGTATCGGCATCGGCTCGGAAATTGCACTCAACGGTGCGGTAAGCCACGCTGTCGCTCACATCATCTATAAGTCGCTATTGTTCATGAGCATGGGTGCAGTTCTCTATCGAACTGGTACGACAAAGGCCACCGAACTCGGTGGCCTGCACAAGTCAATGCCGCTGACGACGATATTCTGCATAATTGGTGCCATCTCCATCGCCGGTTTCCCGCTGACCTCCGGATTCGTCACGAAGAACCTTACCTTGGCCGGCGCCGAAGAAATGGGTCTGTTCTTGGTCTGGTTGATGTTGGTCTTCGCGTCTGCTGGCGTCATGGAGCACTCGGGCATCAAGATTCCGTACTTCACGTTTTTCAGCCATGACGGAGGCCACCGCGTAAAGGAAGCGCCGTGGAACATGCTCCTCGCCATGGCTATCGCTGCCTTCGCGTGTATCTTCATCGGCGTTTTTCCGAACACGCTCTATGCATTCCTGCCTTACGCCTCTACAAAGGATCCATACACGACTGCAAGCGTCATAACGAAGACGCAGTTGCTGGTGTTTTCTGTCCTGGCCTTCGCCGTGCTCATTCGGATGGGCCTCTATCCGAAGGAAATGGCCGCGACGAACCTCAATACCGATTGGTTCTATCGCAAGGCAGGCTACAAGCTGCTGCTGGGCCTCGACAGGGTACGCGCCGCCATCTGGACCGGCATCCGCTGGGCCGCAGTCGCCAGCGCTCGCAGCCTCGTCCATTACTTGCACCTCTACCATGGCCCCAATGGCGCCCTCGGGCGCACCTGGGCGACCGGTACCATGGCATTCTGGACCACCGCCATGCTGCTCGCCTACCTCGTCGTAGCAATGCTTCTCTAGCCGCGGCGAAACCCTGAACGTGCCCGAAAGATTACAAAATCGAAACTTGGCACTCGAGACTTGAAAGTGCTAACTGATCCACTAATTTAACAGCCGCAGGTTTGTCGAACCGGGCAAGCTGAACAAGGCTTGTCTCTTCCAAAGTCTGAGAGACCATAACGCCGGTAGACCGTACGCTCGAGGGAGGATCAGGAATGACCGTACTCATCGAGGCCGTGGAGCTGCGCAAGTGCTTCGGCCCCATTGTTGCCGTCGACAATATCTCCCTCACCGTCGAAAAGGGGGAGGTGCTCGGTTTCCTGGGCCCCAATGGTGCAGGCAAATCCACGACCATGAAAATGATTACCGGCTTTCTCGAGCCGGACCACGGTCACGCCCGGATCGCCGGCATCGATATCGCGGAAAATCCCAAAGGCGCGAAATCGCGCCTCGGCTATCTCCCGGAAGGCGCCCCCGCCTACGGCGACATGCGCCCGGACGACTTCCTGCGCTTCATTGCTGAGATCCGCGGTTTCACGGGCGGAGACATCAAGGCGCGAGTCGATAAGGCGATCGCGCTCACCGGGCTCGAAGGCGTACTCGACCGGCAGATCGATGCGCTTTCCAAAGGCTACAAGCGCCGGGTCGGACTTGCGCAGGCAATACTCCACGATCCCGACGTACTCATCATGGACGAGCCGACCGACGGTCTCGACCCGAACCAGAAGCATCACGTACGCGAACTCATCATCAACATGGCCGCGGAGAAGGCCATCATCATCTCC
>JBJOGJ010000185.1:0-7976 GCA_046048295.1 Pseudomonadota bacterium | reverse complement strand
AAAGCCCCCGGCGTCGTCGCCCTCTATCAGTCGCCGGATCTGCACCGCCTGATCTCTCGCGTGGTCGGCACGGACGTCGTTCCGACCCCGTTGCACGATCAGAGTTCCTGCTCGGTGCTATTCTACGAGCAGCCCGGCGATCACATCGGCTGGCACTACGATCACAACTTCTACCGTGGGCGCCACTTCACGGCACTGGTGCCGATCGTCAATCGCGGGCGCGAACCGGGTGAGCTGTCATCTGCCCAGCTCATGGCCAAACTCGACGGACGCGAAGAGGTGATCGACACCATGCCGAATTCCCTCGTGGTCTTCGAGGGCGCCTGCGTCGTCCACAAGGTCACCCCCATTCGCGACGGCGAGCGGCGCATCATCCTCTCCATGACCTTCACGGAGAACCCGACAAATACGTGGCTCCAGGGCGCCGCCCGTCGTATCAAGGACACTGCCTTCTTCGGAGTCCGTGCTCTTTGGACCTGAAGAGCCGGATCATCGGGAACAGGGACCATTGGACCATGCTGCTCACCACCACCAACTCCATCGAGGGCCACAAGATCACGACATACAAGGGACTCGTGATGGGCGAGGCCATCCTCGGTGCCAACATCTTCAAGGATCTGTTTGCCGGCGTGCGCGACATCGTGGGCGGGCGCTCGGCTTCCTATGAGAAGGAACTGCAGAAGGCTCGGGAGATCGCGCTCAGCGAGATGCAGGAGCAGGCGGCTCGCCTCGGTGCGACCGCGATCATCGGCATCGACTTCGACTACGAGACAGTCGGCAGTAACGGCTCGATGCTGATGGTCTCGGCTACGGGCACCGCCGTCGTCATAGATTGACCGGTCAAATGAAAGGGCCCCGCTCAAGCAGGGCCCGTCCCGAACCATTGAATGCAATCAGAGGCGCAATCAGCGGGCGTGGAAAGATGCCTGCTGCAAGGGAGAGGTCGGCATGGCATCGGCCCTCTGGTCCTTGCCTGCTCCGGCGGGCTTGATCATTGGGGGCAGCTTGGGAGCCGGCCGGGCGCCGTAGGTCTTGGGTGTCCGGTAGCATCCGGCGACGCACTCGATCGTGACCTCATCGGAACGCTGGCCGTCAGCCGCCTGCTGGACCTTCGGCCCGACGCCCAGCGCCGGGATTTCGGCACGATAGACTTCCTTGTCGATCTGCTCGCAACCGGCGACGCAGGTGATGACGCTCTCGCCGCGCTCGGCAGGAATCTGAGGAGCTGTCGGCGCTTTCGCGGTTGCAACCGGCGCCTTTGTCTCCGGGGCTGCGACGGTTTCCGCCGCCTTCTCACCCTGCTCCGCGGCTTTCGGCGCAGCAATCTCGGCTGGCTTGTCTGTCGCCGGAGAGGCCGGTTCGGCAGCGAGCTTTGGCTCAGCCGCAGCTTCCGGTTCGGCCGCGATCACTGGCTCAGATGATGTTTCGGGCTCGGCTGCCAGCTTCGGCCCGGCAGGCGTGTCCGGCGTGGCGGCGACATTCGGCTCGGCCGCGGTCTCTGGCGTGCCAGCCATTTCCGGCTTGGCATTCATCTCGGGGCCGGCCTCGTGTGTGGGCTTGGCCATTTCCACCGGCTTTGCCTCCGTCGCAGTCGCCTGAGCGGCCTCTGGTGTTCTCGCTTCCGGCTGGCTTGCAATTTCCCCGGTGGCAGGCGTGGTCATATCGACAGCTGCCTTGGCTTCCGGTTCCTTCGCCATCTCGGGTGCGGCTTTCGGCGTTACCGGCTCGTTTGCGCCGATCGCGAAAGGCTCGGCCTCTGCTGGCTGCGGTTCCACCTGTTGCGGGGCTGCTGCCTTCTCCGGCTCAGGTTGCGCTGCTGCAGGCGCCGTTACCTCGAAGGGGTTGTCGTCATTCATCCGGGCTGGCACAGCCGGTGGTGCCGAACTACCGATGCCGAAGGGTTCGTCGCTGGCTTGCGCAGGCGCCGCGGATGGGGGCGCATTGAGGACCGTGGTCGGCTCGATGGGACCTTCGGCGGCTGTGAGCTGGGGGATGCGAATCAGGTCCGCTCCCAGGAAAACGAGCGCACCACCCGCTGCCAACGCAACGAACATGGACGCAGTTACATTACGCGAAACCTTCATACTTCACCTCGTAGTGCGGAGCGGTCTGGACGGACCAATTATGGCGTCGATTGGTAAACAGAATAAAAACGTGTGTTCCGGTTCGAACTCAGCGCGTATGCGCTGCGTTCAGGATGATCAGGTTCGACAGGTCGATCTCGCCCTCTTCTCGCGTTCGGGCTGCCACTGGCGCCGTTTCCCGGCGCAAGCCGGTGCGGCGCGGGTTGGCGGGCGGCATCATCGGTCCGGCATTGGCGGCATCAGGCTTGCCGACGACGGCCACCTGAGCAACTCCGTAGTGCGCAGCGACGCAGGGATCGGTGCGCTTCAGATGCTCGATCTCGACCGATTTGGCGCGAACCTGGCGACCGTCACCGCAGATGAATATCTCGTCGGCCCGCACATGCTCGGCCATCGCACCAGCGGCAAGCGCCAGGCTCGCCACCATCAGCACCTTGAACACCTTCATTTCCATCTCCGAACGATTTTCGGCACGCATTGCGCGCGCTGTCACGATACGGAACAGGGCTTAACAAAGGCTTTACTCTTTACCGCAGCTCAGCGGGCGGACGGGTAGCGCCAATAGCTGGCACCGGTGCTCGTCGCTTTCAGCTCGAGCTCCGGCACGCGCTGCTTCGGCGGCCTAGTGCCGGCACGGATCAGGATCTCGATGTCCTTCAAAAGCGCTGGCTTCTCGGCGTAGGCGCCGTGGTTCAGCGAGAAGAGATCCGTGTTGATGGCGGTGACATCGATTGTGTCGACCCCCTCGAGCACGATGGGGCCTGTATCCAGCGGCACGTCGCCGGCGCGCGGCGTACCGCCCCAGAACCGGCGAGAGACCTCGAGTGCCCGATCGTTCGATGCCGCGAGAAGCGTCATGCCGCGGGGCAGTCCCTTGATCTCCCTGGCGAGGAATTCGAAGGTGTCGCGGTCCACGTCCGGCGCGGCAAGGATGATCTCGCTGATCGCGACGCTGTCGGGTGCCGTCTGGCGCAAGTCGCGCAGCACCCGCATCAGAAGTTGGCTCCCCATCGAATGGGCAATGACGCTGACCGACTTCGCGCCGGTCTCGCCGGATACGAGCTTCAGGAATTCCTTGAGGTAGGGCTCGGCCTGGCCTGTGCTTTCGCGATCGCTCGAATAGTCCTGCGGTCCCACAACACCGTTCGATGGCCAGCTATAGAGGAATGGCGCACCATCGAACTTGAGATCATAGGCGATCTGCGCCGTGCGATAGAGCGCGTTGTCGAAGGTCACCGAGAAGCCGTGCACGAAGACCAGCGCATGATCCTTGTAGCTCATGCTTGCGGCAAGCCGCGCCTTCACGAGTGCCAGGAAGTCCTCCTTCGAGAGCTGGCGCATCTCCTTCAGCGTGAAGTGCTTCGCTGGATCCTCCTTCTCCTGGTAGATGACGATCTGCGTGAAGGGGAGCTTATAGACCCACGGGCGCTCGACCTGCGGCACCTGGTGCGACTTCGGGACCGTTACCAGCGCCCGGCCGAGTTCGAGCCGCTTCGCCCTCGCCGGCCCATAGACTATGCGCGTGCCTGTGTCGGCACGCTGGCGGTCGGTTCCATAGAAGACCGGGACCACGTCCCACTTGGCTTCGCCGCCCGCAGCGCCGCCTTGATCATCCTGCAGTGATTGCCCGGGCGGTCTCGCGCCGATCGTCCCGCTGCCCTGTGGGGCGCTGCCGCCGCCTTTGCCTGTTCCGTCCAGGCCAAGGCCCGTAAACTCGCTGCTCCTGGGGGGTGCAACGGGTGGCGGCGCGGCATCGGGAATTGACGATGGCGGTTCAGGTGCGGCGGCGGGAGGCGGCGCCGGTTTCGCCGCCCGTTCCGCTCGTTGCGCCTGGGTTGCAACGCGCCTGCTTTCGGCCTCGCGCACGCGCATTTCCTCACGCGCCCGTTCGGGATCGATGGGGCTTCGCTTCTGTGCAGGCGCCGTGGCCATCGTGGGTGCGCTGTCCTTCTCGTAGATCGCGAGGAGTGCGATCACGAGCGGCAGCATGAGCAGAAGCGCCAAGACAATCCGCGACAGCACGCGTGGCGTGGCCGGCATCGGCGCCGTCGCCCGCCAGACCACGACGTATAGCAGCAGGGTGACCAGGGCGATCAGAAGGTGGTAGGCAACCGGTGGCAAATCGAACATCTCGAACACTCCACTTCGTTGCGCCGGGCCAGGCCGACTCTAGTCGGCGCACCTCGCACCTGCAATAATTAGCGCAACTCGCAACACGATGCCGCAACCATGACAGGTACAGGTCAGACAATTCTCATCACCGGCTTCGGGCCGTTTCCCGGCGTTCCCCGGAATGTTTCGGGCGAAATCGCGCTTGCCATCGGGCGGCAGGCGGCCATCCACCTTGCCGCGTGGCGCACCGAGGCCGCCGTCCTCGAAACCGAATGGGGCCAGGGCCTCGCACGCCTGAGGCAGCTGCTCGATGCGCACGAGCCCGATATCGCGCTGCACTTCGGCGTTTCCCCATTCACGGGTGGCTTCCAGATCGAGACCATCGCACACTGCTCCGCGCGAGCAGTGCCGGACGCCGCCGGGTGCCTGCCAGCTGACGGCGCGATATTCGCCGCCGGCCGCGATCTCCCATCGTCCTTCCCGGCTTCCGACATCGTCGATCGGCTTATTGGCGAGGGGCTGCCTGCATCCCTGTCAACGGATGCCGGCCGCTACTTGTGCAACGCCGCCCTTCACGCCTCACTCGCCGATGCCGCTTCCTGTGGCCGTCCGAGTTTGCGCGGCTTCGTGCATATCCCCGTCGAACTGACCGAAGAGACCCTCACCTTCGACGATGCAGTCAGGGGCGGGCTCGCAATCCTCGACGTCTGCATCGCAGCGTTTGGACGCCCCACCGGCCCCGTCTGATGCTGGCACGCCTCCTGCTTGGTGGCGACGACCGCCATGTCCGGAGAGCATCTCATGGTCCCAAATCGCAGAGCCTTTCTCGGTGCCGGCGTCGGCCTTGGCATAGTTGCAGCGGCCACCCCCGCCGCCGCCCGCAAGCAGACCGGCGGTCTTGAAGCCATCGGCAGGCCGGCGAGCGACTTCGGCATAGTCGCCAATTCGGGCCGCAACCAGACGAGACAACTTCAGGCCGCCATTGAGGCGACCCGGGCTGTTGGGCAGACGCTGCTGCTGGCACCCGGCCGCTACATCGCCGACAGGCTCGAACTCGGCCCCGGCACGTCATTGAGCGGCCAGCCCGGCCGGACCACACTCGTCCGCAGTACCCCCGGCCCGATCATCAAGGCGAACGGTAGCGGCATCCGGATCTCCGGTCTCGGCATCACCGGCGCAGCAAGCTCCGGCACTTTGCAGGACTTCGCGCTTCTCGACATCGAGGATGCCGAGGAACTCGTTCTGGAAGAGCTGGACATGGCATCCAGCACCGGCGTCGGCATCAGGCTCAGGCGCGCCAGTGGGCGCATCGCCTACTGCTCGGTCCACGACGTTGCGGGTGCCGCGATCGTCAGCCACGACGCGGACGGTCTCGAGATCGCCCACAACGACATCGCCGATTGCGCCGACAACGGCATCCTGGTCTGGCAGAGCGTACCCCGCGAGGATGGCACCATTATCACCGGCAATCGCATCGCACGTATCGGTGCGCGCTCGGGCGGTTCCGGGCAGTATGGCAACGGCATCAACGTATTTCGCGCCGGCAACGTACTCGTCACCAACAACCGCATCTCCGACTGCGCCTACACCGCCATCCGCGGCAACGCGGCCTCCAACTTCCAGGTCCTTGGCAATTCCGCGAGCCGTCTCGGCGAGGTCGCGATCTACGCCGAATTTGGCTTCGAGGCCGCCATCATCGCCAACAACCTCATCGAACATGCGGCCACCGGCGTCGCCGTCACCAACTTCGACCACGGTGGCCGGCTCGCCGTCGTTCAGGGCAACCTCGTGCGCCACCTCGTCCGCCGCGAGCACGAGCCTGTCGACAAGCGCGGCGACGGCATCACCGTCGAGGCCGACGCCGCCGTTACAGGTAACGTCATCGAGGACGCCGCCAACGTCGGCGTGTTCATCGGCTGGGGCCCCTACATGCGCGACGTCAGCGCCACCGGCAACGTCATCCGCACCGCGCGTGTCGGTATCGGTATCACGCGCGATGGCGGCGCCGGCCGCGCGCTCATTGCCCAGAACATCGTCTCGGGCGCCCGGGACGGCGCCATCCGCGCCTTCGATCACGCTAGGGCTGTCGACCGCGATCTCGCCGGCGAGACAATTTCAGGGCGCATCACGATCACCGGCAACCTAGCGAGCTAGCGGGCGTTCAATTCCGTGAGCGCATCGCGAAATGCTTCCGAGATCCGCGTCTCGCCGGTCCGCCTGCCGCGCCAGTTCGCGATCGCACCATCCGGCATCACGTCTGCCGCGATGTCCGTGAGCCGCGATAGCACCGCCATTACCGCTGCCTCGGAGGCACGCTTGGCCCCGTCGTCGATTTTCAGTGCCACGCCCAGGCCCCTGCTTCTGACGGCCGCGCAATAGACGCCCTCGGCGCCCGTCTTGAGGAACACCTCGCCCGGATGCCGGCGCATGACGGTGGTGTCGAGCCTGCCTTCTCCCGCGACCGCCTCGGGATACTTCCAGCATGCCGCCATAATGCGCACCGCGGCGGCGCCGACCGGCGCCGTTCCACTGACGTAACGCTGGAACGCCGTCGCGAGCCCGCGTGCCGACACCGCCCAATTGGGCACGCCGCAGCCGTCGATACCGCAGACGGACGCCCCCAGCCGCTCACCCGTCAACGTTTCCAGCACGTCCCTTATCCGCCGCTGAACGGGATGGTCCGGGTCCAGATATCCGTTGGCCGGCTCGCCGCAATGCACCGCCGTCAGCAGCATGCCCGCATGCTTGCCGGAGCAGTTGTTGTGGAGTTGCGACGGGCTCGTGCGCGTCTCGATCAGCCGCGCCGCCGCCTTGCCATCGAGCGGGCGATGCGCCCCGCACGCCAGTGCGTCCGCCGTCATTCCGCCCTTGGCCAGCATCTCGGCTGCGAGCTTCACATGATAGTCCGCGCCGCTATGGGATGCGCATGCGAGCGCGAGATGCTCATCCGTGAGCCCGAAGCGGTCCGCTGCCCCCGTTGTCACGAGCGGTACCGCCTGCAGCGCCTTGATCGCCGAGCGTGGGAAGACCGGCCGCTCCACATCGCCGAGCGCCAGCATGATCCCATCCGGCCCGACGACGGCCACCGCGCCCCGGTGCCGGCTCTCGACCAGCCCGCCCCGCGTCAGCTCGACAAGGACCGGGTTTGCTATTTCATTCATCGGGCACCAAAGCCATTTGGACACCTCGAGACAATGCGCCCGGCGCACGTGGGTTTCAAGCAACTGGGCCTTGCCATCACGCACGCCTTACTGCGCGTGAACGGCATGTTCTGCTATACTGCGCCGATCCGGATTCGATGAGGTGGCATGAGCTGGGTCAACCATTCCCTGGACTGGATCGGGCGGCGGCTTGCCGGGCGCCACGGTGCCGACTACTGCCCGATGGGCGACGGGGTGATGCCGCAGACCAACCTCGAGCGTCTGGCGCGCACGCTGCGGCCCGGCGACGTCCTGCTTGTCGAGGGCTGCGACCGCATCTCCGCCGCCATCAAGTACCTCACGCAGTCGACCTGGTCGCACGCCGCGTTGTACGTCGGCAGCGTCCTGCCGCCACCGGAGGATGGCGGTGAGGCTTGCACGCTGATCGAGGTCAACCTCGGCGAGGGCTGCGTCGCGGCGCGCCTTTCGAAATACCGCTACGTGCACACGCGCATCTGCCGCCCCGTCAATCTCACGCCCGCCGACCGCCACGAGCTCATCCAGTTCATGATCGACCGCATCGGCCTTCAGTACGACATGCGCAACATCTTCGACCTCGCCCGCTACCTGATCCCGACGC
>JBJOGJ010000184.1:0-7977 GCA_046048295.1 Pseudomonadota bacterium | reverse complement strand
CGGATACCTGAACCGCCGCCGCCAGGAGAGGGGCCTCGAAGCCCTGTCGAGCGGCATGATAGCAATCGGCGCCGGCGACCGTGCAGGTGCGGCCCGTTTTGCCAACCAGGCACGCAAGGCTCTGCCGAACGAGCCGATGACACATCTTTTGCGGGCCCAGGCGGCGCAGCTCTCGGGCGACCAGGTTACATCGCGCCGCATTTTCGAGGCGATGCTGAGCGCGCCGGAGACGGAACAACTCGGCTTGCGCGGCCTGTTCCTCGAGGCCGAGCGCGAGGAGAAGCACGAAGCTGCCCAACAGTTCGCAGAGCGTGCCCTCAAGCTCAATGCCAAGCTCGCATGGCCGGTCCTTGCCCTTTTCGAGATCCATTGCCGCAATAGAAATTGGTCCGCAGCCCTCGATGCTCTTGGCATCGCGCGTCGAAACAAGCACATGGACAAGCCGCTGCTCGAACGCCGCCGCGCCGTCCTGATGACCGCGCGGGCCCAGGAACTCGAGGATCGCGACCCTGAGCGTGCGCGTCAGTTCGCGCAGGAGGCTCACAAGCTAGCCCCCGATCTCGTCCCCGCTGCAGCGATCTCCGGCCGTATCCTTGCTGCGCGCGGCAATACCCGCAAGGCCGCAGCGATCCTGCAGCGCACCTGGAAGCTCTCACCGCATCCCGATCTCGCCGTTGCCTATGCCTATGCGCGCCTCGGCGACAGTCCCCGCGACCGCCTCGAGCGCGTGAAGCAGTTGGCGGCGGCCCGCCCGCATTCCATCGAAAGCCCGGTCGCCGTGGCCAGCGCTGCCATCGAGGCGAAGGAGTTCGCCACCGCACGGCACGCGCTTGCCGGCCTCGCAGGCGAGCAACTGACGCAGCGCGCCTGCATGCTCATGGCCCGTATCGAGGGCGAAGAAAACGGCGATGCAGGCCGGGTGCGCGAATGGCTCGCCCGCGCCTTGCATGCGCCGCGCGATCCCGCCTGGACGGCCGACGGCGTCGTATCCGAGCAGTGGGCGCCGGTCTCTCCGGTGAGCGGTACGCTGGATGCATTCGAATGGCGTGTACCAGTGGAGGCCGCTCAGAAGCAGGACGAAGCACTGCTGGCAAAGAAGCTGGAGGAATTCGCAATGCTGGGCGGACGCCAGGAGCCCGCGATCGCCAACGCTTCGTCTGCCAGGGCTGGCGGCAATGTCATAGACGCGACGCCTCAGGCCGAGGGAAATTCACAACCTGCCGCCGCGAAGTCGACCGCGGCGCCGAGCGCAAAGCCGGAAGCGGCCTCTCCGCCGAAATCGGACAACGGGCCGGCCAAGCCCGAAAACCAGCAGGGCCCTGCCCCCCGTACGCCCACAACAGCCGATTCAAAGCAGCCGGCATCGGCTGCACCGAAGGTCGCGACCCCGGAACAGGCGACCGCCAAGGGTGCTTGAGAACGACGGGCACCGAAACTTTTGCCAGAGTTTTCCCACGCCACCTTGTATTTCCGGGCGAGGACGGGTATCGAAACGCCTCTGCACCCATGTCGGTGCGCCGAGGGCCGCTTTAGCTCAGCTGGTAGAGCACCTCATTCGTAATGAGGGGGTCGGGTGTTCAAGTCACCCAAGCGGCACCATTCCCAATACGCTGAAAAAATTGCAGTTTTTCCTTCGGAACTAGGCCACGGAATTCAGCGCAAGACCGGCGTGGTCCGTATTTGGTCCGAAAAACGCCGGGGGTACAGGCGACTGGACTGCCACCGCGTCACGGCCATTCCCAGCGAATCCAGTCCGCTGCCGCACCTTCCAGCCCGAGAAGGGACACCACCAGGTCCGTCGACAGCGCGAGGCACACCGCTCCAGCGAACGATACGACCGACGCAACGATGACCCGCGCATTGAACACTTCGTGATCCGGGTTGAGAGCTGTCGAGATGAGCACCGTGAAGATGGAGGAGAGACGTTTGATGGGCGCTACAACCGAAACCGGCACCAGCGCCAGCGCCGCATAACGGAAGATCACCGCGAGCCCTGCCATGCCGCTCGCCAGAAGGAAGCTCTGGCCGGCGCTCTTGCCGACCTCGCGCACATGACGAAGTTCGCCCGCGACGACCAGGTAGACGGCCAGCGTGGTGGTAGCGGCCAGGAACGATACGAGTGACGCGGCAACGGTCGCGCTGCTCGCTGCGTCGATAGCGTTGAACCCGAGCTTTGCAAGCACGAAGCTGGCGCCATACCCGACCGATGAAAGGATGGCGAACAGGAACCCTTCCGCATGGTTGGGCTGCCACTTCGGGGCAGCATCCGGGGCAGCGGCCGCGCTTGCGGATTTCGGCTTGGGCTCCGGCTTCTTCGACGGTGCGGCGAGCAGCATCGGCCCGACGAAAACCAGCAAGATGCCGAGCAGTCTGAGTGGTGTCAGTCGCTCGCCGAGCACGATCATCGAGATGATGAGCGCGAACAGTACTTCCGCCTGTAAGACCACGACGGCAAGGTTGCTGCCCATGGCTCCGGTTGCCCGGTAGAAGAGGTACCGCGACACTACGAATTGGACGATGCCCGAAGCCGAGAACCACAGTATGGCGGTCCATGGCAGGCTGAGGAACGCCCCGACCTGCCCGAAGGCGATGGTGGCCAGCAGGCAGACGGCGGCGCCGGTCGGGAGGCTTATCGCCAGCGCCTGCAGCGCCGTCCCGGAAATGATCCCCTTCCGCGCCACCGCATTGTGCACACCGAGAGCAATCGCGGACATCAGCGCGAAGAGGCTGCCAAGCATAACGTTGACCTTCGAGGTTGGACGAGTGGCGTTTGATACTAAGACCTAGCACAACTTTGATCGCTGGTTCGAAGCCGTCGCGGCTTGCAATTGCAATATCCAGTGTTGCCGCGGCTCGGCGGCTCCTGAGCCGAGGGGCCAAGTCTGCCACCGGCATCGACAGGCAATGAATGTTATACTATAACATACATGCTTCTGAGCAGTTGGAGACCGTCACATGCGCATCCCCCTCGCCGTCCTTCTCGCTGCAATGCCCCTCGCTGCCGCCGAGGCGCAGCATACCCACCGACAGCATGGCGCTCACGAGCACGGCAAGGGTACCCTCGACATCGCCTATGAAGGTGGGAAGCTGCAGATGGAGCTGCGCGCTCCGGCCGACGACATCGTGGGCTTCGAGCACGCAGCCAGGACGAAAGCCCAGAAGGCAGCCGTCGCAAAGGCAATAGCGAGGCTGTCCGATCCCATGCAGGTCCTGGGATTCCCCAAGGAGGCCGGGTGCAAGGCGACTTCCGCTCAGGCGGAAAGGCATGCCGACACCCACAAGAAGGAAAAGGGCAAAGGACATGGTCATGCTCACGGCCATGAAGAAGTCCATGCCGAGTTCCACGCGACATATGTGATCGAGTGCAAGGCGATGGCCGGCCTTGCGCGTCTGACGCTACCCTATTTCAAGGTCTTCCCGCGCGCTCGCCGTCTCGAGGTCAACATCGTGACCGGCAAGGGTCAGTGGAAGGAGAATGTCGGCCGGGGTGAGAGCGTCCCCCTCGGCGACAGGCTCTAGTCTGCGCAATCACAGCCAGCCCTTGTGCTTGAAATAGACGAACGGGACAACGGCGGAAACCACCATTGCAATGATCGCCGCCGGATAGGCCCAGACGACTTCGAGCTCTGGCATGTGCCTGAAATTCATGCCGTAGATGCTGGCAATCAGCGTCGGCGGCATGAGCATCACGGCAACCACCGAGAACAGCTTGATGATCTGGTTCTGCTCGATCCCGACGAGGCCGATGGTGGCATCCATGAGAAACATGAGACGCCCGGAAACGTAGTCGACGTGCGTTGCGAGCGAGCGGGCATCCTGCATGACCGAGCGGATGCGGTGGCGCGTACGCCCCTCCGAGCCGTTCTCCTTGACCACATCGTGAAAGTAACCAAGCATCCGGCTGATGGAGACGAGGCTTTCACGGGTCCGCGACGCGATGACGCTGGCCTTGCCGATCTCCCTGAGTGTCTCGGCATGCTCCTTGGCCCGCAATTTCATGCGGTCCTCGTTTTCGAAGATCCGTTTGCTCAGCGCTTCGGTTTCGTGGTGCAGGCGTTCAATGAGGTCCGCCTCCCGCTCCACGATCGCTTCGACGATCCCGGTTGCGATCGCTGCCGGACCCTCGCACGGAATATCTCCGGTCTTCGCCTGATGCTGGAACAGCGCGATCGCCCGTGGCGCAGAGAACCTGACCGTGATGAGAACCTTGGGCAACAAGATGAAGGTTATCTCGCCGTTGAGCGGATCCTCCGTGTCGATTTTGTAGACGATGCTCGCAGTCATGAAGTGCGTGCCGTTCTCATGGAACAGCCGACTCGAGACCTCGATCTCCTTCATGTCGTCCGCCGAGGGAATGTTGATCCCGAGCGCCCGCTCGATCTGGCGGATCTCGTCGAGTGTCGGGTGCTCGAGGTCGATCCACACTGCATGACGATCTGGCGTCACGACAGGTGAGCCCTCAGAGACGGGCATGGCTAGGAGACGCCCGTTTTCGCAAGCGTGATAGTTGATCATGGCGAGGGAAGGTTCCGCCGACGGTTGTTCGTACTGTTTCATAGAGTGCGGGCGCCGTGTTTGCAATTTTTGCAATTAGTCCTCGATCATGAAGACGGAGTACCAAGTCTTGCCTGCCACTTGGAAGGCATTAGAAATCAGATGGCGTCATGCAATTCTCACGTGAGTTATGGCTTCAGAGGATCTTGAGTTCAGGCTGACCATGCCGCGGGCAGCGCTCGACCGGTTTCGTCGGCGTTCGCGGCTGCGGCAACTTTCCGTCTCCGAGCCCGCCACCCGCAAGCGTTTGACGGTCTACTACGACACTCCAGACCTCGACCTGCACCGGGCGGGGCTATCGCTGCGAGTCCGCCGAGAAGGCCGACGCTGGGTGCAGGTGCTATCTCTTGCGCCACCCGAACATGGTGGCAGCAACGAAACTGCCGAGATCGAATGCCCCGTTGCCAGCGCCGTCCCCGAATTCACTCGTGTGCCGGACCGTCCGGCCCGCCAGCGGCTGAAAGAGGTGCTGGCGGGCCGGCGGCTCTCTCCCGTATTCGAGACGGATGTCTGGCGAACTACCCGCAGACTCGCCGTCAATGGGAAGATTGTTGTAGATCTTGCCGTCGATCGAGGTGAGATCAGGGCCGGAAGACACAGGCGCCTGATCAACGAAGTCGAATTGGCGATCGATCCGGCAAGTGCCGATAGCGTTCTGCATGCGGCAGAAATTCTGTTCGGCGATCAGCCGGTTGCGCGGGTCGAGCAGACGCGGACCGAATTGGGCTACGCGCTTCTGAAGATCGGCGGGAACGTTTCAGCATCTGTAGTGCCGCGGCGACGCGCTAAAGTGGTGATCTCGCCGGAAATGGATGCCCGCGGCGCGTTGGCGGCTGTAGCGCTGCCGAATTGTGTGCAGGTCCTCGAAAACTGGGACAGGACTCTTTGTAGCTGTGATCCATCAGGCCCGCACCAGATGCGGGTAGCGCTCCGCCGCCTGCGCACGGCGATCCGATTGCTGCGTGGCGCGCTCGATACGCCGGAATTGCGTCGGTTTGCAACCGAAGCGCGAGACCTGGCACGAATAGTTGGACGGCTGCGCGATGCCGACGTCTTCATAATGGAGATCTGCGAGCCGGCAACTGCACATGGCAAGGATGCACTGTCATCGAGCCTGCATGCCTATCGCGAGACGACGCGTGCTGACGTGCGCAGCGCGCTGGCCGACCGGCGTTGGGCAAGGTTTCGTCTAAAGTGCATGTTCTTCGAACAGTTGGTAGCAACTGCAGAAGGGGGGATGAGCGGTGTTGAGGCGCTGTCCAGAAAGGCATTGTCGAAGAGCTGGCGGCGGGTCAAGGACTGGGGCAGGCGCATCGATGTGCTCACCATCGATGAGCGCCACGAGATGCGCAAGGACATGAAATCGCTGCGCTACGCGACCGAGTTCTTTATGGGACTATACCTCGAGGACAAGACGGCGCCGTTTCTGAAACAGCTCAAGCGCCTGCAGGATGTCTTCGGCTACCTGAACGACGTTGCCACGGCAGCCCGTATCCCCGAAGTGCTCCCGACCGACGCGCGGTACGCTCGGCAGGCGGCAGGCGAGGTGCTCGCATGGCACGAGACCCGAGCGGCGGAACAATGGGCCGAGGCCAAGTCGCGATGGAAGTCGCTCGCTGCGGTGCCGAGGTTCTGGAAATAGCCCGTCGAGAGGATGCCGCCAGCAGTCCTGGTGCGCAGTCGCGGACTGTGCAACGTATTCCTCGGTGAATAGACAGTCAGGGAGGCCGGGATGCTCATTCTTGGGAACGAGGACGTCGAAGAACTGCTGACCATGGAGGACATCATATCCGCCATGGAGCCGGCCTACGCGGCAATCGCCGAGGAACGCGCCGTGTCCGGCGCCCGTACCGACGTGGTGAGCGAGACGGCATACCGGCCGGAGGCAAGGTATTGGCTGAAGTCGGCAGTGGGCATTACGCCGGACCTCGGAATTGGCAGCGTTCGCATCAATTCCGACGTGGTGACATGGCCGGTCACCAATGGCAAGCAGCGGCGCGTGAAGGTTCCGTTGTCGCCCGGCGACCGCTGGTGTGGACTGGTTCTGCTCTTCTCGTCAGCGACCGGCGAGCCGCTCGCAATCTTCCCAGACGGAGCCATTCAGCGCATGCGCGTTGCCGGATCGACGGCACTTTCGATCAAGCACATGTCGCGCGAGGAAAGCCGCACGCTTGCGCTCATTGGAACCGGCTTCCAGGCCGGCGCACACTTGATGGCGGCCTGTGCCGTGCGTCCGATCGAGCAGGTGCGATGCTTTAGTCCGAACGCCCAGCGGCGGCAGGAGTTCGCCCGAACGATGGCGGAAGCATCCGGCGTCGAGGTCATCCCCACTGACACCGCAGAAGAAGCCGCTGTCGGCGCCGACATCATCGTTGCTGCCACCAACAGTCTCGATCCCGTCATCGACGCCTCGTGGGTGAAGCCGGGGATGCACATTGCCACCATCAGGCATGGCGAATTCGACATCGCCACCATCGAGCGTGCGAATACGGTCGCCATTCACGACCCGGGCAATCTCGGCGGGGCCCTCTTTCACGCACCGCCAGGCCTCACCATTCCGGACCTCGAGCAGGAGGCGGAAGCGGCCGGGGAGATGACCGGTCTCAAGAATGCACCGACGCTCGCCGAGGTGGTTGCCGGCAGGCGAGGACGTCGCATGCGGCAGGACGAGATCACCTGCTTTCTCAATTACCATGGCCTCGGCTTCCAGTTCACTGCCACAGGCGCCGCCTTCTACAAGCGCGCGCTTGCCGAAGGCCGCGGCCACAAGTTGCCGACGGAGTGGTTCACGGAAGACGTGCATCCGTGATCCCTGGCGGCGGATGGTCGGCATCGCAGAGGGACACGCCTGTGCCGTAGCCTCTCGGCGCGGGTGCGTTCGTCCGATCCGAGCGACTCCCGTTCTCGGGGCCAACTCGAATTCCACATCATACCGGTAGCCGCTGATCATTGGCGCATGCTAGCATTCGCGGTGTCGAAAAGGAGAATCGAACTCCTTCACGCAGGCTGTATTGCAGCCTGCAGGTCTAGGGTTGGATGAGGCGCAACGATGCTATCGAAGAAGCTCAACGATCTGATAACGCAAACCGGTCCCGGAACACCTGCCGGGCGGTTCCTCAGGAGCTACTGGCAGCCGATCGCGACGGCCGAGGAGATGCCGCCGGGTGGCGACCCAATTCCAATTCGGATCATGAGCGAGGATCTCGTGTTGTTCCGCGACGACAAGGATCGACTCGGATTGATCGGGCTCTACTGCCCGCACCGCGGCACCGATCTGTCGTATGGTCGCGTCGAAGATGGCGGGCTGCGCTGCCTATATCATGGCTGGCTGTTCGACATCACCGGCAAGTGCATCGACCAGCCCGCTGAGCCCGAAGGGAAGAAGTTCTGTCATAAGGTGCGCCATGCCGGATACCCGGTGCA
>JBJOGJ010000183.1:0-7981 GCA_046048295.1 Pseudomonadota bacterium | reverse complement strand
CCATTGAAATAAGGTTCCAGAGGGCGGCAACGTCCTGTTTTGGGGATGGGGGCAGTGCAGCCGGCTCGATCTATCGAGTCGGCTGCTTGCTTGATGCTATCATCTGCGCTGATGCCGATCAGCCAGCAGGCGACACGTGATGCGCACGCGACTATCCCTGATCTATGGTGCGCTTTTCGTGCTCGTCGGCGTGCAGCACGTCTATTTGCCCGTCTGGCTCGACTGGAAAGGCTTCAGCGCTACTGAGATTGCTTGGCTCATCGCGGTGCCGATGGTGTTGCGGATCGGGTTTATGCCGGCGATCGGTGTAGTTTCAGACAGCAGGGGAGATGCTGTCGGCGTCGGGCGGCTCCTGGCATTTGCTGCCTTGCTCTTTTCGGTGCTTCTGGCTCTCGGGGCGTCGAAGGCGTCTCTGGCGCTGCTCGTCGTCGCGCTCCTGCTCGTGTCGCCTAGTCTTCTGCCGCTTGTCGAAACAACGGCAATGGCGGCGGTACGCCAGGGGCAAGCGGAGTACGGGAAGGTTCGGCTTTGGGGATCGCTCACCTTCATTCTCGCGAACATGGCTGGTGGTGTTTTGATCGACCGGATGGGGGCAGGGTCGATTGGCTGGCTGGTCGTATTCGGTGCCGGGCTGCTCTTTGCCGCGCTGCATCTGTTGCCGCGCCGCGTTCGCGGGGCTGGCGAGGGTCTGGGCAAATCGCTGGGGGTCGATGCACTGACACCATTGCTGCGTCACAGGGTTTTCGTGCTCCTGGTTGCAACCGCGGGGCTGCTTCAGGCGTCTCATGCGGTGTTCTACGTCTACGGAGTTCTGCATTGGCGGTCGCTCGGCTATTCGACGACCTTTGTGGGTATGCTCTGGGCGGTCGGCGTGATCGTGGAGATCGGCTTGTTCCAGGTGGGGCGGCGCGTGCTGGCAACGTTTGGCGCGGTCGGATTGATCGTCGCTGGGGGTGTTGCCGGCGTGGTTCGGTGGGGCATCATGGCATTCGATCCGTGGCTCCCTCTTCTTGTCCTGCTGCAGGCCACGCATGCGCTGACCTATGCGGCGACGCACATCGGCACGCTCCATCTGGTGAGCAGGCTGGTGCCGGATGAGCTTGCGGGCTCGGCCCAGGCGTTGCTTGCCACCTTCACGGCCAGCATCGCGATGAGCGTGGCGATCGTGCTCGCGGGCGCGCTGTATCCAAGCGGCGGGGCACTCAGTTACCTCGCCATGGCGGCGATCTCAGCGGTTGGTCTCATCGCCGCGCTCAGGCTGCGGCGCGACATCGGGGAGACGGTAGACCGTTGATGGGCGCGCTCATGCCCAGGCGTCGGGTGACGGTGGAGCGATCCACGCGTTGTCATAGATAAGTCCTGGGTGGCGGTCTTCGGCGAGAAGAAGAGGGCCGTCGAGGTCGATCCAGCGGGCATAGCCGGCCAGATGAAGGGCTGGCGCCATGGACAGCGATGTCGAGACCATGCAACCGACCATGATGTCCATTCCCTGCGCTGCTGCTTGCTCCGCCAGGTGTAGCGCCTCGGTCAAACCGCCGGTCTTGTCGAGCTTTATGTTGATGGCGTCGTATCTGCTTGCAAGCGTCTCGAGGCCGCTTGTGGTGTGTGCCGATTCATCAGCGCACACCGGTATCGGATGGGGGATTTCGCCCAACTGCGCGTCCGCATCTGCTGGGAGGGGTTGCTCGATCATCTCGAAGCTGGCGGCTTTCGCTGCAGCGAGCAGGCGTTCCAGGTCGTCCGGTGCCCAGCCTTCATTCGCATCACCGACGAGGCGCGCGTCGGGGCGCGCAGTTCTCACGGCCGCCATCCGCTCGTCGTCTCCCGGCGCACCGAGTTTGAGCTTCAGCAACGGGAAATCGGCGTGCCTCTTTGCGGAGGCAGCCATCTTCTGTGGCGTGTCGAGGCTGATGGTCTGGCAGGTCAGAATGCGTCCGGCAGGCGCGCTGCGGAGGCGGGTGCTGACCGGCGATCCTGCGCGCGCCGCCTCCAGAGCCCAGAAGGCGCAGTCCAGCGCATTGCGGGCTGCTCCTGGCGGCAGTTGTTGCTGGAGGGCGTGGCGGTCCATCTCCGGGTTTCGTCGGACGGCCGCCTCTATCTCTGCAGCCGTGGCCGTTGGGGTCTCGTCGTAGCGGGGATAGGGGACGCATTCGCCGCGGCCCGAGAACGATCCGTCGTTCAGTTCGGCGACGACGACGACGGCCTCCTTCTTGGCGCCGCGCGAAATCACGAAATGCTCCCTGAGGGGCCACGTCTCGATGCGGGTCATGACGGTGAGCGGCATCAACCTGCTGCCTCTTGGCGAACTGCGGCTTCAGCCGATGCGGCCCGTGGCGTGGGCGAGGACGAGATAGGCGCGGCCGACATCCGACAGGAGATAGTCCTGCCCCGTTCTGCCCGAGGGGTCTTGCGCCTCCGCGTCCTCCAGCAGCCGCTCGAAGTCGGCGATGTAGGTGTTGACCGAATACTGGTAGGCGGGATCCTGGCGATAGCGATTGTAGGCGTCGTCGTAGGTGAGCCTGCCTTCAGGGGAATAGATGCTTCGGACCATGATGCCGGACTGACCGGCGCCGAGCCTGCTCCAGATTGCCGATGCGGTGCTCGGATCGATGGCGCCGGCGAGGCGGCG
This sequence comes from Pseudomonadota bacterium, assembly GCA_046048295.1. Lineage (GTDB taxonomy): Bacteria > Pseudomonadota > Alphaproteobacteria > Rhizobiales > Hyphomicrobiaceae > CBDCWA01. The sequence continues at coordinate 5,352 of JBJOGJ010000183.1, read as the reverse complement.
AATGTCGATCGGGCCGGCCATCTGGGTGCCGTTCTCCTCGTCCAGCGAGGCGCGCTTCAACAGGTCGCCGAGTGACCATCCGTCGCCGCCGGTGCCTTGCTGCTGGTTGGGAACGGCTCCGGGAGGTGGGTTGTGTGGGAACGAACGGGCGCGCTGCTCGCGGTTGAATGTCGACGATAAGGACGCGAGTTCCTTGTTCGGGGGCGCTGGGCGCGGTGCCCCTGGCGGTGCGGGCAAGGCGTTGCCGGCACGCGGTGCAGGGCGGGAGACGTCGTGCTGGCGGGACTGCTGTGCGGAGAGCTGCGAAAGTTGCTCGAGGGCCCGTAGCTGATCCCTCAGCGTCTGGCGCATGGCCTCGCTGCCATCGCGTGCTGTGTCCGGCAGTCGGGCGATCTGGTCGCGCAGGCGCTGCTGCTCCTGTTCCAGGTCGGATGCTGCTTTAGCCGTGGTCCGGCGGGCTTCCATGGAGGCCTGGGAAACCTGGTTCGTCATCGATGTCAGGTTGCTGGACATCTCTTCGGAGACGCTCGAGAATTTCGTTCGCAAGTCTTCGAGCGCGCGGTTGGTATCTTCGGCTGCAGCCTGCTTCAGGCGCTGGATCTCGTCGAGGACGGCCCGGGACTGCTGCTGGGCACTGCTGGACAGTTCGGCGGTGAGCATCCGGGCCCGCTGTTCGGCCTCTGACATCGAGCCTTGGAGCTGAGACGAATAATCCTGGAACTCCGAACCGATCATGGTGGCGCGAGACGCCATCGACTCGAGCGTCCGTTCGAGTTCGGCATTGCGGTTCTGCAGCGTGTTGTCGATCTTGTAGTTGGCGCTTTCCAGCGCATTGGCGGCGCGAAGGATATTCTGCCCCTGATTCTCGAAGCGGGCCGTGACACCATGAATCTGGGAGAGCAGGTTCTCGGAAATGTTCTTCAGGAGTTCGGACTGCTTGGACAGTCCCTCGATTGCCTGCAGCGACTGACGGGTGATGCTCTCGCTGGTGCGGCGCACCGCCTGGATTCCCTGCATGAGGTTTTCATCGAGCTCATTGGCCTGGCTGCTCAGGATATGGCCGAGCTGCTTGGCGTGATGTTCCATCGCCGTGTTGAGCGCAATGGCCTTTTCGGTCACTGCGTCGTCTATGGCGGCCGTCGAGCGCTGGATCGATTCTTCGAAGCTCAGGAGGCGATTGGTGAAGGCGTCGTCGAGGGCGCGGGTACGCTCGATCAGCTGCAGGTCGAGGGACTCTGCCCGGTTCGCAAGGCTCGCGTCGAGGGCGCGCGTATACTCTTCGAACACGCTCTGTATCTGCTCGGTGCGTTCGGTCAGCGTGCCATCCATCGTTGTACGCTGGTCTTCTATCATCGTTCGCACGCGGTCTGTGCGGTCGTCGAGGGCCGAGCCCAACGCGGTGGTGTATTCCTCGAACACCACCTGCAGTTCTTGGGTGCGCGAGCCGAGGGCGTGCTCGAGATTGCCGGTCTGGGCGGCGATCGCGGTTCCGAGCGCGGTCAGGTTGCTACTGGCTCCATCGATGATCTCGCTCAGTACGATCTGCTGGTGGGAGAGCCGCTCGATGAGTTCGGGCACCTGTCCACCGAGCCGTTGCAGCGTATCGGTCACGGAGCCGCTGGTCGTCAGGAGCGCGTCCCGTTCGCCGGCCAGTTCCCCGATCAGCCCGCGAATCTTGCGCTCGTTTTCGCCGTACGATCGTTCGAGTTCGGAGACTTCCTTGTGCACGAGGGCTTCAAGCTCGCCGGCGCGGCCGAGGGCCCGCTCGACCGCCTCGTTCATGAATGCGACCTGGCGGCGGACTGCCTGCCCAAGCGAGGCGACCTGCTGTTCCGCCATGCGGTCAGGCTCGGCCAGGCGGATCGCAACTTCCGTCATAGCCGTCGATCTCAGTCTTAGTTCCTCCGTCCGCCAGACCAGGAAAGCCATGAACCAGATGAGAAGGATGGGACCTATGAGCGTTGCAACAACCGTCAGCATCTCCGGGCGCTGGATCACACCGGCGAGAGAGCCAATCCGCGCGATCTCGTGGCCGAAATAGGTGAGTGCAAAACCGAGGACGATGGCGCCCCAGAGCCCCGATGCGGCACTGGCGATGATGAAGGGGCGGTTGGATGGGCGTTGGTTGAGCGCATAAATCAGGCCGCCGATCGAGGGTACGTCGTCGTTGGCGGCAACGCGCTCGCGTGATGGACCGGCGGGCCGGCGACGGGCGGCACGACGGTCGGCTGACTGGGATTCTTCCGTCCTTTTCCCGGGGCGCTGGGGTGGTGGCACGCCGATTGACGCATCCGGTCCTGGCTCTTGCGTCGCGGACTGGAATTGCGGCAGCGGCGCTTCCTTGTCGCTACTTGATTTGGTTTCGGGTGCAGCAACGTCGGCGGGCGTGGGAGCGATCTTCTTGCTTTCGTCTGCCGGGCCGTTGGCAGCCGGAAGCGGTGGCGGCGGTTTTGCCTGCCCTGTGTCCTTCGACACTGCCGGCGAAGATACTGGTGGCAATGCGGGAAGCGGCGCCTCGGGCGTGACTTTGCCGTCGGTTTTCCCGACGGTTTCCTGCCCTTCCTGCGCTTCAGCAAGTCGGCCACTCAACGATTGGTTTTTCGACATCGAGTTGTCCAAGTCACCATCCGGCCGCCTTGCAGGGCGCTACTTTCAGCAGTTCCAAGGGTGATGCACTCTTGCGCCGCCCCCTGGTGCAGAAGACCTTACTGCAGCGACACGGCCATCCGCCATTTGGAGGGCGCTTGCAGAGAGGACTCCCAACATCGCCGGATAGGAAGTGTTTGAGGCAAAACGAAGGTTTGCCCAAGTGTAAACGGTGGATTCCTGGTATCAAGTGTTGCTCGACCGTAAATTGAATATTTCCACTTGATTGCTGTGGATTTACTCTGCGTTGCAATTGCTATGGCAGGATTCCGGCAACCTATGGAGGCAATCCGGCAACAGCGGGAGGCGGACAGTGCAGGCGGTTGGCGTTGCCGAACACGTTAGCGAAGAGCGGCCGGCGATCGATCTCGCCCATCTCCGCCGCTATACGCTCGGGAATCGGGACATTGAGGAGGAGGTGCTACAACTTTTCGCCTCGGAAACTCCGCATACCATCGAGCAGCTCGCGCGCGCCGAGAGTGACGCGGACTGGCAGCGGGCAGCCCACACGTTGAAGGGAACGGCCCGGGCAGTCGGGGCGTGGGAGCTTGCGGAACGGGCCCAGGAGGCGGAACGCCTCGTGAACTGGCGGGTTCAGGCGGTGCGTGCCCGGGCACTCGCTAGTGTCGCGCGGGCTTTCGACGATGCCGTGGTATTCATCGGCACCATTTGACGTGGTGCGGCGGTTGGGCATGTTCGCTTGTGCGCACTCGGGATTTGTGGCTATCAGGTAGCGACAAGGAACACATGATGCGCCACTTTGCGGGGGCTGCGTGGCAGCGGCCTGAGCTACCGGCGCGAGAAGCGAGAGCATGGCGATGGCGAAGATCACTTTCATCCTGGCCGATGGTGGCACTCAGGTCGTCGAGGCCGAGCCGGGCGGGACAGTGATGGAGGCGGCACGCAGAAACGATGTCCCGGGCATCGAGGCGGAGTGCGGCGGGGCGTGCTCATGTGCCACGTGCCATGTCTATGTCGACGACGCATGGCGGGAGGCGACCGGCGAACCTTCCGAGATGGAAGAGGATATGCTGGATTTCGCCTTCGACGTCAGGGAGGAAAGCCGGCTTTCCTGCCAGATCAAGGTGACACCTGAACTCGACGGGTTGGTCGTCCGGATACCGGAAAAGCAGTTCTAGAGTCAGTTGGCGGGTTGCGTGTGGCGGGCGGTTCAGCGGCGCCTGCCGGAAGGAGTATTGGACGTGGCTGCGGTTGAAGGCGAAGCAGGGCCCATCGAGAGCGATGCCGTCATAATCGGGGCCGGGCCGGTCGGGCTCTTTGCAGTATTCGAACTCGGTCTCCTCGACATTCGCGCACACGTGATCGATATCCTCGACCGCCCGGGCGGTCAATGCGCCGAGCTTTACCCGGAAAAGCCGATCTACGATATCCCGGGCCTGCCCGTCGTCACCGGCCAGGAACTCACCGACCGGCTCATGCAGCAGATCGCCCCATTCGAGCCGACGTTTCATTTCTCGCAACGTGTCGATGCCCTGGAACGACAGTCCGACGGACGGTTTCTAGTGGTCACGGATCTCGGCACCAGTTTTCTCGCCAAAGTCGTCGTAATTGCCGCTGGGGGCGGCTCGTTCACGCCGAAGCGGCCGCCGCTCTCCGGTATCGAGGCCTACGAGGGCAAGTCGGTTTTCTATTCGGTCAGGCGGATGGAGGATTTGCGGGGCAAGGATGTCCTTATCGTCGGCGGCGGCGATTCAGCGCTTGACTGGACGCTCAACTTGCAACCGCTAGCCCGGCGTCTGACGCTTCTTCACCGCCGCGACGAATTTCGCGGTGCGCCCCACTCGGTCGAACAGATGCGGCGTCTGGTGGAAGCCGGGAAGATGGATCTCATCATCGGCCAGGTAACGTCGCTGGTCGGCGAGGACGGGATGCTGACCGGCGTCACGGTAAAGACGAAGGAGGCAGAGCGTCATCTCGACTGCAACGTGATGATGCCGTTCTTCGGACTTACAATGAAACTCGGTCCGGTTGCGGACTGGGGCATCAATCTTGCCGAGAACCTCATTCAGGTCGATACGGAGAAGTTCGAGACGAGTGAGAGCAGGGTGTTTGCGATCGGCGACATCAACACCTATCCCGGAAAGCTCAAGTTGATCCTGTCGGGATTCCACGAGGCCGCGCTGATGGCGCAGCAGGCGCACCGCTACATCTATCCGGACAAGAGGCTGCTTTTCCAGTACACGACGTCATCCTCGAGCCTGCAGAAGAAGCTCGGCGTGCGCTGAGGAATGTTCAGTTTTTCCGGCGGTTGCGTTTCGACCACCAGGTTGCGAGAACCCGGGCGAACGGCCTCGCAACACCGATGAAGCCATGGAAGTAGGCGCGGCCGAGTGGAGAGATCGCCAGCGCATAGTCCGCGACTGCGACGCTCGTGTCTGTCCAGTCGGCCTTGAAGGGGGACTGCGGCGCGAGGAAGTCCAGGCAGGTCATGCCATTTGCTATACCGTATCGGATCACTTCCTCCAGGGCATGCACGCCGACTGCGAAGCGGGAGTAGTCCTGGTCGTATGTCAGGATGTGGACGCAGAGGCGTTTTCGCGTCCCGATGCAGATCGCGGCCGCGATCTGTCGTCCGTCCAAGTTCACGGCAATATGGATGGGTTCGGCGTGGCGCGCACCATGCGCTGCCAGGCTGCTGAAGAAGCGATCGATGCGCTCGTTGGCGAATGCTGTTGAATAGGTCCG